>CAZVDS010000044.1:0-8993 GCA_964626315.1 uncultured Desulfurellaceae bacterium
ACTTATAAGTGACCATATTTCTTCCAATACTTCATTAAACGCAAATCTATTCATATATTGTTTTATATTTTCTATTGTTTTTTTACCTTCTTGCTCTAAATAGTGATCTTCAATCTGCACTCTTTTTATTATTCCCTGGTTGTATTTCTCTACCATAGATAAAGATCTCCATGCCAAATTGCTCAGGTCGTTTGTTAAATCACTGTTTAAACGATTTATAAATGCTTCTTCGCTGAAGTTTCCATCTAAACCAAAAGGTACTTCTCTTAATAGAAAATACCTGTAAGCATCGCGTGTATATTTTTCTATCATTTCAAGAGGGTCTACTACATTCCCCAGAGATTTGGACATCTTTTTCTCTTCAACTGTCCACCAGCCGTGAGCAACGATATGTCTGGGTAGAGGAAATTTTACAGACATAAGAAAAGCAGGCCAAAAAATAGCATGAAATCTTAAAATATCCTTCCCCACAAAGTGAACATCAGGTGGCCAGATACTGTTGAATTTATCTTTATCATAGACATAACCTATTCCACTCACATAGTTGAATAAAGCATCAAACCATACATATATTACATGTTTTTTGTCGAAGGGCACGGGAATACCCCAATCCAGCGATGTTCGTGTAATGCTTAAATCTTTTAGACCTGATTTAACAAAGCTTGTAACCTCATTATAACGAGACTGAGGTATAATAAATTCTGGATGCTCTTCATAATATTGAAGTAGTGGCTTTTCATATTTTGAGAGTTTAAAGAAATAGCTTTCTTCCGTTAATTTCTCTACTTTTCTTCCGCAATCTGGACATAGATGTTCTTTGCCTACATCCAGATCTGTAAAGTAAGATTCACAATAAACACAATACCACCCCTCATATTTGTCTTTATATATATCACCATTTTTATGCATCTTGTTGAATATCTCCTGCACAGCTTCTTCATGTCTTTTTTCTGTAGTTCTTATAAAATCATCGTTTGTTATGTTTAATTTGGTCCATAGATCCTTGAATCTTATAACTACATCGTCTGCAAGCTGGATGGGTGTTTTATTTAGTTTATCTGCTGTTTTCTTGATCTTTTGTCCATGCTCATCAGTTCCTGTAAGAAAGAATGTATCTTCGCCCAAAAATCTCTTAAAACGAGCATAGGTATCTGCAGCAATAGTGGTGTAAGAATGACCAATATGGGGAACATCATTTACATAATAAATAGGCGTGGTTATATAGAATTTTTTATTCATCTCAAATCTCCATTGTTTAATAGATTAGCTTCTATTTCATATTCTTTCTCTTCAGTTTTTATGATCACCGTTCTTTTAAAGGGATTAATGGCTATGATTTCTCCCTCTATCTCACCTGCCTGGATTTTTTTGCCTAAGGGAGGAATCTCTTTTAGAAATTCTTCGTAGAATCTGTTTTCAAAGGCTAAACAACACATCAATCTTCCGCATGCACCTGATATCTTATGCACATTAAGGTTAAGATTTTGGTCTTTAGCCATCTTTACAGATGTAGGTTCAAAATTTCTCAAAAATTTGCTACAGCATTGTTCTTGTCCACACAAACCTATTCCTCCAATTATCTTTGCTTTATCTCTTACTCCAATTTGCCTCATTTCAATGCGGGTTTTAAAGATGGAAGCAAGGATTCTTACCAACAGTCGAAAATCAATGCGTTCTTCTGCAGTGAAATAAAATACAATTTTACTTCTATCCAAAGTATATTCTACTTTTGCTAATTTCATTTCTAATCCTAATTTTTTCACCTGTTTTTTAAATTCATCAGAAGCAACAGCGGCTAACTTTTCGTTTTCTTTTTGAATGGCGAGGTCATTATTTGTAGCTTTTCTCAATATTGCTTTTAAATCTGTATCGTTAGAATCTACAATTTTTCTTATCGTGCCTATGGCGAGACCTCTTTCTGATTCAGTAACTATCTTGTCATTTGCGCAAAAGACTTCTGTTTCTGGAATTAAAAATGGTAGTAGTGGTCCTACTTTTGTAAATTCAATTAGTGCTACTTTCATGTTTGAATTCCTTATATAATTTTAAAAATAGAGAAAGCCAGAACAATTTTATATTCATATTGTAATTTTTGATATGTGAGGAAAATTGCTCTAAGATTTTTGCATAGTCTGTATATTCTTTACATATTTCTAAATTTGTTGCCTCCAATAATCTAAAGATTTTATTTCTGTCTTTTATCTCGGTCAATCTATTTACTAATTCTATGTACTGTTTTAAATTATGGTGTTTTAATACTTGAACTATCTCAGAGACATCTTCTCTTTCTTTTTTCCCATGAAATGAAACTGCCCTGGAGCGTACTGTGCTTAAAAGGGGAAAAGGACTGCCCCATAGTATAAAACATACGTAGGAAGGAGGTTCTTCCAATATTTTTAGTAAAGCATTTTGAGCATATATGGTTAATTCTTCTGTTTTTAGTATGACAAAGCTTTTCTCCCCTTCTATTGGTTTATATAAGAGGGATTTTTTTATTTTCCTTATATCATCAACTCCTATTAAACCTGTTAGAATGTAAACATCAGGATGTAGATTTTGTTCTACTTTTCTCCTACATATATCATCTTTGCATAAGTTTTTTTCCACAAAATTTATGACCTCTTTCCATTCTGTATCAAATATATAAGCAGGGTAAAACATTTTCATATCCTATTCCAAATTTTTAAGATATTTTCATGTAGAGTTACAATATCTTTTTCTCCATCTACAATAAAAAAATTTTTTTCTTTGGCAAGTTGGACATAACCTTTCCTGATTTTTTTTAAAAAGGATATGTCTTCCGTTTTTTCATCTCTTTTTTTACAACGCATAGCGCAAAGCTCGGGCGAAAGATCTATCAAGAATACAACTTGAGGTAAAATGTTATTGTTGGTGAAGGTGCTTAGTTTATATATAAGTTCTATGTCTATATTTTTACCAAAACCCTGATAGGCGATGGTGGAGTATAAGGATCTATCACTTACCACAATAACCCCTTTTTCAATATTGGGTTTTACAATTTCTCTTACATGCTGTGCTCTGTCCGCTAAAAATAGTAAGAGTTCCGTTTCTTTATAAAGCTTGTTTTTAAGCAAGATGTCTTTAATCATTTTTCCTGCAGATGTTCCACCCGGTTCTTTAGTTAGTAAGCTTTTCATGTTGATAGAGGAAAGAAAAGACTGGAAAAGTTTAGCTTGCGTAGTTTTACCTGCACCATCCATACCTTCAAACGCTATGTATTGCGGCTTTTTCATATAATAAATATATCACAATTTTATCCTTTTTTCACTTTTTTTATAATAAAAAAGTAGAAAATTTAAAAATAGAGGATATAATATAAACAAGGAGGATAAAATGGCACTTACCCAAATTGAAGCAGCAAAGAAGGGTATAATAACAAAAGAAGTAGAGATAGTAGCTCGGGATGAGCATGTAGATAAAGAGAAATTGGCGGAAAGAGTAGCTAAGGGTGAAGTGGTAATTTTGAAAAATAAGGTTCACGATATTCATCCTGTGGGTGTGGGAAAGGGCTTAAGAACCAAGGTTAATGCTAATATAGGGACTTCTCCTGATGTATTTAGTTTGGATACAGAATTGGAAAAATTAAGGGCGGCTGAAGAAGCAGGTGCAGATACGGTAATGGATCTATCCACAGGAGGAGATTTGGACGAGATAAGAAGAGAAATTCTTAAAAAATCCCGAATTATTGTAGGGAATGTTCCTATATATCAATCCGCGGTAGAGATAGGAGAAAAAAAAGGAAGCATTGTATATATGACGGAGGATGATTTGTTCAATACCATAGAGAAACATGCAAAAGATGGCATTGATTATACCACTGTTCATTGTGGAGTTACCTTACAGACAATAGAAAGGTTGAAAAGAGGGAGAAGAGTTGCTGATATCGTTTCAAGAGGAGGTTCTTTTCTTACAGTATGGATGCTTTACAATAAAAAAGAAAATCCATTATACGAACATTTTGATAGATTGTTAGATATTGCAAAAGAATATGATTTTACACTGTCGTTGGGAGATGGATTTAGGCCAGGTGCTATTAGTGATGCTACTGACAGGCCCCAAATTCAGGAGTTAATTCTTTTGGGTGAGTTACACGATAGGGCTCTAAAGGCAGGGGTTCAATCCATGATTGAAGGACCGGGTCATATTCCTATAAATCAAGTAGTTGAAAATGTGAAGATAGAAAAAGCACTTACTCACGATGCACCATTTTATGTATTAGGACCTGTAGTTACAGATATTGCACCAGGATACGACCATATAACCTCCGCTATTGGAGGAGCAATAATAGCAGCAGAAGGTGCAGATTATTTGTGTTATGTAACACCTGCAGAGCATGTAAGGTTGCCTATAGCTGAAGATGTGAAGGAGGGCGTCATTGTTACTCGTATTGCCGCACATGCCGCAGATATTGCTAAAGGCATAAAAGGGGCATTTGAGTGGGACCTGCAGATGGACAAGGCAAGAAAAGCGTTAGATTGGGAGAAGATGATACAACTTTCTATTAATCCAAAACTGATTAGAGAAATGAGAGAATCATCTTTACCCAAGGAAAGAGATGTTTGCACCATGTGTGGTAAATTTTGTGCTATAAAACTTTTACAACAGGCATTAGATGAAGAATGAATATAGATGAAGTAATTTTACAATATTTATATGATAATGTAGGTGATTTTGTTCCTAGTGTAGATATATGCAAGAAGGTAAATGTCAGTCGTATTGCTATCTGGAATAGGATAAAAAATTTAAGAAAATTGGGGTTTAGAATTGAATCTAAGAAGGGAATAGGATATAAACTCACAGAAAAAGGGAAAAATATCCTTATTCCTTTTGAAATTAAAAGGAGATTGTTTACAGAGTTTATTGGAAAGAGAATTGAATATTACAAACTTACATCTTCTACTATGGATGAAGCAGGAAGTTTGATAAAAACCGGTTGTCCTCAGGGCACTGTAGTTATCGCAGAGGAACAACAAAGAGGAAGAGGAAGAAGGGGAAAAGAATGGTTTTCTCCCTTAGGAAACAATATTTATCTTTCTGTTGTTTTATTTCCACAACATCTTTCTATGGAATGTGGTATTCTCATAATGTTTATTGGTAGTATTGCTATTATAGAGACTCTTTCTGATTATGGAATCGAAGCCAAGATAAAATGGCCTAATGATTGTATGTTAGGTGGGAAAAAGATAGGTGGAGTATTGATGGAAACTGCAACTGAAGGAGAATTTATAAAGAGTGTTATTTTGGGTATAGGGATAAATGTAAATCAGGAAGACTTTCCTTCTTCATTAAAAGATGTTGGTATTTCTGCGATGACAAAGATAAAGGATAAGATTGATAGGGCAGACATGATAGCTAGTCTATTGTATTATTTGGAAAAATTATATTTGCTTTTAGAAAAGGGAGGCAAGGAGAAAATATTGGATTTATGGAGGGAGTACTCTGATACAATAGGGCGAAGAATTGCAGTAGATGCTGGAGATAATATAATTAAAGGAAAGGCAAAAAATGTAGATGAATGCGGTTTTTTATTGGTAGAAGCAAATAGAGTTTTAAGAAAGATTACCTGCAGAGAAAGCCTCCGCTACTTATAAGAAAAGTATGGAAGAATGGACTGTTGGTAAAAAAGAACTTAAGTAATGCACTTTACGGCTCAAAGAGAAAAGGTAAAAATATTATTACAATCTTTTAGTAAGAATGATAAATTATTCATATTTTCAATATGTTTTGTTTTTATTATAGTTTTTTTAGCCATCTTTGCATTATTTATTGCACCCTATAATCCTTATGAGATTAATACTGATGCTATTTTTCTTTCACCTTCTTTTTTGCATCCATGTGGAACGGATAGATTGGGTAGAGACATATTTTCTCGTATTATCTATGGGAGTAGGGTATCTATAGAGGTTTCATTGATTGCAGTTGGTATATCCATAGCAATAGGATGTATAATAGGTGCTGTAGCCGGATTTTATGGGAAGATTGTGGATTCACTTCTCATGCGTTTTACAGACATTATGCTTACTTTTCCCACATTCTTTTTGGTTCTGGCAGTGGTTACATTTCTTGGTCCCAATATTGTTAATGTAATGATTGTTATTGGGTTAACGGGTTGGATGAGTGTAGCAAGGTTGGTAAGGGCTGAGGTATTGAAACTAAAGAATATGGAGTTTGTAAAAGCAGCAAAGTTATTTGGGGCAAGCAATATTTATATTATTATTAAACATTTGTTGCCTAATGCCTTGGGTCCGGTAGTTGTTTCTGCTACATTAGGTGTAGGTAGTGCCATACTTACCGAATCGGCGTTGAGTTTTTTGGGATTGGGGGTTCAACCTCCTACACCTTCTTGGGGAGAGATGCTTTCTGAAGGTAAAGATTACTTGCAGGTAGCATGGTGGCTTTCCTTTTTTCCGGGAATGGCTATTTTTTTAACGGTGCTTTCTTTCACTATAATAGGTGAACGGTTTCATAAATGATACAGATAGATAGAAGACTTATAATGAATTTTGACTGGATGCTGTTTTTATGCATCATACTGATAAATGGAATTGGTCTTTTTACATTGTATTCTGTTGTTGGGAGTAATATTTTATTTTACAAGCAACTTTTGTGGAATATTATAGGGCTTTTTATTTTCTTTGTTTGCTTGAGTATTCCTTCCAGAATATGGCACTCTTATTCTAATTTCATCTATATAATTAGTATTTTACTATTAATACTTGTGCTGTTAATTGGCATTAAGGAAAGAGGTGTCGAGAGATGGATTGGACTGAGTTTCATAAATATTCAACCCTCTGAGATTGCTAAGTTAGGGCTTATTTTTGTGCTTGCTCATTTTTTTCATAAACATCCCAAAAACAACTATTTAGCAAGGGATCTTTTAGTTCCATTTATATTAAGTCTCTTGCCTATATTCCTTATTGCCAAGCAACCTGACCTGAGTACAGCCGTTATTTTTGCTTTAATTTCTATAGGCATGATAATGATTGCGGGAGTGAAAAAAAATCTTATATTGAAAGGTTTCATTATTACTATTCTTCTTTCCCCATTGTTTTGGATGTCATTAAAAGATTATCAAAAGCATAGATTGGTTGCCTTTTTGAATCCCCATTCTTCAGCAACAAAATATGGTTATCATATAATCCAGTCAGAGATTGCCGTTGGTAGTGGTGGTATTTTGGGAAAGGGAATAGAATCTGCTACCCAATCCAAACTTTATTTCTTGCCTGAGAAACATACCGATTTTATATTTTCTGTATTTGCTGAACAGTGGGGATTTATTGGTTGTTTCATCCTCATTTTTTTATATGCATCTGTTATTTGGAGAGCATTGAATATTGTTCAAAAAGCCAGATGGCGGTTTGAAAAATTTACCGTTGTTGGTATTACTATTATGCTTGCGATATCTGTGATACTTAATATTAGTATGACTATTGGTTTGTTTCCTGTGGCTGGTATTACTCTTCCTTTTATGAGTTATGGAGGGAGTTCTACTATATTGAATTTTGCTGTGATAGGTATAATTGTGGGTATGGGAATGAGAGTATATGAACATTGAGGAGGGTTTATGATTCCGCGATACAGCACGGAAGAAATGAATGAGATATGGAATGAGAAGAATAAATTGCAGATATGGTTAGAAGTGGAAATTAGGATCGTTGAAGGGTGGGAACAATTAGGAGAAATTCCGAAAGGAACAGCAGATGCAATAAGAACAAAAGCAAAATTTAACATAGACAGAATGAAACAAATAGAAAAAGTAACCCGACATGATGTGGTGGCATTTGTAGAAAATGTGAGAGAGTATTTAGGTGATAAAGGAAAGTATCTTCATTTAGGAGTAACCTCTTCTGATATTATAGATACGGCTATGGCAATAATGTTAAAAAAATCAGCAGAGATAATAATAAAGGATATTTGTAATCTGATGGGGGTGTTAAAGGAAAAAGCTTACAAGTATAAATATACAAAGATGATTGGCAGGTCTCATGGCATACACGGTGAACCTGTTACTTTTGGACTTGTTCTTAGTTTATGGTATGAAGAGATGAAAAGAAATTTTAATAGGATGCTATTTGCTAAGGATGATATTTCATATGGAAAGATATCCGGTTCTATGGGCACATTTGCCAATGTGCCACCACAGATAGAGGAATATGTATGCAAGTCTTTATTATTAAATCCTGCTCCTGTTTCTAACCAGATCATTCAACGAGACAGATATGCCCATTACCTGTCAGTGCTGGCTATCATCGCATCCAGCATAGAAAAGATTGCTTTGGAGATTCGCCATTTGCAAAGAACAGAAGTGAAAGAGATAGAAGAATTTTTCTATTCGGGTCAAAAGGGTTCTTCTTCTATGCCTCACAAAAGGAATCCCGTTCTTTCAGAAAACCTATGTGGATTGTCAAGATTGGTAAAATCTTATGTTTTAGTTTCTCTTGATAATATTGCTCTATGGCACGAGAGGGATATTAGTCATTCTTCCAATGAAAGAATTATTTTGCCTGATGCAAATATTTTAGTAGATTTTATGCTAAAGAGAATCACCAACATTTTGAGTAACCTAATTGTTTATGAAGATAATATGAAAAAGAATATTTATTTCACTAAAGGTTTGATATTTTCTCAAAGGGTTATGATAGAATTGGTAAAAAAGGGTATAAATAAAGAAACAGCTTATGAAATAGTTCAGGATTGTGCTATGAAAGCTTATAAACAAGATATAGATTTTGAAACATTGCTTATGAAGGATGAAAGATTGGAAAAAATACTGACCAAAGAAGAAATTAAACGGTGTTTTGATATATCTTATTATACAAGATATGTTGATATTATATTTAGAAGGGTATTTAAAACATTTGACAATGAAGAAAAGAAATTGTAATACTACTACTAGGAAATTGAAGATTTTTTGAGGAGGTGTCAGTATGGTGAATATAACCATTGATGAGGATGCGTGCATCGGCTGTGAA
>CAZVDS010000045.1:0-8903 GCA_964626315.1 uncultured Desulfurellaceae bacterium
CTCAAAATACCTTACAGGTTAAGGATATTTACGATGTTTCACCTCAAACAGTCGGGAAACAGATAGATGCAATAATGGAGGATATAGGTGCAGATGCGGCTAAAACAGGTATGTTATCCAATGCCGAGATAATAGAGGTGGTGGCAGAAAAAATCAAAGAATATCATATTGAAAAGCTGGTAATTGACCCTGTAATGGTATCTAAGAGTGGCAGTCCTCTTTTAAAACAGGAGGCTAAGTCAGGTTTAATTCAGAAAATTTTACCTCTGGCTTATGTTGTTACACCAAATGTGTTTGAAGCAGAAGTGATAAGCGGAATGAAGATAAAAAACATAGAAGATGCAAAGAAAGCGGCGGTTTTAATCCATAAAAGAGGTTCAAGAAATGTTCTTGTAAAGGGAGGACATCTCTCTACAAAGAAAGCTATGGATATTTTATTTGATGGAGATAATTATCATTATTATGAATCTGAGAGAGTGGACACTAAAAATACCCATGGCACAGGATGCACCCTTTCATCAGCTATTACCGCAGGATTAGCTAAGGGTTTGAATGTTTATAATGCAGTTGAATTGGCTAAGGATTACATTACAAAGGCCATAGAAAATGCACCCGATAATATAGGAAAAGGATATGGACCTTTGTATCATAATATTAAACCTAAAGAAATTTCTGTGTTTAAAGAATCGGCTGAAGATTTTGATGCCTGGTTTAATAAAAATCAAATTGTTTTTGAATCTGAGCTATTAGCTGAAAAGTATTTTTTGTCTAATCCTAAAAATTCTATTAGTATTGGGGTAGGCAGTGGATTGTTTGCTTCAAGATTGGGAATTGAATATGGAGTGGAACCATCAAAACAGATGGCAAAATTAGCAAAAAAGAGAGGGATTAAGGTAAAGATAGGTATGGCTGAAGATGTGCCTTTTGAAGATGAAAGATTTGATACAGTTTTATTGAGCACAGTTTTAAGTTATGTAGATGACCCTGAAAAAGCAGTGAAAGAAGCATGCCGCATCTTAAAGCCTAATGGTCACATTGTGGTTTCATTCTTGGCAAGAGAAGGCTCTTACGCCATGCTGTATGATTTAGCCTATTTGAGGGGGAAACACGACCCTGAAACCTCTCCCAAATATCCTTATCCCATCAAGTTCATCAGAGGAGCGCATTGGAATTCTATAGATGAGATCAACAATCTATTGAAAGAGGCAGGCTTTGTTGATCTTAAATATGTTCAAACTCTTACCAAGCATCCTAAGTATACCAACGATGAAATAGAACAACCTACAGAGGGATATGAAAGGGGGGACTTTATAGTGGTTCAAGGGAGGAAACCATGAGAATCTCTGATAATTTAAGAAAGGATGCAGATTATATATGGAGAAAGATATTCAATCATCCCTTTGTTTTAGAACTGTATACGGGAACGCTGCCTCTAAAAAAGTTTAAATTCTATGTGCTTCAAGATTATAACTATCTTACTGCTGACATGAAGAATTTTAGCATACTGTCTTCAAAAGCCGAATCGGTTGAAGCGATGAAAGAGATGTTAGAGATGGCACATCTGGAAGCGACAACCGAATATAAGAGTTATGAAGAATTATTAAAAAAGCTGAATTATACTATAGAAGATGCTACAGGTGTTGAGCCTGCACCGACAAATATATCCTATACCAGTTTTTTACTTTCAACCAGTTTGCTAAAGACATTCTGGGAAGGTTTAGCTGCCTGTTTGCCGTGTTTCTGGTCTTATGCGGAAATAGCAGAATTTCATAGAGAAAAACTTAAAGAAAATAAGAATAAAGTTTATCGTGAATGGGCTTCTGTATATTCTACGAAAGCCTATTGTGAACTTGTGGATAGGATGAAAAATCTACTGGACAATGCTGATGCAAAATATGAAAAACTTAAAGAAGTATTCATTATATCCAGTAAATATGAGTATATGTACTGGGATATGGCTTACAATATAGAAAAATGGAAAGTTGACATTTAATTTCAAAAATATATAAATAAATATTATGGAAGCTAAGGTTTTACTTAGAGAAATAAGAGAGCATTTAAAACCTTTAAATGAAAAGATATTAAATCATCCTTACATTCTTGAGGCGGAAAAGGGCATATTGCCCGAAGACAAAATCAAAGCCTTTGTAGTTAACCAACATTATATTATAAATGGAGATGCCAGAAGCTTATCTTTGATGTTGTCTAAATCCAAAAGTTCGGAAGAACTTGATTTTTTTAAAACTATTACTGAAGGTGATATAGAAGCATTAAATCACCTATTGAAGATGGCTGAAGCTTTAGATTTAGAAAGATTGGAAGATTATAATCCTATACCAGAAGCTGTAGTTTATACACATTATTTAACTGTATTGGCTCAATTTTATTCACCTGGCGTGCAAGTTATGGCACTCATAGCCAATTTACCGGTGTGGGGTTCAAATTGTTACAGGTTTTCTAAAGCCCTTAAGGAAAAGTATCAAATAGAAGAAACATCGTTTTTGGATCTATTTTCAGCATCTACAGAAGAGATGGAGAATAAAGCATTAAATATAATAGATTGTTACCTTCCAGAAGAAGATAAAGCTATGAGAATGTCAGCAACATTCATTCAAGCTTATGAGCTGATGTTCTGGGATGGGATATGCAAGAACTGATATTTTTAATCTTAGAAAATTTGGTTCATTTTCTTGCTCAAGTTCAGCAATGCGATGATGGAGTAAATTGAGATGTGCTGTGATCTATCCTTTCTAAACCGACCAGAGATTTTAGAGATTATCTTTCCAATTGCATATTCTTTTTATAAGGAAGATTCTCCATCAAAAGCCAATATCCATTATATTGAAGTAGAACCTAAAATCAGGATTGGTTGTGGTTTTTGGGTAAAAGAAAAAAGTTATCCTTCTATTCTTTATTTCGGTGGAAATGGCGAAACAGTGGGAGATTACGATGAGATCGCTTTGTTCTACAATAAAATTGGAATCAACTTCTTTATGGCTGATTACAGAGGCTATGGAATGAGCAATGGTAAACCAACTGTTTTTAATACACTCAATGATAGTCATATTATTTTTAAGGAATTTAAAAAGATGATAAAAAAAGATTTTAATAGTAATATCTTTATAATGGGTAGGTCTTTGGGGAGTATGCCTGCTCTTGAGATTGTCTTTCATCATCAAAATGATGTCTCCGGATTGATTATTGAAAGTGGAAGAGCCAATAATTTAAGAAAAATTTGGTGTTATTTAAAAGCTTCGGAAAGAGAAATTCTATTGGATGAAAAAAATTGTCTTCTCAATGAAATGAAAATAAAACAGATAAAAAAACCATCCCTTATTATTCACGGTCAAATGGATAATATTGTTGACCCAGGGGAAGGAAAGAAGCTTTTTGAAAATTCAGGAGCGGAGGATAAAGAGATATTCATTATTCCTCATGCTGCTCACAACACTATAATTGGAATGGATAAATATTTTCCAAAGATTGAAGAGTTTGTCAAAAAACATAGCTAATTGTTTGCATTTCTTTCTTGAATTTCCTAAAATCAAGGGAATAAGAATAAGAGGAGGAAAAGATGAAGAGAAGTGATGTGATGGTAAAGGGTGCGGAAAGAGCACCACATAGATCGTTATTAAAGGCAGATGGATATACAGATGAAGAATTAAAAAGACCCATTATTGCTATTGCTAGTGCTTTTACAGATATTGTGCCTGGTCATATTCATTTAAAGACACTTGCTCAGGCAGTAAAAGCAGGTATTTATATGGCAGGTGGCACACCTTTTGAGTTTAATACTATTGCTGTAGACGATGGTATTGCTATGGGTCATTTAGGTATGCATTATAGTCTTCCTTCAAGGGAAAATATTGCAGATGCAGTAGAGATAATGGTTAGTGCTCATCCAGTAGATGGCATGGTTATTATGCCTGCTTGTGATAAAATTGTGCCAGGCATGATTATGGCTGCTGTAAGGGTTAATATTCCTACTATTATGTTTACCGGCGGTCCTATGCTCGCAGGCAGATATAAACAGAGAGATGTAGATTTAGCACAAGTATTTGAGGCAGTAGGAGCCTACATCAATGGAGAGATTACAGAAAAGGAGTTGAAAGAGATAGAAGATGAGGGTTGTCCCAGTTGCGGTTCTTGTTCTGGTATGTATTCTGCGAATTCTATAAACTGTTTGAGTGAAGCATTTGGATTTTCTCTGCCTGGTAACGGCACTGCACCTGCTCCTTTAGCCAAAAGGGTGCGTTTAGCAAAGTACTCAGGTATGAAAATAATGGAATTAGTAGAAAAGGATATCAAACCACGAGATATTATAACGAAAGATTCTTTAGAAAACGCTATATGTGTAGATATGGCTATGGGCTGTTCTACAAATACTGTGCTTCATCTTTTAGCCATTGCTCATGAAGCAGGGATAGATTTGGATTTGAAAACTTTTGATAAGATAAGTGGAAAGGTACCCACTTTATGTCATTTTAGCCCAGTGGGAAACTTTCATGTTCAAGACCTGGATGAGGCAGGTGGTGTAATGGCTATAATGAGTAGATTAGATGATAGAAAACTCATTCATAGAAAGTCTATCACAGTAACGGGTAAGACAATATATGAAAATTATAAAGATGCTGAGGCAAAAAATGATGAGGTAATAAGACCATTAAATAATCCTTATTCGGAAAGGGGCGGTCTTTCCATTTTGTATGGAAATTTAGCAGAAGAAGGCTCTATTGTAAAACAATCAGGAGTGAGTGAAAAAATCAGGCATTTTAAAGGGAAAGCGAGGGTGTTTGATTCGGAAGAAGAAACATTAAATGCTATATATAAAAAGAAGATAAAGGAAGGCGATGTTGTAGTTATTAGATACGAAGGACCAGCCGGTGGACCGGGAATGAAAGAGATGCTCTCTCCTACATCAGCCATTGCTGGCATGGGTTTGGGTGATAAGGTGGCTTTGATTACAGATGGCAGATTTTCCGGTGCTACAAAGGGGCTTTCCATTGGGCACATCTGTCCGGAGGCGGCAAAAAAAGGAACTATTGCATTGGTTAAAGAAGGAGATGAAATTGAAATAGATGTAGATAAAAAGAAGATAGACCTTCTGGTTAGTGGGAAGGAATTGAAGAAGAGAAGCAAAAAATGGCAACCCAAAGAACCGAAAATAAAAAAGGGCTATCTTTTAAGATATTCAAAGCTTGTTACATCGGCAAGCAAGGGGGCTTACTTAGAGGTAGAATAAATGCAAGAAAAATATAATCCACACTTAATAGAATTAAAATGGCAAAAGAAATGGGAAGAAAATAAAATTTTCAAGACCAGGATAGAAAAAAATAAGCCAAAGTTTTATGAATTAGAGATGTATCCTTATCCTTCCGGAAAAATACACATGGGTCATGTAAGAAATTATTCTATAGGCGATGTTATTGCACGCTACAAAAGAATGAACAGTTATAATGTAATGCATCCTATTGGATTTGATGCATTTGGTATGCCGGCAGAAAATGCCGCCATTGAACATAATCTCCGCCCAGAAACCTGGACAAAAGAAAATATTGCCACTATGACAAAACAGTTGAAGAGAATGGGATTTTCCTATGATTGGGATGGTGTTGTAACAACATGCGATTCGGAATACTACAGATGGGAACAGAAGTTGTTTATTGAGATGCTGAAAAAGGATATGGTTTATAAGAAGAAAGCAGAGGTAAACTATTGTTCCCATTGTCAAACGGTTTTAGCTAATGAACAGGTAATAGATGGAAGATGCTGGCGATGCGGAGGAGAGGTAACCAAAAAAGAGATAGGTGAATGGTTTTTTAGGATTACTGATTATGCGGAACAACTTCTGAGAGATATGGAACAAATAAAAAAAGGATGGCCAGAAAAGGTGCTCATTCAGCAGACAAACTGGATTGGGAAAAGCATTGGGGCAAAGGTAAAGTTTAAAGTTTCAGAAAAAGATGAGATTTTAGAAATATTTACCACCCGACCGGACACATTGTTTGGGGCAACATTTATGTGTATTGCTCCTAACCATCCTTTACTAAAAAAACTTATAAAGGGAAGTTCCTATGAGGAAAAGGTCCAAAAATTTATTGAGAAATTCCTGAGAACAAAAGATATAAAAGAAAAAGAAAAGGAAGGTATATTCACTGGCATATATGTAGAGAATCCTGTCAATGGAGAAAAGATACCACTTTATGCGGCGAATTTTGTCCTGTTAGAATATGGAACGGGTATTATTATGTCTGTGCCTGCGCATGACCAAAGAGATTTTGAATTTGCTAAAAAATATGATTTATCCGTAAGAGTAGTGGTATATAAAAAAGGAGCAATGCCAAAAGGCGGTGAATTGACAGAGGCATACGAAGGTGAAGGCATAATGGTCAATTCGGGCTCATTTGATGGATTGGATTCTGAACAAGGGAAGTGGGAAATAACAAAATGGCTACAACAAAAAGGGCTGGCAGAAAAAACAATCAATTATGCGTTAAGAGATTGGAATGTATCCCGTCAGAGATATTGGGGGGCACCTATTCCTGTTGTCTATTGCAAAAAATGTGGAATTGTTCCTGTGAATGAGGAAGATTTGCCCGTTAAATTGCCAGAAAATGCACCATTGACGGGAGAGGGTGATTCTCCCTTAAAAAGGGTAAAAAGTTTTGTGAAAACGACCTGTCCCCAATGCGGAGGAGAAGCAGAAAGGGAAACAGATACATTTGACACATTCGTAGAATCGTCGTGGTATTTCTTGAGATATGTTTCGCCCCATGAAAAAAATAAAGCATTTGATGAAAGAAAAGCCCAATATTGGATGCCCGTTGACCAGTATATAGGGGGTATAGAACATGCTATCATGCATCTCTTATATGCACGTTATTTCACAAAGGTATTTCGAGATTTGAAGTATATAGATATAGATGAACCATTTAAAAGACTGCTAACACAAGGTATGGTCATCAAAGATGGAGCAAAGATGTCCAAGTCCAAGGGGAATATTGTAGACCCTGATTATATTATTGAAAACTATGGTGCAGATACAGCACGACTATTTATCCTATTTGCTGCTCCACCAGAAAAGGATTTAGACTGGAGTGACGAGGGAGTAGAAGGGTCGTATAGATTCTTGAATAGGGTGTGGAGGATTGTTTATAAGTATAAAGATGTTTGTAAATCAAATGGAAAAGTTGTGGAATTGAAAGAAGAAAAAAGCAAGAAATTGCATTATCTTACTCATTTCACAATAAAGTGGGTTACAGAGGATATAGAGAAGAGATACCATTTTAACACTGCTGTTGCTCATTTAATGGAACTTACGAATGCGATATATGATTATAGGTATGAGGAAAAAAAAGAAGAAGATAAAACTGTTATAGAAGAAGCGATAAGAACACTTATTGTATTGTTGTCCGTCTTTGCTCCTCATATTGCAGAAGAGATGTGGGAAGGAATAGGGGAGAAAGCATTTGTATTAGATCAGTGTTGGCCTAAATACGATGAGAATGCATTGATCAAGAAGACGATAAAGATGGCTGTAACAGTAAATGGAAGACTGAGAGACGAAATAGAGGTGGAAAAAGATGCAATTGAAGAGAGGATAAAAGAGCTTGCCTTAAGTTCAAAGCGTATACAGAAGCATATTCAAGGTAAAGAGGTTAAAAAGATTATTATTGTAAAACAAAAATTGGTAAATATGGTGGTGAAATAATGTGGCGATTTTTAATCATTCTTTTTTTTCTCTCTGGATGTGGTTATCATTTTGCAGGCAGCTACGGCAGTTTACCTCAAAACATAAAAAATCTTTATATTGAAAATGTTCAAAACCAAACTACTGAACCGGGCATAGATATAGAGATGGAAAGAGCATTATCCAACGAGCTTGATCTGGATAAAAGGATAAAGTTAAAAGAAAAACATGAGGCGGAAGGAATATTGAGCGTTTCTTTAACAGAATATAAAACAAATGCTGTTGCTTTTAATGAAAAGGGAACAGCTACTCGTTTTCGTTCTCTCCTTTGTGCACAGGTGGAATTGTCAAATAGAGAAGGGAAGATATTAAGAAAAAGGAAATTGAGTGTGTTTGAGGACTATGAGGCAAAGAGCAGTAGCATAGAAGAGAATGAGCGGAAGAGAAAGGAGGCACTTAGCAGGCTCACTCAGGACTTATCAAGAGAAATTAGAGAGTTTTTATTTATAGGTTTTTAGCTTTTTACTTTTTTGTGTATAATTTATTAGTCAGAAAACCCAAACAGGAAATTTTCATTTCCTTTTAGGATTTAAAAAATGTGAATTAAACAAATTGGCGGTGTCTTTTGGACGAAGTTAGAACTTTCTTTGAGCAAAATCCGCAAGTGGATTTTGAATAATCCCACCCAGCGTTTCCGACCGCCTCCGCGGAGTTTATCCCGCACCGAGCTTGCTCTGGTGCGGGGCTTCGGCGAGCAAAACAGAAAAATTTTCTTCACCCCGTTAGAGATTTACTTTCTTCTTTTTATCCTTTATCCCCGTAATCTCTAACGGGGTAAATATCTTTTTAATCACCCCCTTGCCAAGACCTTTTTCAATTAAGGAAACGAAATTTTTTCTGTTTTGATATTCTGTCACTGTCATAAAGTGACCTTGTTTCAGCAATATGCCGAATCAGACTATCTTTTAACAACTCTGGGAGCATGGTACGGCAATCCTTATCGCCTTTGCCGGATCTGACAATTAAAATCCCCTGTTCAATATCAACATCCTTTATTCTCAGATTGAGGCATTCCTGAAGTCTAAGGCCGCATCCATAAATAAGCATTGCCATCAAACGATGAATGCCGGACAACTTATCAAATATTGAATGAACCTCTTTTCCTTATCCTTTAAAGATTCCTCGTTTGCAGGCGTCTGCAACAATGAAAGAT
>CAZVDS010000046.1:0-8890 GCA_964626315.1 uncultured Desulfurellaceae bacterium
CATTCATCTGCTTAATGAGCAATAGTTTAGATATATCTATAGGCAATAATGGATGATAAAGGTCTATGATATTGCCATTTTTATCTAAGAGATATTGTTTGTCTTTCATCTTTAGCATCATATATGGTTTTTTTTCTTTTATATCAATAAGAATAGTATCGGGAAAAATCTTTGTCATCCTTACTTTTTCCACCCATCTTTTTCTACTTAATTTGTTGTATATTTCATCTTTGTTTACTTTGAGTAGTGAGGCGTTTATACTCAAGTCGTTAAAAAGCTCATCCTTAGACAAAACCCTAACTCCTTTTACATATACATGAGTAACTTTTAAAATATTAGGAAGTCTCTTCAATGCTACATCAACTGCTATTAGTGTAGCTATTACAATTATAAAAATCAATATCAAAATTATTGTTTTTAAAATTGGTCTTCGCTTTATTTCTGGTAAGTTTTTATAGTCTCTCATCTGCGCTTTGTAGGATGGCTTGAGCCACATCTTCAAAGCTGTATCCTTTAGCATTGGCGGCTTTAGGAAGGAGGCTGGTTTGTGTCATACCGGGTATGGTGTTTACTTCTAACACATAAGGAACATTTCTTTCACTCAGTATCATATCTATACGAGCAGCCCCTTTACAATTCAATATTTTGTACGTTTTAAGGGCAATATTTTCACACAATGTTTTTATTGTTTTCGGCAATGGTGCAGGGATGATGTATTTTGTAGAGCCTGGTGTATATTTGTTATGATAATTATAAAAACCCTGGTATGGTTTTATCTCTATAATGGCTAAAATTTCACCATTGAGTATGCTTACAGTTAATTCCTTTCCAAAAATAGCCTGCTCAATAAGTAAACTTTCATATTTGTTCAATAATTTATTTATAGTTTCTCCCAATTTTCTCTTATTATCTACAAAACACACATCAATGCTTGAGCCTTCTTCTCTGGGTTTTACCACCGCAGGGAAATAAGTCCATAAATAATCATCTCTATCTTTTACCAGGATAAATTTTGCTGTAGGTATATTGTAGTAAGAGAGGAGAATCTTTGTTAAGAATTTATCCATAGCTAACATACTTGTCTTTTTACCGGAACCGGTATAAGGAATAGAGAGCATATCTAATGCTGCTTGCAATGTTCCATTTTCTCCACTCCCACCGTGAAGAGCAATGAAAACAATATCTGTTTTAATTTCTATAATTTTTTCTAAGCACTTATCTTTACAATCTATTTTGCAAACATCATATCCTTTTTTTAAAAGTGCGTTGTAGATAGCCTTTCCGGTCTGAAGGGACACCTTTCTTTCACTTGTTTTTCCTCCACATACCACTGCTATTTTCATGGGATGATCACTTCCCTTTCCAGGAAAATGCCAAATTTATCATAAACCATTTTGTGAGCAAGTTCTATTAACTTCATAACATCTTCAAATGTTGCTTTTCCACGATTGATGAAGATATTGGCATGTTTTAAGGAAATTTGAGCGTCACCAATCATATAGCCTTTCAATCCTACTTTCTCAATTAGAAAACCGGCAGGTGCATCTTTGGGGTTTTTAAAGATACAGCCTAAGGAAGGTTGTTGTGGTATACTATTTTTCCTCCTGTTTAAAAAAGAATCTACTATCTTAATAATTTCTTTTGTTTTGCCTTTTCTGAAGTTTTTTAAATATATCTCATATATTATTGTTTCTTCATTTATATCAATGTGTCTATAAGTAGGGTTTAAATCTTGTTTGCTGAGATAAGCTTCTTCACTTCTATTGTATATTTTTACACCTTGCAGGAAATCGGCAATACATTCACCAAAAGCACCGCCATTCATAGATACTATACCAGCCATAGTGCCAGGAATACCTGCTAAAAATTCTAATCCTTGAATCTCATTTTCTATACACCATTTTATAAGCTCTTTGGTTGTGGTTGACCCTCCAACTATGATTTTGTTATCTTTTCTATGCACATATGAAAAATTCTTTCCTAACTTTACAAATATATATTTTTTAATATTGTTTGATAACAACAGTTTACTACCATTACCCAAGAGGAATAATTTTTCTTTTAACTCACATAATATTTTGAAATCTTGAGTATTTTCTAACCATATTAAATTACCTTTGCTTCCAATATTAATTGTGGTGAATGAAGACAAATCAATGTTTTTTTCTATTTTCATTGTTGTCTTAATTTTCTTAAGAGTTCAACTCCCATTTCCCATATATCTCCGGCTCCCAATGTGATTATCATATCCCCTTCTTTTAATTCTTTTATCATCGTATTTATCAATCCATCATCCTTTTTAATGTAAACACAATCTTTATACGCACTGATAGCTTTTCCTAATGTCATTGCATCTATACTGATGGCTTTTTCTCCTGCCGGATAAATATCTGTTATAAAAACCTTATCTGCTTTTGAAAAAGCAGTTGTGAATTTATCAAATAGCTGTTTTACCCTTGTATATCTATGAGGTTGAAAAAGAGCGATAATACGACTTCTGTTTATTTCACTCGCTGCATTTAGCGTTGTTTCTATTTCTTTAGGATGATGAGCATAATCATCTATTATTGTTATTCCTTTCTCTTTACCTATTATGGTAAATCGCCTTTTTACTCCTTTAAATGATTCTAAGGAGTTTTTGATCGTTTTTGTATCTATGTTCAAGGAGTGTGCAATAAAGATTGCGGGCAATGCATTGGAAACATTGTGTTTGCCTGGAATATTTAATGTGAATGTATCTAATTTTTTCCCTTTAATATACACATCAAATATATAACCTATCTTCCGTAGGTGTATATTTCTTGCGTATATATCACCATTTTTAAATGAATATTTAACTACATTACCATTTATTTTATTGCTTAGAGGGAGTGTTAATGGGTCATCGGCATTTATTATGGCATAACCATCTGCTTGAGTATTGTTTAAAAAAGATAAAAATGCTCTCTTCTCGTTTTCTATATTATTTTTATAGAAATTTAAGTGGTCATCATCAATATTGGTAGTTACACTGATAAATGGGTGCAATTCTGTAAAACCGCCATCACTCTCATCTGCTTCTGTTATCATCCATTCACTGTTTCCCACATATGCATTACTGTTTATATTCAGCATTCTTCCACCTACCATTGCAGTAATATCGTAATCTGCACTTTTCATAATATAGGCGAGAATTGCTGTGGTGGTGGTTTTCCCATGTGAACCAGAAATGGCAATGCCCTTTTTCTTGTTAAAGATGAGAGATAGAAAAACTGCTCTTTTTAATGTGGGAATATTCAACTCCCCTGCCCTTTTTAATTCCACGTTGTCAGGTGGAATAGCAGAGGAATATACAACAAGCTGGATATCTTTATCTATATTATCTGAACAATGTCCTATATGAACACTTATTTTCATTTTCCTTAAATCCTGTGTGTATTCATTTTCCTTTATATCCGATCCAGAAACCCTGCACCCTTTATTTTTAACTATTCTTGCCAAACTGCTCATCCCCACTCCACCGATACCTATAAAGTGTATATTTTTTATATCTTTAATCTCCATGGATAAGTTCCTTCAGTTTTTCACCTCTTGTTTTTTCACCGGGTTCCATAAGATATTCACCCACCAGGAAACAATTTATACCTGTTTTCTGGTTCAAATATTCAATGTCTTTTCTGCTTTTTATACCACTTTCTGCTACTACTATCCTGTCGGAGGGAATTTTTGAGGCAAGCCTTACACTATTTTCTATGTCTACTTCTAATGTTTGTAGATTTCTGTTGTTTATTCCTATAATTTTTGCATCTGTAGAAAGAATTTTCTCCAGATCCTCTTCATCGTAAGCTTCACATAGAGCGGACATATCAAAATAATGTAGCATGTTTAAAAATTTGTTTAACTCCTGTAAGGTGAGTATTTTGGCAATGAGCAGGACACAATCTGCTTCGTAACTGCATGATTCATAGATTTGATATTCATCAAAAATGAAATCCTTTCGCAAAACAGGTATATTTACACTTCTCTTTACCATAGTCATTTCCTCTATACTACCACCAAAAAAATGATAGTCAGTGAGGACAGAGATAGCATCTGCCCCACCCTTCTCGTATTCTATAGCTATATCTATTGCATCTATATTTTCATTTATAAGACCTCTTGATGGTGATTTTCTCTTTATCTCAGTGATGATGTGAATGTGCTCTTTATTACTCAATGCTTCTACCATATCTTTAGCTTTAGGCTGGTCAGAGAGTAACCCTAGAGCTTTTATCATTACATCAAATGGAATCTCTTGTTTTCTCTTTTCTAACTCTTTCTTCTTATAGTTAACAATTTCTTCTAACATTTTTTCTCCATATAAAAACTAAACCAAATATACCGACTACAAACATAATGGACGAAAGTATTTGCCCTACAGTTAAAAAAGCAAATATAAAACCTATCTGCAGGTCAGGTTCCCTGAAAAACTCAATCATAAATCTAAAAAACCCATACAATATTATAAATGACCAAAACAAAGCACCTTTAATATTCAAGAGTTTATTCTTTAGTAAATGTAAAATCAAGAATATTACTATACCTTCAAAAAAAGCTTCATACAGTTGGGAGGGGTGTCGTGGATTTAAATCTACTTTGGGAAATATCATACTCCAAGGAAGATTGCTTACACGGCCATATAGTTCACCGTTAATAAAATTTCCTATTCTGCCTAAGAATAGTCCAATAGGAATAATAAGCACTATTTTATCTGCTATATTGTAGGCATTAATCTTTTTGCGTGAACAGAAGATAAGACCCATGATAATAAAACCTGCCAGTCCCCCATGAAAAGACATTCCTCCTTCCCATATAAACAGCATATGCAAAGGATGAGAAATATAATAATTAAGATTGTATATCAATATGTATCCTATCCTACCTCCACCTATCACTCCTATTATGCTGTATAAAAGGAGCGTATCTACATCTTTTGTTGATAAAGGTATATTTTTATTCCTTGCCAAGATATAAATATAGACATAACCTATAATAAAACTTATAACATAGGCTAACCCATACCATTTAACATACAATGGTCCCAGGTGAAAGATAACAGGACTTAGGTGGGGATAAGTTATCATTCCTTTCTTATTATAGGATTGCTTTTAAGATGATATTTTTGTTTCATTAAGCTGGCAATCTGTTTAGCCTCCTCAAGAGTTGAAATCTGAGTGATATACACTCTGGTATACTTTTTCCCTCTAACATTTACATCCTTTAGTCCCATCTTGTATCCTACTTTGCTCAGCTCATTCATAATACTTAGGGCGCGGTCTTTGTTATGAAGAGAGATAACTTGAATTGTATAATTTTTATGTTGTATAGTTTTTTCTTCTGGTAGTATAGGTACTTTTTTTATTTCCGTTTCTTTTTTTTCTATTTCCGGTTGTTCTGTTGTTTCTGTAATTTCTTCTGGTGGTTTTACCATTACTATTTCTTCTTTTTTTTCTAACGGTGCTTCTACAATTTCTTCTGATGGTTTTTCCTTTTCTTCTTTTTCACTGATTATCTGTATGTCTTCTGTGGCTACCTTCTTTACCTGTGGTGTTTTTATCTTAGACTCTACAAATAATCCAGCCACAAATCCTACTACAAATGCTATAATAAACACCGACAAAAAATGAAAAAAACTACTTTGAGACTTACTTCTACCTATTAAATCTGAAATTTCAGGTTTCTTTTCATCCATTTTTTTCCTCCTACATTTGTTTAGGGGCTGAAACGCCAATTAAAGATAAACCCATTGATATTGCTTGTTTAGTGACATCAATGAGTTTAAATCTTGTTTGCATAATTTCTTCTTTTGCTCCAATAACACGCTGATGATTATAAAACCCGTGGAATGCTCCTGCAGTATCAATAAGGCTTTTTACCACATAAAATGGTTCTAATTCTTGAGCAGATTTATCTATAGCTTCTCTTAATTTAACAAGCTCTATTATGATATTTTTTTCCTCTTCAGTTTTCAATATATAATTGTCTATTTTTTTGATGTTTATATTTTTCTTTTTTGCTTGCTCAAATATATTGCATATTCTGGCGTATGCATACTGCACATAATAAACGGGATTGTCCATAGACTGTTGTTTGGCTATCTGAATGTCAAAATCTAAATGGGTATGAGTGGACTTTGTTAGAAACATAAAACGGCATGCATCTATACCTACTTCTTTTATCACATCTCTTAGTGTTTCAAATTGTCCTCCCCGAGTGGACATGGATATTCTTTCACCATTTTCCAATAAGTTTACCAATTGCACTAAAATGATATGAAGTTTGCAGTTTTTTGGAGAAAGTGCATTAAAAGCGGCTTTAATTCTATTTACATATCCATGATGGTCTGCGCCCCATATATCCACTAATTCATCATATCCACGAGTCAGTTTATCTTGATGATAAGCTATATCGCTGGCAAAATAGGTATAGCTTCCATCGCTTTTCTTCAATACTCTGTCTTTGTCATCACCAAAATCCTTAGACTTAAACCACAGGGCATTATTCTTAAAATAGGTTAGTTTTTTTTGTTGGAGATAGTCCATCATTTTTTCAATTCGCTCGGGGTAAAATGAAATTTCATGAAAATAGTTTGTAAAATCAATGCGAAATTCTCTTAGGTCTTTTTTTATGTTTTCCATTATGATATTTGATGCATATTCTGCACAGATTTTTATTGCTTCCTTTTCTTCTTTTTTCAAAAGACTTTCGCCCTTTCGCTGGTAGATATCTTGAGCAATATCTTTTATATAATCTCCTCTGTATCCATACTCTGGAAATGAAATCTTTTCCCCACAGATTTGCTTATACCGAGCAAATGTAGATTCACCCAAGGTTTCTATTTGATTGCCTGCATCGTTTATGTAGTATTCTTTTTCTACCGTATGACCACAGAAAGATAGTATGCGAGAGAGTGCATCTCCAATTGCTGCCCCTCTTCCATGTCCAATGTGTAAAGGACCGGTAGGATTTGCACTGACAAACTCAATCTGTATTTTTTTTTCCTGTATGTCAGGTTTAAAAAATTTCTCGCCTTTTTCTAATATTTCCTTAAATATATTAATATATGTTTCATCCGCTAAGAAAAGATTTATGAATCCTGGTTTTACTACCTCCACCTTGCTGAACATACTGTCCTTTCTTAAATTTTGAGCAATGATTTCTCCTATCTTTAGTGGTGATTTGTGCAGGTGTTTGGAAAGAATCAGGGCTATATTGGTAGCAAAGTTGCCAAATTTTTTTTGTTTGCTGTGTTCTACATTGAATTCTACATCTCCCCATTCTTTAGATGCCTCTTTAATTATGTAATGTAGTTTTTTTTTCACTTATTATCCTCTTTTTCTACCTTTTCTGCTTCTACCTCCTCTTTTTTACTTACTTTTTTTACATCATCTTCGTTGATTTCTTTCATTGATTTTTTAAAACTCTTTATTCCCTTGCCCAATCCTGATCCTATCTCCGGTAGTCTCTTTGCTCCAAAGATTATTACAACTATGAGTAGTATAGGAATAAGCTCTTGCCAGCTGGGCATAAACATATTGGCACCTCCACTTTTTAAAGCCATTCTAATCCCACCTTCATTTAAAGTCAACTTTGGTTGATAGGGGAAATCAGCTACAGATTACCTTAAGACTTTACGGATTTATAGATATATTATTTGCAAAGTTGAGAAACATACGATAAACTTAATGTATATCAATTTTTACTTAAGGTGATATGAAAAGAATAGCCGATTTGGATGCTTTTCTTATAACAAATAAAGAGGTAAGAGAAGTTATAGAAAATATAGGTTGGAAGGTTTTTACCTCTGAGATTAAAAAGGGATTTAAGCAAAGTGCCTCAAAACAAGCTGTGATTCCAAATAAGATATATATAAACACAGAAGTATCGGATATGAGATGTATGCCTGCGTATTTACCAGGATATAATTCTCATTACTGTGGAGTGAAAATTATTTCTGTTGCCCCTGAAAATAAGAAACTTGGGTTACTCACAGTGATAGGTGAATATCTGCTTAGAGATGCCAAAACCCAGAAGTTGATTGCAATAATTCAAGCTGAGGAAATGACGGCATATAGAACAGGAGCTGCCTCTGGTGTTGCCACAGAGTTGTTATCAGATGAAAATTGCGAGACATTGGGTATTGTGGGCACGGGAAAACAAGCTTACTATCAAATTAAGGCAACATTAGCAGTAAGACCTTCTATTACTAAAATAAAGCTGCATGATATCATTAAACAATATGCAGAAAATTTTAAAAAAAGATATGAAAAAGAATTTGATGTTGATATGATTATTGCTGATTTAGAAGATGCTATGGATTCTGATATAGTTATAACCATAACACCTTCCACGAAAGCCTTCATTTCTTCTGAATTAGTGAAAGCAGGCACACATATCAATGGTGTAGGTGCTGATTCAAAGATAAAGATTGAATTTGAGCCAAATATTCTCGAAAAATCCAAAGTGTTTGTTGATATGTTATCGCAGTGTATACATTCAGGCGAGATATATCAGGGACTTAAAAAAAAGATAATTAGAGAAAAAGATTTGATTTCTATAGGTGATATATTAATAGGGAAAGCAGAGGGTAGAACAAATAAGAATGACATAACGTTTTTTAAATCAACAGGTGTTGCTTTTGAAGATTTGATCACAGCAATATTAGTCTTTGAAAAGCTAAAAGGAGAAGGTGAAAATGAAAACATATAGAGGAAAAATAGAAAATGGGGAGAAAGTAATAAATGTAAGTGAAGGAGAGAATGAATATTCACTGGAATATAATAACCCTTTTCTTGTTAAGAGATGCAATTCTGAAGATTTTGATTGGGGATGTGGAAGTGCAAAGGCGACAAATACTGCATTGGCAATCTTG
>CAZVDS010000047.1:0-8081 GCA_964626315.1 uncultured Desulfurellaceae bacterium
AGGATTTGTATAAAAGGGCATTTATTGAAGGGTGTAAGATTATATCTAAATGTTAAAAAAACTAATTTTAGAGAACTTTGGAAAATTCAATTATAAAGAGATAGATTTAGATAAAAATATCACAGTGATATATGGAAAAAATGAAGCAGGTAAAAGCACCATCTTAGATGGGATAGAATATGCTCTATTTGGAAAAACGAAGAGTGAAAGAAGATATAATGGTAAAGCTATACTTTCTTTCTATTACAATGGACAATCTTTTATCATAAACAACGGAAAGATAGATAATCATCCCCTACATTCAGTAATAAAAGAATTCAAAGAATTACCCTTATGGTTGTTTGAAAGTCTGTTTTTTATGAGGACAAAAGAACTTTCCATAACAGAAAAACAGGGTAGTAAAACTTTTGTTTCCATGATGGAAAAAAAATTATGGGGAGAGATAGATTTTGATATTATTGTAGAAAAATTTAGATGTTTGTTGGGTTCTCGTTTAAACAAATTTGGTGAAAGTTTTAAGAAAAAGGGAGAATTGATTGAAAAGTGGGAAGAGATACAACAAAAAAAAGAAACAATAACTGAAATGATAAAAGATGCAAAAAGATTAAAAAATATAGAAATTGAATATCAGAGCTATTTAAAAGATAAAGACAGATGGATAGAAGAATCAAACCGTCTATCCAATTTGAAGAAGAAAGAAGAATATGAAAAAAAGATTGCCATAAACAGAAAGATAAAGGAAGAAAAGAGAGAGAAAACATTTTTAGAAACAGAACTAAATAACTATGAAAAAATAGAAGAAGATCTTCAAGATATCCAGAAATTAAAACAACAACAGGAAAATTTGGAGAAAAAAATAGAAATAAACAGAATAGAAGAAAAACAAATTCAGGAGGGAATAAAAAACTACATACAGATGGTGCATAAAAAATGTAAAAGAGATGTAATCATATTATTTACGGCAGTGGCATTATGTATCATTTTATTCTTTTTAGATTTTAAAGTATTTGCAATCTTAGGATTGATATTTCTCTTTGGAGGCATTTATAATCTATTTAAGCTTAAAAAATACAAACACAAAGAAGGCAATGAGAAATTATTAAAGTTAAAACAAGAAAATGAAGAATTAAAACAAAAGTGGCAAGAATTGGAGAAGAAGATAAAGGATATACTGTGTAAAAATAGAGTGAAATCTATAATAGAGTTAAAAGCATTGGAAGAAAAACGGAGAAAATTAAAAGATGAAATAAGACTCTGTGAAGAAAGATTAAAGATATGGCAAAAACAGGCGCCTTCACAGGAAGAAGAACAAACTATAATGGCAAGTTTGGAAAAGATGGAAGGACTAATGGGAAAATATGATGAAGAAAAATTTTTGAAATTATCTGAAAACTTAAGGTATTTACAGAAAAAAATGGAAGAAAATAGACAGAAAAGAGGGGAATTACATCATGCTTTGGGGAATAAAAACGAATCAGAAATATTAAAACAATTAAAAATTACAGAAGAAGAAATAGAAAATATAGAAGGCAAAATAGAAGCCTTAGAAATTGCTTACAAAATATTAAAAGATATTCAAAAAGAAACGAGAGAAAGAATAAAATATATTGTGGAACAAGAAGCCGCACCAATCTTTTCATCCATTACAAATTATTCTGCTTTAAGATACAATAAACAGATGAAAAATATTGAAGCAACAGGCGAAAATACAATATCTGCCCTACATCTCTCCGATGGAACAAAGGATCAACTGTATTTATGTTTAAGAATTGCATTTGTAACAAATATCTTGAAGGATGAAGCATTTTTTATTATGGATGAACCCTTCTTGACCTCAGATGATGACAGAAGAAGAAAAATTATAGATACATTGTTTAACCTTAACCATTGTCAGTTTATAATCGCCACAAAGGATAAAAATACGTACTTAGATTTTATAAAAAACAAGAAAGCAAAAGGAATATCTATTGATGAGATGTGCATTTCTGTCTGATATACACTATAGAAAAGGAGAAACAACAGGAGAAAAACTATTTTTAAAATTTTTATACAAAAAGGCTCATCTATTTGACAGAATATATATCCTGGGTGATCTATTTGAATTCTATTTGGGTTATCCTCATTTTTTCTACAAGGAACACAGAAAGGTAATTAGCTATTTAAAGCTTTTGTCTCTGTGGGGAAAAAAGATATATATGATTGAAGGAAACCATGAATATGGATTTACAGGGGCTAGAAAATTTTTAAACATAAAGGTTTATAGAAAAAACTATATTGCACATATTGATGGAAAATATGTCTATTTGGAACATGGAGATTTAATAAATAAAAAAGACCTGCGACACATTCTATGCCAATATATATTGAAATCTCCTGTTATGCTTTATGTTTTTAAAAACATACATCCATCTGTTATGATGAAACTCTCTCATATTGCCGGCAGTATAAGTAAAAATTATCTAAGAGCAAAAAATGGTGCCGTAGAAAAGATGTTTGTAGATTATGCCCTAAAAATCATAGAAGAAAAAGATATGGATGCAGTAATCTTAGCCCATATTCACCAACCTCTGTATCTAAAAAAAAATAAAAAGATATATATAAATAGTGGTGATTTTTTAGAACATTATACATTTGTTGTTTATGAAAATGGGAAATTTTACTTAGATAGGATGAAGTAATGGAAGATGCAAAAAAAGATATTGAAGAGTTAAAACAGAAGATAAGATATCATGACTACAGATACTATGTGTTAAATGCACCTGTTATCTCAGATTATGAATATGACCAAATGATGAGAAAACTAAAATCTCTGGAAGAAAGATATCCTCAATTTAAAACGCCAGATTCTCCCACTCAGCGTATAGGTGGAAAACCATTGGAAAAGTTTGAAAAGGTAAAACACAAAATACCCATGCTCTCTTTAGAAGATGCGTTTTCGCCGGATGAGGTGAGAGAATTTGATAAAAAGGTAAAGAGATTTTTAAAGTTTGCTTCAGAAAAGGATATAAGTTATAGTGTAGAGCCAAAATTTGATGGACTGTCTATCTCGTTGATCTATGAAAATGGCATCTTAAAACAGGCATCAACCCGAGGAGATGGTATAACTGGAGAAGATGTTACACAAAATGTGAGAACGATAAAAAATATTCCCTTAAAACTAATTGTAGAAAAACCACCTGTTTATCTGGATATTCAAGGAGAAGCCATCATGTTTAAACGGGATTTTGCCAATATAAATAAAGAAAGAGAAGAGGTGGGATTGCCATTGTTTGCTAATCCCAGAAATGCGGCCGCTGGCTCATTGAGACAATTAGATCCAAAAGAGACGGCAAAGAGAAATCTGCGTATGTTCACCTACAGCATCAGAGAGACATCTTCCGATATTCAATTTAAAAGGCAGAGTGAGGCACTAAATCTGTTAAAAGAATGGGAACTGCCAGTAAATGAGTTAAACAAGTTGTGTTTGTCTGTTGAAGAAGCTATTAAATATAAAGAGACATTTACACAGAAAAAACATGAATTGCCTTATGAAATAGATGGAATGGTATTTAAGGTAGATGAAATAGACTATCAAAACAGATTAGGACACACTACAAAGTCTCCGAGGTGGGCAATTGCCTATAAATTTCCTCCCGAGCAGGTTACAACAACTATAAGGGAGGTCAAAGTAAATGTAGGAAGAACAGGTATTCTAACGCCAGTGGCAATATTAGAACCGGTAAATATAAGCGGCGTGGTGGTATCAAAAGCTACACTACACACCTGGGATGAGATAGGAAAAAAGGATATTCGCATTGGGGATAAGGTATTCCTGGAAAGAGCAGGAGATGTCATTCCAGAAATTATAAAACCCATAACAGAAAGGAGAACGGGAAAAGAAAAGATAATATCTGAACCTGAGAGATGTCCTGTATGTCATGCTCATGCTATAAGGGATGGTGCATATTTTCGTTGTCCAAATATCTCTTGTCCTGCTCAGATAAAAGAATCCATCAAACACTTTGCCTCCAAGAGAGCAATGAATATAGATGGATTGGGAAATAAACTGGCGGAACAATTGGTAGAAAAAAACATAATAAAAAATATTGCCGATATATACGATTTAGATAATAAAACAATTGCTGATTTAGAAAGAATGGGAGAAAAGTCCGCCCAAAATCTTATAGATGCCATAAAAAACACCAAAAATATTACACTGGCAAAATTTCTATTTGCACTGGGCATCAGACATGTAGGAGAACACATAGCACAGCTTCTGGCAAAACACTTTGGCAGTCTGAAAAATATAGAGGTGGCAGAAAAAGAAGAGTTATTATCCATTGAAGGAATAGGAGAAGAAGTAGCTCAAAGTATCTACGATTTCTTTAGAGAACAGAAGAATATACAGACCATAAAAAAACTTCTGAAGGCAGGGGTAAAACCATCGGAAAAAAACATTGTAATCTCTCTCATCTCTGGAAAGAATTTTCTATTTACAGGCACATTACATACGATGACCAGAGATGAGGCGAAGGATAGGGTGGAGGCATTGGGGGGTATCGTAAAAAACAGTGTAAGTAAAGATTTAGATTATGTGGTGATAGGAGAGAATCCGGGTTCAAAGAGAGATAAGGCAAAACAATGGGGATTAAATTGTATAGACGAGGAAACATTTATAAAACTTCTTAAGTGAATGAATCTTTTAACATTAACAATTACTTCATTTTTTGTAGCTTTTTCCGGGGCATTGATGCCCGGACCTCTTTTGGCAATTACCGTTGACCATTCTTTAAAAAAAGGAGCAATAGCAGGACCGCTGATTATTATAGGACACGGAATCTTAGAGATTGCTCTTATTATAGCCATTATCTTGGGGATGGGAGATTTCCTTCAAAAACACACCGTGTTTATGATCTCCAGCCTGTGTGGAGGGGCAATTTTACTGTGGATGGGACAGGATATGGTAAGAAAAGCAAAAAATACTATTATATCCCCTCAAAAAAGTGTATTTACAAATTCATCCATAATAGCAGGCATATTGGGCAGTTTGTCTAATCCTTACTGGATAATATGGTGGGTAACGATTGGCTTAACATATCTAATTTTAGCCCTGCCTTATGGTATCTTAGGTATTTTATTGTTTTTTATCGGTCATATATTGGCAGACCTGTCCTGGTATAGTATTGTTTCTCTGGGAGTAAGCAAAGGAAAGAGATATATTGGCTTAAAAACCTATCAGATTCTTATCTCTTTCTGTGGTATATTTCTCATTTTTTTTGGAGGATACTTATTACTAAATGTAGTTATATAGATTTTTTAGCACGATTTGCTGCAATGAGTAATGGATCCCACACCGGTGAAAAAGGTGGCGAATAAGCCATATCCAGACTGGACAAATCATCTACTGTAAAATCTTTATACAAACCGGCGGCAACTACATTTATCCTTCCCCATACATATTCCTTCCCTATCATCTGCGCACCAAGCAATCTTCCTGTTCCTTTTTCAGAGAACAAAACAATCTTTATGGGCGTAGAACCCGGATAAGCATGACCTCTGGTCTGAGAAAGGATAATCGTTTTAACAAAATCTTCCTTTATTTCTTCTCTCAAAAGACCTGTTCTTGCCACTGTTAAATCACACAGGCGAAATACTGATGTACCAACTACACCGGGATAGATAATATTTGCTCCTATCGCATTTGCTCCGGCAATCCTTCCCTGTTTATTCGCCACCGTTCCAGATGGAGAAAATACAGGTCTTTTTAAAAGTCTATGATAATGTTCACAACAGTCACCGCAGGCAAATATATCTTTATCTGATGTTCTTAAGTATCTATCTACCTCTATTGCTTTCGTTTCACCTATGTTTACACCTGCTTCTTTTGCTATCTCTGCATTCGGCTGAACTCCAATGGAAATAATAGATAGGTCTGCATCAAATTCGCCTTCAGTTGTCACTATCTTCTTTAAAAAACCATCTTTTTCCATAAAACCTTTTATTTCTACACCGCTTATAAATTTTATCCCCTTTTCTCTTAATTTTGCCTCTACTTTTTCAGAAATCTCTTCCTCAAATTGAGGTAGAATGCGTCCTGGTCGTTTCTTTACTAAAACAGTATTTATTCCCAATTCATGTAGAGCATGAACAATCTCTAAGGCAATTCTTCCCGCGCCAACGAGAAACGCCTTTTTGGGTTTTCTCTCCTTGATAAAATTCTTCAATCTTTTTCCATCTTCTAAGGTGCGTAGTGTGAAGACACCCTTTATCTGTTTTTCCATAGGAAGATTTATGGCACGAGCGCCTGTAGCTATAACCAATTTATCATAACTAATGTTATATGCCTTATTTTCTTTGTTATCCCATACCTCTACTTCTTTTTTTTCTCTATCAATTTTCTTCGCTTCTTGAAACAACCTTACATCTATACCCCTTTTGTTACGAAAATTATCAGCCGTTAAAACAACAAGCTCGTCCATCGGATTGTCCGTTCTCATCAAATTGTAAGGCATGCCGCATGAGCCGTAAGAAACATCGCCCGTCTTCTCTAAAGCAACAACCTCTGCTTCCTTTACACGCCTTTTTGCCTGAGAAGCTGCACTCATTCCTGCAGCCACCCCTCCCACAATAACAATTCTCATATTATTTACCTCGCGTTAAATTCATATTACACTCAAATAGCGTTCTGCACTATCTGGAAATATCACTACAATTCTTTTTCCTCTTTGTTTAATATTCAGTGCTGCCCATAGAGCAGCCCCCGAAGATATACCAGCTAATATTCCTTCTTTTTGTGCCAGTCTTTTCATAGTATCAAATGCATCCTCATCACTCACAGCTACAATCTCATCTATTACAGACTCATCCAATATAGGAGGTAAAAATCCTGCACCAATACCTTGAATCTTGTGTTCTCCCTTTATTCCTCTGGAAAGAAACGGTGAGGAGGAAGGTTCAACCCCGATGACCTTAATATTTTTGTCCTTGTTTTTTAAGTATCTTCCTACACCGGTGATTGTTCCGCCTGTTCCTATTCCACATACAACTATATCTATATCTTTATTCATATCTTTCCATATCTCTTCCCCCGTCTTCTCCTGCGCCAAGGCATTTGCTTTATTTTCAAATTGTCTTAGGAAAAAATGATGAGATTTGTTCCCCAATCTTTCCGCTTCTTTTATCGCCTGCTCCATTCTCCCCTTAACCAGCACCACCTCTGCCCCTAAAAGATTGAGCAATTTTATCCTCTCTACACTCATTCCTTCAGGCATAATGATTTTTGCCTTATAACCTTTTACCGCACAGATGCCGGCTACAGCAATACCTGTATTCCCACTGGTTGCCTCTACAATAGTATCTCCCTTTCCTATTATTCCTTTTTTTTCTAAGTCTTCAATCATTGAAAGAGCCGCCCTATCCTTTATGCTGAACCAGGGATTAAAACACTCCAATTTTACAAATATTTCATCGTTCCTACACAACTTATTTAATCTTAAAAGAGGAGTATTCCCTATAAGTTGAGTTAATGTTTCATAAATCATTTTATTTTCTTACGAAATATTCTTATTTCTGTCAAGGAAATCATAGATTTCCTTGCAAACATCTTTGATCTTTGTCAAGTCCTTGATTTTTATATTGTATTTAGATTATAGTAGTTCTTATGAGAAAAATTGTAATGTTTACTGGCAAAGGGGGAGTAGGGAAAACAACAGCTTCTGTAGCTACAGCTCTCTTATTTTCTCAAGATAAAAAAGTCCTTTTAGTTTCCACAGACCCTGCAGGTTCTCTATCCAATATATTTAATGTAGAATTTAAGGATAAGATAATAAATGTAGATAAAAATTTGGATGTTATAGAACTTACTCGTCCTGTTATTTTGAAATTGTGGAGAAAAAGATTCGGTGATGAGGTATACACTGTAGTTTCATCTTTATTTCCAGTAGAAAGAGATATTCTTGATTATTTGGAAGGCGCGCCCGGTTTAGAGGAAGAGTTTATGTTGGATTATGTATCAGAAGCAGTAAAATCAAAAAAATACGATTATATTGTATGGGATACAGCTCCTACTGCTTCTACCTTAAATCTTTTAAATATTCAGTATC
>CAZVDS010000048.1:0-8071 GCA_964626315.1 uncultured Desulfurellaceae bacterium
AGGGGATATCAGGAATGTTTAAGAAAATAACAAAGAAAATAGAAGAAGGAATTAGATGAATATCAAATGCAAAGACACGACCCCTACGACCCCTTACGACCCCTTGTTCTTATAATATGGTGGTTTATATAATAAGATGTTAAGAAGCTAACCATGATAGAAATTCGTAATCAGTTTCGCAAAATATCTGATGTATTATTGGCACTTGCAGGTCAAGCTCAGGCACTGGACACTCTGGCACAACGGGGCAAATCCTTTTTATGGATGAAGCAAGGAAAAAACAGAAGAAAATTGAGATTTAGATTGATAAAGTGCTTGTGTGAGTAAGTGAAAACAGGTTTTTTAAATGATAGTGCCCAAAAAGCCTATTGGATAATAAAGCAAAATAAGAAAGCTGTATTTGTTGTTACCTCAGACAACGAAGAAGCACACAAACTTTATAAAGATACCCTCTTTTTTAATCATTTTTTTAACAAAAAGCAAACAATTACCTTTTTCCCTGCCTATGAGTTTTCTCCCTATACCTCTTTAACTCCCTCACAGGATATTATAGTGGAGCGGATGAGAACAATTTATCGTCTTTCTTTAGATACTGATGTTGTTTGTATCTCATCTTCAGAGTCTTTGATTCAGCCCATGATTCCTGTAGAAGCATTTAAGAGAAGGTGTTTTGCATTGAGGAAAGGAGAAATTGTAAAATTAGAAAAAATGGTTGAAAAACTCTCTTTATTGGGATATGAGCACACAGAGACGGTAAGCCAAGAAGGAGACTTTTCAATAAGAGGAGGAATTATAGATGTGTTTTCTCCTCTCTACGATAAGCCTGCTCGCATAGAATTTTTTGGGGATGAGATAGAATATATAAAATTATTTCATATTCAAAATCAGCTTTCGTTTAAAACTTTAAATGAGTTTGTTATTTCACCACCTCAAGAATGGATAGGGGAAGGTGGCTATGCACAAATTATTCAAAACGGCAGACATTACTTATCAGATAATTATGATATTTTTGCTGTTGATAATAAAGATGAGGTAGTAAGAAGAGGGGAGCTTATCTACAGTTTTGCTGAACATAGCTTTTCTAAACAAGAAATAAGGCCAGAAAATGTGCTTTTGGATAAGGGAAAATGGCATAATGTGATAGATAAAGCTTCTTATTTTATTGTAGATGACCCTGCAATTTCCCCTTTTTATCCTCTTTTACCTCTGTCTTTTCTTAAAAATATTTCTCCTTCCCAAAGAATAAAGATGATTTTAGAGAGATCAAAGAAGAGCGAGGTTGTTATAGCTTGTGGTTCTTCTTTTAGGAGAAAGAGAATAGAAGAGCTATTTAGAGATATAGGCAATTCCTTTTCTATTTTGTTTATTCCTTTCTATTTAAGTGAAGGTTTCTATGATGAGCAAGATAATGTCTATTTTATATCCTATGAGGATATTTTTGGGAAAGAAAAGATTAAATATGCAAAAGAAAAGGCTTTTTCTATTCCATCCTGGAGAATAGGAGATTTGGTGGTGCATGATAACTATGGAATAGGGGTGTATAAAGGAATAAAAAGATTGAATCTCAAACAAGAGAGGAGTGATTTTGTATATATAGAATATAAGGATGGTGACAAGTTGTATGTTCCTTTAACTTTCTTACATTTGCTTTCTCCTTATTATGGTGAACAGCAGATAGATAGTTTACGCTCCAAAAAATGGCACCTGCGCAAGGGAAGGGCAAAGAGGTCTATAAAAAAGATACTTTCTGAATTAGTGAAATTGTATGCACAGAGGGAGATAATAAGGAGAAAACCTTATGAAATAAATACATTGTTTTATAGAGAATTTTCCATGCAATTTGCTTTTCAAGAAACACCTGATCAAACAAGAGCTATTTCTGATATAGAGAAAGATATGTCAAAAGATATTCCTATGGATAGGTTAATTTGTGGAGATGTAAGTTTTGGCAAAACAGAAGTGGCGATGAGAGCTTGCACAATATGTGTATCTAATGATAGACAGGCAGCGATTATTGCTCCCACCACAATACTTGTTATGCAGCATCTGCACACATTTTTGGATAGATTTTCTAATTTTCCTGTAAATATTAAAGCCATCAGCCGTTTTACTTCAGGAAAAGAAAGAGAAGAAATTATTAAGGGATTAAACAGTGGAAATATAGATATAGTGATAGGCACACATAGTCTTCTCTCTTCTAAGATAGATTTTAATAATCTTGGACTTTTGGTTATAGATGAAGAACAAAGATTTGGAGTAAAAGCAAAGGAATACTGGAAAGAAAGATATACAGATATAGATGTTTTGTCTCTCTCTGCTACTCCTATTCCTCGCACTTTAAATATGAGTCTTTCTGGTGTTCGGGATATGAGCATAATAGCTACTTCACCTCCGGAAAGGAAATCTATTTATACCTATGTGGTGAGGAAGAAAAAATCCATAATTAGAGATGCAATATACAGGGAAATTTTGCGTAGAGGACAGGTATTCTTTGTGCATAACAGGATTGAGGATATAGAAAATGTAAAACAAGATTTACAGATAATTGTGCCTGATATTCAAATGAAGGTTATACATGGAAGGTTGCCTAAAAAGAAAATTAAACAGGAGATAAGAGCATTTATACAAGGAGAAATTCCCTTGATTGTTTCTACTGCTATAGTAGAATCGGGTTTAGATATAGTAGGCGTAAATACAATCCTCATAGATGATGCACAAAACTTTGGTTTAGCCGATCTTTATCAATTGAGAGGTAGGGTGGGCAGAGGTTCCAAGGATGCCCATTGTTATCTTTTGGTATCAGAAGAGCTTAATCCAAAGGCAAAAAAAAGACTTTTAGCAATAAAGGAATTTATTGAGAGGGGATCCAGTTTTCAACTGGCAATAGAAGATATGCATATAAGAGGGGGTGGAAACCTGTTGGGGAAAGACCAGTCGGGTCATGTAAGAGGCATAGGTTATGAACTCTATATGCAATTGGTAGAAGAGGTTGCGCATGAGATAAAGAAAGAACCATACAGGAAAATTAGACCTGTCCAAATAAAAACAGATATTGATGTCTATATTCCTGATTTTTATATACCAGAGACTTTAAAATTAGACTTTTATAGGAGACTTTCTAAGGTAGGAGATATGGATGGATTGGCACAGATTTATGAGGAGATGTTAGATAGATTTGGGAAACCGCCCACAGAGGTAGAAAATCTTTATGCCATAGCTCGCATAAAGATATTAGCAGAAAGAATAGATGTGAAAACTATAATTATTAGAGACGGAAAGCTAAACATTGAGTTTTATCCCGGCACTCATATAAATGCTAATAAGTTGAATGAAATTACACAGAGGTTTAGTGGTATATTTCATAATACATCTGTTATGTTTAATTTTAATAAGATTTATCCTGATGGAAAATTATTATAAAATATGCTATAAATCTCACTTAACGAGGGAGTATGGAGGAATTTTATGGTTATTTCTATTGGACATAGCCCCGATGCAGATGATGCATTTATGTTTTATGCTTTGAGTCAGCGTAAGATAAAGGTAAATTTTGCATATACAGAGATATTAGATGATATTCAAACCTTGAATGAAATGGCGTTGAGAAGGGTTTTGGATGTATCTGCTATTTCTTTAGCAGTTTATCCGCTTGTAAACCGTGATTACATTATCATGTGTTCCGGAGCGAGTATAGGCATGGGATACGGACCTATTGTGGTGGCAAAAAAAGATAACTTTGAGGTAGTAAAAACTATTGCTATACCTGGCAAATTTACCTCTGCATTTCTTGCTTTGCGTATGTTCTTAAATAAAGATATGAATTTTGTTCTTTGCCCATTTGACAAGATTATGGATAAGGTTTTATCAAATGAGGTAGATGCAGGTCTGATTATACATGAAGGACAAATTACATATAAGGATTTGGGTCTGACAAAGATTGTAGATTTAGGTGAATGGTGGTATGAGAATTACAGCTTACCCTTGCCCTTGGGAGTAAATGTGATGAAAAAGATGGACAGAAAGATGATGAATGAAATATCATATGCTGTGAGAAGTAGCCTGGATTATGCATTTACGCATAAAGAAGAAGCATTAGAGTATGCCATGAAATTTTCACCTAATATGGAGAAAGAAAAAGTAGAAAAGTTTGTAGATATGTATGTGAATGATTTTACAGTAAATTTGGGTACTGGTGGACATAAGGCATGTCAGTTTTTCCTGGATGAAGCTTACAGAAATGGACTTATAGATAAAAATATATCCATAGAAACAATTTAAATAAATCTTAAGATTTTGTAATCCGTTGTTCTCAATGCAGGTTTAAAACCTGCATCTTTTATAATATGAGAAGTTTCTGCTATTGTGGAATGCTGAGAGAATCCTGCTGCTTTCATTACATTTTCTTCTAACAGCATACTACCAAAATCATCTGCACCGAAAAATAATGCCATTTGTCTTACATCATTTCCTTGTGAAGAGGAGGCTTGAATATGAGAAAAATTATCCAAATAGATACGAGAAAAAGAAAGAATTTTCAAATATTCGTAAGGGGTAGCAGGATGTTTGACTTCTCTTGACAAAGGTGTTGACCCTAATTTAAAATCCCACATGATAAATGCTGTAAAACCTTCTGTTTCATCTTGCAAGTTTCTTAAATTATTTAGGTGTTCTACAATATCTTTTTCTTTTTCTATGTGTCCGAACATCATAGTAGCTGTAGTTTTAAAACCTAAAAGATGTGCCTGTTTTGATATTTCCAACCATCTTTTTGTAGAGGTTTTATGGGGACTAATGGTTTTTCTTATTTCTTCTGAAAGTATCTCTGCACCGCCTCCTGGTATTGTTTTCAAACCATTGTTTTTCAAATCTATCAGCACCTCTTTTATAGATTTATCACTGATTTTACTCATCAGCTCTATTTCTGGAGGAGAAAAAGCATGAATATGAATACCATCTATGGAGGTTAATGTTTCTGTCATATTCAAATAATAAGAATAAGGTAGATTTTTGTTTAATCCTCCCTGTAATAAAACTGTATCTATTCCGTTTTTCTTTGCTTGTATAACCTTTTCTTTTAATTCATCCATAGATAAGATATAACCATGTTTTTCGTCTTTATAAAATGCACAGAATGAACATTTTGTATAACAGATATTGGTGTAATTTATATTTGTATCCATAATAAAGGTAACAATATGGGGGTTGTTTTTTTTCATTCTTATATTGTGAGCTAAATTTCCCATAATGATAGGATCACCATTTTTCAACAGAAATATTCCTTCTTCTTTATTTATCCTTTCTCTTTTTTCTATTTTTTTGTAAATATCATCTATATTCGTGGTATAAGGCATCTCTTTCTATAGGTATGAAACCCGATTTTTTGATTAGATTTTTTATGGTATTTTCTTCTAATCCCCAGGGAGATGTTGCGCCGGCGGCATGAGTTATCCTTTCTTTATGAATTGTACCGTCCATATCATCTGCCCCAAAGTTTAGTGCAATTTGAGAAACCTGAGGAGAAAGCATTATCCAATAGGCTTTGATATGTGGAAAATTGTTTAATATTATACGAGATAAAGCGATAATTTTTAGTTCTTTTAATGCCGTTGCCTTTTTTATTTTATTTTCAAATATTGTATTCCAGGGATGGAAGGGCAGGGGAATAAAACACAGAAAACCTTTTGTTTCATTCTGCAATTCCCTCAATTTAAATAGATGTTCAATGATTTCTTCTTCTGTTTCTATATGACCAAATAACATGGTAGCATTGGTAGGAATGTTCATATTATGTGCAATTCTGTGTATCTCAAGCCACTGTTTGTATCCTATCTTATTGAGAAAGAGTATTTTCCTTACCCTTTCTGAAAAAATCTCCGCACCGCCTCCTGGCATGCTATCCAATCCTGCGTTTTTTAAGTTTTCTAAAACCTGTTTAAATGTCATATTATAAAGATCTGCAAAGTGGGCAATTTCTACTGCTGTGAATGCCTTTATTTGAACATAAGGGAATTTTTTTTTAATATTTTCAAGCATACTTGTATAATAGGAAAACTTTAGATGAGGATGCAATCCACCTACGATATGTACTTCTCTTAATCTCTTTCCTGCTGAGGCAATATCTTTTAGAATTTCCTCTAAAGATAAGGTGTAACTATCTCTGTCTCCTGCATTTTTACTGTAAGCACAGAACTTGCATCGGGATATACAGATGTTTGTATAATTTATATGCTTATTGATTACATAATATACTTTTTTCTGAAACTTTTTGAGTTTTATATATCTTGCTAAAAATGCTATCTCTAAGGGAAAAGGTGAATGTAAAATAAGTAATGCTTCTTGTTTGTTGATATTTTCATTATTTTTTATCTTTTCAAATAGAAAAGAAAGCTTTCGGTCCCGAAACTGCAACTATTTTTCCTTCAATAATGGGAATAATATAACATCTCTGATGGAAGGTTGATTGGTTAAAATCATTACCAATCTGTCTACACCAATGCCTTCACCGGCAGTGGGAGGAAGACCATATTCTAAGGCTCTTATGTAATCTTCATCCATTACCTCTTCTTTTTTCATCTCTTTTTCTTTTACCTGTGTTAAAAATCTGTTTTTCTGGTCAATAGGGTCGTTTAATTCAGAAAAGGCGTTAGCTATCTCTGTGCTTCCTATATATAGTTCAAATCTATCTACGATATTGGGATTTTCTTTATTTCTTTTGGCTAAAGGTGATGTATCAACGGGATAGTCCATAACAAATGTAGGATTTATGAGTTGTGGTTCCACCATTGCATCAAAGATATGCTCTAATATTTTTCCTATGCCCATTTCTTTATTCACTGATTTTCCTAAATCTCGTGCCATTTTGTATGCTTTTTCTTTATCTTTTATTATTTCTTCGTCAACATTTCCTATATTTGTTAATGCTTCATAAAATTTTATTCTTTTCCAAGGACTGGAAAAATCAATAGTATACTCACCATAAGTTATTTTTTTATCTAAATTTAATTGTTTTAAAAGAAAACCAAATAATTCCTCTGTGAAATCCATTAAATATTTGTAGTTATGATAGGCTGCATAAAATTCTAACATCGTGAATTCTGGATTATGTTTTATATCTATTCCTTCATTTCGGAAATTTCTGTTCAACTCATATACATTTCCCAGACCACCCACTACCAATCTTTTTAAAAACAGCTCTGGTGCTATACGCATATAAAGATTCATATTCAATGCATTGTGATGAGTTGTAAAAGGACGAGCAGAAGCTCCACCAATTATGTTTTGCATCATCGGTGTTTCTACTTCTATGAATCCTTTTTCATCCATAAATCTTCTTAAAAGATTCAATATCTTTGCTCTGGTTTTTACTACTTCTTTTATCTCTTGATTGACGATTAAATCCACATATCGTTCTCTATAGCGTAGTTCTTTGTCTCTTAGTCCGTGCCATTTTTCTGGCAACGGTCTCAACGATTTGGTAAGCAGGTGCATCTTTTCCACAAATATCGTTACTTCTTTAGTCTTTGTTTTAAAGACATAACCTTCTGTGCCGATAATATCGCCGATATCCAATTTTTTTATAAGAGCAAAAATTTCATTATCTATTGCTCCTTTTTGTATGTAGATTTGAATTTTCCCCGATGCATCTTGAATATGCATAAAACAGATTTTGCCAAAACTTCTTATACTGATGATCCTTCCTGCAATACTCACCCTATTTTTTTCTTCCAGCAAGGTATCGCCATCAAACGGTTTAAATTTTTCTACAGTATCTTTAGCAAAATATTGAGGCTGAAATTCATCACTATAAAATGGATGTCCTTTAACTTCTTTTAATTTCTGCATTCTCTGTTTGATAAATTTATCTTCCATCTTTATACCTCAAGTTTTCTTCAATGAATTTTTCTATTTCTCCGTTTAGAATACCATCTACCTTTGTATTTGTTACTGTTAAATTTGTTCTGTGGTCTTTGACCATCTTGTAAGGTTGCAAAACATATGATCTTATCTGGCTGCCCCATTCTATATTCTTTTTTTGTTTGGAAACCTCTTTTTTTTCCTCTTCTTTTTTCTC
>CAZVDS010000049.1:0-3702 GCA_964626315.1 uncultured Desulfurellaceae bacterium
TAGTTTTACTGTCTTAGATGCGGACAAAAGAAAAATAAAAAGAATATTGTTGGAAAAAATAAAATGATGAGATTTTTACTTCTCCTTTTATTGATGATTTTATTCATAATGATATTGAGAAAACTGAGGTTTGTGCCGAAAAAAAGAGACAATATAAATAAGTTAGTACACTGTGTTAACTGTAAAACCTATATTTCCGAATCTCAGGCTATAAAAAGATATATATCCAACAACACAGTTTATTTTTGTTCAAAGGAATGTGAGAAAAAATATAAAGGAGAAAAAAGATGAAGTTCTTCATGGATACGGCGAATATAAAGAAGATAAGAGAATATGCAGATTTGGGTATTGTAGATGGTGTAACTACAAATCCTTCATTAGTAGCTAAAGAAGGAAAAGATTTTGAGGAAGCAATTAAAGAAATATCTTCTATTGTAAAAGGTCCGATTAGTGCGGAGGTGCTCTCTTTAAACACAGAAGGAATGGTAAGAGAAGCAGAAAAATTAGCAACTATTGCTCCCAATATAGTGATAAAGATACCCATGACCAAAGAGGGAATAAAAGCCACTTATATACTTTCTCAGAAGGGAATAAATGTGAATGTAACTTTGGTTTTCTCACCATCACAAGCCTTGCTTGCAGCAAAGGTTGGTGCCAAATTCGTGAGTCCATTTATAGGAAGATTGGATGATGTCAGTCATATTGGAATGGACATTGTGAGCTCAATAAAGACGATCTTCGATAATTATGGTTTTCAAACAGAAATTATCGTTGCCAGCATTAGGCACCCCCGACATATAGTAGAAGCAGCAGAATTAGGAGCAGATATCGCTACTGTTCCTCCTGCGGTTTTAGAGAAAATCTTTCATCATCCCTTAACAGACATTGGCATTGAGAGATTTTTGGAAGACTGGAAAAAAGCATTTGAAAAATAAAAAGATATTTTTAGCTACCAAAAATAAGAACAAGATAAGAGAATTGAAAATATTACTTTCTCCATTACAGTATCAAATTTTTGATGCATCAACTCTACCTTATGAATTAGAAGAGAAAGGTAAAACATTTTGTGAAAATGCGGTATCTAAAACAAAATTTTATGCAGAAAAATGCAATATGACCACACTTTCAGATGATTCAGGACTGATGGTAGATGCTTTAAATGGGAGACCGGGCATCTTTTCATCAAGATATGCAGGCAATGATAAAGAAAACAGAGAAAGATTATTAGAAGAAATGAAACATTTAAAACATTTAAACCAAAGAAAGGCACATTTTGTCTGCTGTGTCGCCATAGTTACTAAAAAAAGAAAAATTTATACTATACAAGAATCATGCGATGGATATATTGCATTGGAAGAAAGGGGGGATGGAGGATTTGGATACGATCCAGTATTTATACCCCAGGGATTAGATAAAACATTTGCCGAAAATCCTGAGATTAAAGAAAAGATCAGCCACAGGGCAAAAGCAATAAAAAAAACAATAAACCTTTTAAAAAGGATAGAAAATGAAGTATAGGATTGCCGTTATATTTTTTATATTGTTATTTTTATCAGTAGCAGGTGCTGAAAATCTAAAACAAAAGCTAAACACAGAAAAACTGCCCATTCATGTTACATCTAACAAACTTATTGCTTACAATAACAAGGGAGAATATATCTTTACAGGCGATGTAACGGTTATAAAAGGAAAATTAACAATCAATACAGATAAGATGAATGTTTACAAGGATAAGAAAACAGGAGACATAGAGAAAATTGTATGTATAGGGAATGTTGTTGTAAAAAGACCCAATGAGGTGGCAAAAGGTGATAAGGCCACTTATATAGATAATGAAGGAAAAATTATCTTAGAAGGAAATGCTTTCGCTAAGCGGATGGGAGATGAGTTGAGAGAATTATATGGTGAAAAAATTACGATCTTCTTAAATAAGGATTATGCTGTAGTAGAAGGAGGAAAAGAAAAGGTAGAGGTAATTATCTATCCCAAGGAAAAAAAGCATGATTAGGACAAGATTTGCCCCCAGTCCCACTGGTAGTTTGCATATCGGAAGCCTGCGCACCGCATTGTTTAATTTTTTGCTTGCCAAACATGAAAAAGGAAAATTTCTGTTGAGGATAGAAGATACAGATAAAATTCGCTCAAAAAAGGAATTTGTAGAAGATATTATAAAATCTTTAAAATGGACAGGACTAGAACCTGATGAGATACCCATTTTTCAATCACAGAGATTAAATGTATATAAAAGTTATGCGGAAAAATTATTAAAACAAGATAAAGCTTATAGGTGTTATTGCACCAAAGAAAGATTAAATAAGATGAAAGAAGAACAAAAAAAGAAGGGAGAAAAACCACATTATGACGGTCATTGTAGAAATATAAAGCAAATTTTAGATAAACCTTTTGTAATAAGGATAAACTTGCCTCAAGAAGATATAGTCTTTGAAGATTTATTGAGAGGTGAAATTACTTTTAGATATTCTGAATTTGATGATTTTATCATCATGAAATCGGATGGCTCTCCTATGTATAACTTTGCCAATGTAATAGATGATTTTGAGATGGGAATAACGCATGTTGTAAGAGGAGATGACCATTTAACCAATACAGCTAAACAGGTTATTCTATATAGATTACTTGGTTTTAAAATACCTTATTTTATACATATCCCGCTTATTATGGGGGAAGACAAGGCCAGGCTTTCCAAGAGACATGGAGCAAAATCTGTTTTAGAATATAGAGATGAAGGATATATAAAAGAGGCATTGATAAACTATTTAGCACGCCTTGGATGGTCCTATAAAGACCGAGAAATCTTTTCTCTAAAAGAACTTGTAGAATATTTTGATATTAAACATCTACATCTTTCTTCTACTATATTCAATCCAGGAAAACTTCTGTGGTTGAATGAATATTATTTAAGGACATTGCCTTTAGAAAAGATCTATACCTACAGCAAACCTTTTATGGAAAAATTATTTTTAAAAGAAAACATTAAACAAGAATTTGATGAAGAGTATCTAAAAAAGGCGGTGGATACGGTGCGCATAAGAACTCACACCTTAAAAACTCTAACTTATGATATGTTGTTTTATTTTAAACCAGCACAAGATTACGAAGAAAAAGGTATTAGAAAATATTGCAAAAAAGAAATTCTAAATATTCTGCAAGAATTGTATCAAGACCTCAACTGTTTAGAGAATTTTAAGATTGAAAGTATAAAAGATATATTTGATAAAGTTACAAAAAAATACGATTTAAAACTCATAAAAATTGCCCAACCAGTAAGAATTGCTTTAACCGGAAAGACAATAAGTCCTGGTGTGCTTGAGATGTTAGAGATATTGGGTAAAGATGAGTCTTTATCTCGTATAAAAAGATTGATAGATTATATTAAAACTTAGAGCGAATAAAATTGGGAAGAGCAAAACAGGCTTTGTGAATTTCTTTATTGTAATACTTTAAATCAAGTCCTATTTGTTTGAATCTTTCATCTTTAATATCTTCAGGGTTATATTTTTTAGAAGCAATGGTGAAGCTCCACATACCACTGGGATAAGTGGGAATAAAGCACAGATAGACTTTTACAATAGGAAATACTTTTTTTAAATTTTTTACAGCAGCAGAGGTCCAATTCATATCAAAAAATGGCGATTCAGATTGAGTGCAAGTAAATCCATCATCATTTAGTATATTAAATAC
>CAZVDS010000049.1:3712-7896 GCA_964626315.1 uncultured Desulfurellaceae bacterium
TACATTTCTGTAAAAATCTTCTTCAAATAAACATTCTGCAGGACCTATGGGATCTGTAGAATCCACAATGACAACATCATATTTATTATTTGTTTGTTTTACAAACTTATTTCCATCATTTATATATATGTTCACTCTGCTATCTTTATAACCACTGGACAGTATAGGGAAAAACTCTTTTGCTATACGAATAACCTCTTTGTCCAATTCTATCTGGTCTATTTTTCTTAAATATTTATGTTTAACAAGTTCTCTAATCGCTCCTCCATCACCACCTCCTATGAGTAAAACATCTTCTGGATGAGGATGAGAAAATAGTGGCACATGGACAATCATCTCATGATAGACAAACTCATCTCTTTCTGTAAACATTATTAAACCGTCCAGTAAAAGCACTCGTCCGTATTCTCGTGTATCTAAAACATCTACACGCTGAAACTTACTCTTTCCAGTATATAAAACCGTATTTACTTTAAAGGTAATTCCTGTAAAATTTGTGTGTTTTTCTGTAAACCAAACTTCTGGTTCCATATTTAAAATAAAAAAACGGCTTATGAGTCACCAAAACGGCTCATAAGCCGCTCATCAAACTAATACATCATTTATGTTTTCTTTGTTGGTCCTTCCTTTTTGAATTTCTCACCAACCTCCAGACCTAAGTCATAAGCCTTCATATTCATATCTAAAAATGCTGGGGGAACAGTATCTCTTATCGCTTCTCTTACCGCCTCTTTATCCAAAACATGGGTTAATCCAACACATACCCCTACAGCCAGTACATTCATTGTAACTACATTGCCTATCTCATGTTTTGCTGTATATATCAGAGGATATTCATAAATGTTGTATTTCTTTCTATCTTCATCAGGTATATTTTTCACTAAGGCAGGATCAGAAAGTATAATTGCACCCTCCTTTAAATCAGCTTTATAAGCATCATAAACCGATTGATGAGTAGTCATAAAGAAATCTACCTTTGTAGTTTCAGAAAATGTAATGGGTTCATCACAGATGATTATATCTGCCTTTGCTTTTCCTCCACGCACCTGAGAAGTATAAGTGGGCACCTGTGTAGCATAATAATCTGTATGAAAAACAGCGGCTTCGGCTATGATTGTTCCTGCTGTTAGTGAGCCTTGTCCTCCAACTCCTCCAAATCTTAACTCATAACGATATCCCATTTTTTACCTCTTTTTTATTATAATTTTTTCCATTTTTTTAGTGGAATTTCTACATCATAAGGATAAAGCCCTTTCAATTCTTCTCTTGTTATAGTATATTTGTCTTCTTCTTTTAACCTTCCCGTTGTATACTTTGCCCAATACTCATCACTCTTTTGAGCTTCTTTTACCAACCAGCCATAATAAGAATCTGTCAGCTCCATCTTTCTCTCATCTTTATGAATAACACCTGTTACATGTTTACCCTCCAGTTCCTCTGGACTCATCTTTTCCGCCTTTTCTTTAGGAATGCACAAACTCTTCATGTAGTTCATTAGTTTTACAGGATCGCCCAACTTGTTCCTTCTGCCAAAGTTAACCGGACAAGGAGACAAGACATCAATAATACTAAAACCATGATGTGCTAAACCTTCTTTAATATATCTCTTCATACGCAACTCATCCCCTGCAAAAGCCCGAGCAACAAATGTCGCTCCGGCGCCAATTGCTGCTGAAGCCGCATCTATTGGTGGTTCATAACTACCTCTGGGAGAAGTGGATTCCTTTACATGTAAAGGTGTAGTGCAAGAATGCTGACCACCGGTCATACCATAGTTCCAGTTATCAATAAAAACTACTGTAATATCTATATTTCTTCTGGCAGCATGCAAAAAGTGATTACCGCCAATATGAGCTATATCACCATCCCCGCCAAAGACAAACACATGTTTATCTGGATGACACATCTTTATCCCTACTGCATGAGGAATAGATCTTCCATGCAATGTATGTAAGGTATGAAAATCTACATATCCTGTAACACGAGCTGCACAGCCAATACCAGAGGTCATAACACAATCATTTTTGTCCCAACCTAATTCATCTATTGCCTCTATATAAGCTTTTAGCACAATACCATCTCCACATCCCGGGCACCAGTAAAGAGGCATCTTTTCCATTCTCAAATAATTTGCATAATTTACAGCCATTATTCACCCCCTCCAAATTTCTTCACTTCTTCATCGGTCATATAAATCTCTGTCATCTTCTCAGGATCCTTAATTTTCTCAAGTATCTGTATTGGTCTTATTGGTATCCCTGCTGCTTGAAGCACGCCATATATCGGTATCTTTTCTGCCACTACTCTTTGAACCTCTAAAATATACTGACCCAAATTCATCTCTACCATAATAATTCTTTTGACTTTTTCCCTTAAATCTTTAATCTGTTTTTCTGCAAATGGCCAGATGGTAATCGGTCTAAACATACCTACTTTTATACCTGCTTTCCTTGCTTCATCAACTGCAACCCTTGTTGCTTCTGCCACAGAACCATAAGCAATCATACAGGTTTCTGCATCATCCATCTTATAATATTCAAATTTTTCTATCTCATCTATGTGGTTCATAATTTTGCTAATCAGACGCTTTTCCTGTCTCTGTATAAAAGGAGGAACAACCGTAGGAAAACCTGTTTTATCATGATTCAAGCTGGACATATGAAAACGATAACCCTGGAAGTAGGGAGCAAGAGGTGGTATCTCATAGTTGTAATCAAAGGGATAATATTCCTCTGGCGGAACAGTGGGTTTTGCCCTATTTATGATTTCTACCTCTTCCGGGTCTGGTAAGTAAACCTTTGCATGTAAATGAGACAATGATCCATCTGTAAGTATATATACTGGCTGTCTGAATTTTTCTGCTAAGTTAAACGCCCTTATGGTTTCAAATACCACTTCCTGAGCATTACAGGCAGAAATAGCAATCATAGGATGGTCACCGTGTGTTCCCCATCTTGCCTGCATAATATCTGCCTGGGAGGGTCGGGTAGGAAGACCTGTACTTGGTCCGCCTCTCATAACATCCACCAAGACTAACGGTATTTCCATTATACAAGCTTCACCTAATGCTTCTTGTTTTAAAGATAGGCCCGGCCCACTGGTGCAAGTCATAGCCTTTGCACCAGAAGCAGAAGCTCCAACACAAGCACATATACTGGCAATTTCATCCTCCATCATAATAAATGGAACACCTCTCTCCGGCATTATCTTAGCCAGTGTTTCTGGAACTTCAGATGAAGGTGTTATTGGATAACCGGCATAAAAATTACAACCCGCAATGACTGCTGCTTCTGCTGCTGCGGCATTTGCATCTATAAATGCAATTCTTCCCATTTATTCCTCCTTATTTACTCTTGGTAACTACTTTTCCTTGACTATCTGTGAATGTTATCTCTACTTTTCTCTCTACAACATCTATGGCAAAATCAGGACAGATTATCTCACACATTTTACAACGATTACAATCTTCTGGTCTTACAACCTTTGCCATCGTTCCCATCCACACATCTAATGCTTCCACCATTTCTAAAACATTCTTAGGGCATACCTCTACACACAATCCACATGCTTTACACAAACTCTCGTTAATTATAACAGGTAATCGTTCTTCAGCCATTTATCACTCCTTTATCTAAAAATTTAAATGGACGAAATGTTGCAAAATTCGTCCACTCTGTATCTACCAGCATCCTTTGCACCCCGTCATACTGTTGTTTTCCAAGTTTTGCAAAATACTCCGTTGCTTCTTTCATTATCTCCTGTCTATACACAACATACCTCCTTTTAAAAATCGTATTTTTATATTTCTTAGTATAGAAATACAGTTTATTTTTGTCAAGGAAATGTTTTTTAAAAAACATTTCCTTGCAACTCTCTACGAGAGTTGTCAAGATGAAGTTTTGTTAAAACAAACATTTGTTTGTAAACGCTGAAAGCGTTTGTCAAGACAATTCAACGAATTGCTTGCGAATATCATAGATATTTGTCAAGACACAAATCTCAAAGAGATTTGAGCTTGCGAATGCCAGAGGCATTCGTCAAGACACAAATCTCAAAGAGATTTGAGCTTGCGAATATTTTTGATATTCGTCAAGACAATTCAACGAATTGCTTGCAAACGCTGAAAGCGTTTGTCAAGACACAAATCTCAAAGAGATTTGAGCTTGCGAATGCCAGAGGCATTC
>CAZVDS010000050.1:0-7645 GCA_964626315.1 uncultured Desulfurellaceae bacterium
AAAGGTGCCTTTATTTCATATTGCTTTTGGCACAACTGCAGCCTTTGCTTCCGGCATCAAAGCCGCTTTAAAAATGAAGAATAAAAAAGCCAATGTCGTGGTATGGTGTGGAGATGGAGAGGCATTTGATATTGGTTTTCAAACCTTATCTGGAGCGGCAGAGAGAAAGGAGGATATTATTTTTGTCTGTTATGATAATGAAGGATATATGAATACTGGTATTCAACGCTCTTCCGCTACTCCAATGAAGGCTTGGACAACAACTACTCCCAAAAAATATCCTAAACAGGAGGTAAAAAAGAACTTAATAGAAATTTTTGCTGCTCACAAAATTCCCTATGCTGCAACAGCAACGGTAGCTTTTCCTGAGGATATGATAAGAAAATTCTCTAAAGCTAAAGAAATGAAAGGGTTAAAACTTATTCATATTCTTTCACCGTGTCCCTCAGGATGGAAATTTCCAGAGAATCTTACTATAAAAATTTCTCGTTTAGCGGTAGAAACAGGAATTTTTCCACTGTATGAAGTAGAATATGGTGAAAAATATACGATAAATCATACCCCAAAGTGGTTGCCAGTAGAAGAATATTTAAAAAAGCAAGGAAGGTTTTCTCATCTAACAGAAAAGGATTACCAAGAAAAAAAAGAATATGTTGAAAAAAAGTGGTTTCAGTTAAAGAAAAATTTAAATCTCTTGAAAAATTAAGAATTTAAGTTAATATAATTAATTTATATTTAGATTTTAAAGGGAGGTAAAGATGATATTACATGAATATCAAGCGAAACGAATATTTCTTTCTTATGACATTTCTGTCCCCATAGGATATGTTGCATTTTCACCAGATGATGCCTGGAAGATAGCGATAGAAATTGGTCCGCCTGTTGTTTTGAAAGCGCAAATTCACGCTGGAGGAAGGGGATTAGCAGGCGGTGTAAAGATCGCCAAAACAGCAGATGAAGCAAGAGAAATTGCCTCACAGATATTAGGCAAAAAATTGGTTACTGCCCAAACAGGACCTCAGGGAACAATAGTAAAAAGATTGTTAGTAGAAGAAGCAGTGAATATAGAAAAAGAGATATATTTTAGCATTGTTATTGATAGAAAAATATTTAAACCGGCAATTGTTGCCTCACCTGCCGGTGGTATGGAAATTGAGGAAATAGCAAAAAACTATCCCGAACAGATTATTACCGAACATATTGAACCTATAACAGGTATTATGCCCTATCAAACAAGAAAACTGACAGATTTCTTAGGATTTAATAACAATAAAAAAGAAGCATCACATATCTTCACCACATTGTACAAAATATTTGTGGAAAAAGACTGTAGATTAGTAGAGATCAATCCTTTAATTATGTGTAAAAATGGAAGTTTGATGGCTATAGATGCAAAGATGGACATTGATGAAGATGCATTGTTCAGACAAAAAGATATGGCAAGACTGTGGGATTTTACACAATCAGATCCTTCTGAGTTAGAAGCACAAATGCATAAACTGAGTTTTGTAAGATTGGATGGAAATATTGGCTTTATGGTGAATGGAGCAGGCTTGTCTATGGCAACGATGGATCTCATAAAATTACATGGAGGAGAACCAGCAAATTTCCTTGATGTTGGTGGTAGAGCAACGCCAGAAACAATTGCTAAAGGGTTTGAAGTGATATTGAAAGATCCATCAGTGCGAGCAATATTAGTAAATATATTTGGCGGCATTGTTAGATGTGATAGAGTAGCTGATGGAATTATAAAAGCTGTGGAACAGGTTAAGGTAAATGTGCCTGTTGTAGTGAGATTGGAAGGAACAAACAGAGAACAGGCAATACAAATATTAAAGAGAGCACCATTTAAACTCTCAGTTAGGGATAACTTAAATGAAGCGGCAAAAGAAGTTGTAAAACTGGCAAAAAGTGCTTAAGGAGGAATAAATGTCTGTATGTGTTAATAAATCAACAAAGGTAGTAGTGCAAGGTATAACGGGAAGGGAAGGAAATTTTCATGCTTTTCATTGTAAAGAATACGGCACTCAAGTTGTGGCAGGTGTTACACCAGGGAAAGAAGGGGAAGAGGTAGCTGGCATTCCGGTATTCAATACAGTGGAAAAAGCAGTTAAAGAAACACAAGCTGATACTTCGCTCATTTTCGTGCCACCGCCCTTTGCGATGGATGCAGTACTGGAAGCAATAGACACAGGAATAAAGACTGTGGTGTGTATTACAGAAGGAATACCTATAATGGACATGGTAAAGATAAGAACGGTGGTGAAAGCAGAAAAAGTTACATTTATCGGTCCTAATACACCAGGCATCATTACCGCAGATGAAGCAAAATTGGGTATTATGCCAGGGTTTATATTTAAAAAAGGCTCTGTAGGTATAATGTCAAGAAGCGGGACACTGCTTTATGAAATTGTGGATCAGGTAACAAAAGCAGGATTAGGTGAATCTACTGCTTTAGGCATAGGTGGAGACCCTGTTATAGGCACCGATTATATACATTGGCTGAAATTATTTGAAGATGATCCTCAAACCAAGGCTGTTTTTATTATTGGAGAAATAGGCGGCACGATGGAAGAAGACACGGCAGAATTTATAAAATCTAATATTAAAAAACCTGTCTTTTCGTTTATTGCTGGAAGAACTGCCCCGCCTGGAAGAAGAATGGGTCATGCTGGAGCAATTATTATGGGTGGAAAGGGCAGTGCAGAGACAAAAATGAAAGCTTTAGGAGAAGCTGGTGTAACAGTTATAGAAAACCTTACAGAAATTGGTAAAACAATGAAGGAGAGTTTGAGTAAGAGTTAAACTTCTATCATCTTTCTGTCTCTGATAAACACTAAAAAACTTTCTACAGGCAAAGAATAAAGTGTAGAAAGCAGGTCTTTATAAGTACGCATCTTCCCTCTGTATTTGTCTATATTTTCTTTATTTAAAGTCTCTGTTTTATAGTCAAAGATAGTGATTTTCTCTTTTTCTATTACTACACGGTCAATAATGTATGTTTTATCTTTTATACAAACAGACAGTTCATTTCTACCGGATTGAGAAAAGATAAAATATGCTATTTTGCTGTTTAAAAACTCTTCTACTGTTTTTTTCGTTTGTTTCCACAAATTATCCGAGACAAACAAAAACCTGCTCTTTATTTTCTTCTCTATTTCATCCAATTTTTTGAAGTCATCTTCTTTATCTATCATCTCTAAAAAGGCATGAGTCATCTCTCCAAACAGGCGAGATTCTCTTTCAATAAAAACCTCATCTATCTTTTCAACTCCACCCCACCATTTCTTTGTCAATGGTTCATAATAGCTTTCTTCCTTTATCTCCTTAAGTTTAACCCATTTCTGCGTTATTCCATCTTTAAATGGTATATCTACACATTTACTAATTTTATTAAACCAGGTTATTCCTTTTTTTCCATAACCCGAGATATACAATTCATATTTGGCTCGGGTTAAAGCAACATACAAAACATTCAACTCCTCTTGAATATGTTTTTCATCTTCTTCCTCAAATATTTGTTTTAAATCAGCAGGCAATTTTTCTCTTTCTCTCTTAGTAGGTGTTTTATATATACCTCTAAAATTAAAGTTATCATCGTAAGAAAATACAAATTTATCTTTGCGCGAATCCAATCCTAAGTTGAAATCTGTCTCAGGCAAAATCACCGTATCAAATTCCAATCCTTTTGCCCCGTGTATGGTTAAAAGTTTAACTGCTCCTTCTCTGGGTGGATGTTGGATGCGAAATCTCTCTCTATTTTTCTCCAAATAATGTAGAAATGATGCAATTAGGGATGGATTTTCTTTTTCATAATCCATTACTATATCTAAAAACATAGCAATATTATCATTAACCAATTCTCCTGTTTGTTCTACAATCTTTAAAATTAAGCTACTTAAAGAAATATAATTAACCTTAGAGACAAGAGGTTCAATCTTTTCTATACAAACTCCATGTTTGTAATATTCATCTTGCTGGGAAAGGAAGTATAATGCATTCATTATACTTCTTATCTCTGGTGTATCTAAAAGAAACAACTTCCCTTCCGCTGTATAAGGTATATTTTGCTCATCAAATATCTTGCATATATCTGTTATCATTCTGCTTGTTCGGGCTAATATTGCCACCTCTTGTCTACGATTGATAAGTTCCTTTGCTTTCTCCACAGTTTGATTAATAACCTCTTCTCTTGTTTTAAATTCGTTTACCTCTACATATCCCTCTTCATTTATTACTACTTCCTGGGATATATAATCATCAAATAAATGGGAAAATAGGTTATTTACAAAGTTTACTATCTTCTTTGAACTCCTATAATTTCTATCCAAGGAAATACTCTTAATCTTTCCCTCAAATCTTCTCTCTACATAGTGAAACAACCCTGTTTCTCCACCTCTAAATCTATATATGGATTGTTTTGTATCCCCCACATAAAACAGACTTCCCTTTTCCTCCTTAGTGCCCATACCTGATGTGATTTCTTCTACCAATGGTTCTAATATTTTCCATTGAATAACGCTGATATCCTGAAATTCATCAATCAAAAGATGTTTCACTCTTCCGTCCAGGCGAAAATAAAAATAGTCTTTATCTATTCTATCTTTAAGAAAGTCATGAACTAAAACTTCCATATCATGAAAGGTTACAATGTTTTTATTTTGCTTTAATTTTCCCCATAGATTTAAGAATGACAAGAATGAAAAACACAATGCTTGAAGATAGGATTTTGAGGGAAACTGTTTATATTTTTCTTTTATATCTATCTCCCTTAAGTAAAGTTTCTCCATCAATTTGAGAAAAAATTCTTTAATATTTAGACTGGTGGAATGATGAAAGGCATACAATCTTTCTATCGCTTCTTGCAATGGTATATTTTTTTCTGCATCTTCAAACAGCATATCTATAATCTCTCTTAAAAATTTTCTTTCTTCTGTTTCCTCAATGATTTTGTATCCTGGCAGTCTGCCTATTTCAAATGGAAACAATCCCACAATAGAAGAAAAGAAACTATGCACTGTAGAGATATTCAAACCAAAACCTCTTTTATATAAATCATCCCATATAATCCTTACTCTGTCTGTTGCTATTTTTTTGTCATTATCTAAAATGGTTAAAAGTTCATCATCTTTCCCCTTTACAATATTTTCTATTCTCTCTTTTAGTTTCCTGCGAATATCACAGATAGCACTATTGGAAAATGTAATAACTAAAATTTCTTCATATTTTACACCTTTGTAGAGGAGAGCGATGAGACGGGAGATGAGGGAATATGTCTTTCCAGTACCAGCAGAAGCCAAAACTGCAATATTTCTTTCAGGATTGCACAGACAAATGGAACATTTACTGGCAATTGCTTTATAATTGTCCAGATTTATCACTCAACCACCTCTTGCAAATTTGTCTGTAAGGACACATGTTGCATCTTTCTTCCTGTGGCGTAAAATAGAATGAGGAGTCTTCATCTAAAATAAGATTGAATATCTCATTAATTTCATCTCTAAATCTTTTCATATCTATCTTTTCTGTTTTAAGACGAAAATCTTTCTTTAAATCATAAAAGCCCAATTCTATAATACTTTCTGCCTTTGTATATCCACTTTCATCTAAAAGCAACACATAAAATGGTAACTGAACATTCATCAGTTCATCCTTCACATAGGTTTTTCTTATATTCCCCGTTTTATAATCTAAAATAGCGTATTTCCCATCTCTTTCATCTATGCGGTCTATTATTCCCTTTATATTTATTAAAATATTATTGTTTAAAGCATAGTGGGCTTGCCTCTTTATCTCCAACTCCCTTATTTTCCATCCTTTATTAAATCTGTCTTTTTCTTCATTAAAAAAATTTTCAAATTTTTTAATACATATTTTCATTCGCCATTTGTCATAAAATGTAGTGGTACCTGAGACTAATTCCTTTTCAAAATTCGCCTTTAATTCAGACCAAGATATTTCCTTTTGATAAATCTTTTTTAAAGTATTATGTATAACAATTCCATAATCTACTGCCTCCATTTCTCCTTTCCATCTTCGTGGTTCGGCAATATCCTTCACATTCTTTAAATAAAATTTATAGGGACAAAAGAGAAAATCATTTATAGAGGTAGCAGAATAATTGATATTTAGCAATTTTTCTTTATAATCTCTCTTCTTCGGCAATGTTAATTCTTTTTTTATATTTCCATTCGTTTGAAAGAGAATCTTTGCATCTATTCTCTTAGGACAAAATGGATATAAAAAACGACTTTCTTCCCATCCCTCTTTCTCGTTTACTTTAGAAGCAAGATAAACATAAGAATGATTTAATAGCTCATCAAAGTAACATTTAAACAAAGCCTCTCTATCATTAGAAGTAGGAAGACCTACTCGCTTTCTGATATAGGTATTTAAAAAGTATTCTTTTTCGCTCTTTTCCGGGAATACACCTTCTCTTAAAGAAGGAACAACTATCGCCTTAAAATCTATACCTCTCGCTTCCAATACACCGAGTATTTGTATTCCTTTTTCTTTAATGCCATATAGAGAAATACGCTTCTCGTTGCCCAAATTCAAAAACAGATGAGCAATAGAATGAAAATTGGGAAAATCATCTTTATTGAGATTTGCAAGAAAGCGCATCTCATCCAAAATCTCATGGTAGGCATCTTTCTCATGAATGTTGATATATCCTTCACTATATTTATCCAAAATGTATCCTATTCTCTGGCAAAATGTATCTATATTATCAACATTAAACACAGAAAATATCTCTCTTAAAGATGATTCTATCTCTTCATAGCCTTTTATATGTTCAGTAAATATATTAAATCTTATCTTTTTCTTATTTTCAAGGGTTTCCTCTATTTTCTCTACATAATCATTCATCCTTTTTAAAAAAGGATGTCTTAAAAAGGATAAGATATCAGTGGAATAAAAATTAGCTTCTCTAACCTCACACAAATTTTCTACAAATGAATAACTCAACGATGTCTTAAAAGGCAAACCAGAAGAATAGTTATAAGGTATGCCCAATTTCTCCAAAAATGAAATAAGGGGTATAGCCAATGATTCTTCGGGTAAAACAACGGCAATTTCATTTAGGGGAATGTTCTTCTTGTCTGCTCTTTCTATTGCCTTTATGATAAATGCTATTTCTTCTGTTGTGTTTTGACATTGAAAAACCTCTATTTCAGGTGATACTTGTGGATGATAAGACAACTCTATAGTTTCATTGAAATTTAATCCTTCAATATTTTTACGAATGAAATCTTTTCCATCCCAAGAGATTATCCAATCTACTGGAAATAATTTAGAAAGAGCATTTATTATCTTTTTTTCTTTCTTTGTTAGGGCTAAGAAACCGCAAAAATACAATTTATTTAAAAGTAAATTAGGTGATGTATTTACAAAGTCTTCTATTCTTTTTAATCTTTCTGCATCATCCAAAAATTTGTTTGCCCTTAACGCTTCTTTAAAACAAGAAAACACATCCTGTAAAATACTTATATGTTCTTCATAATCGCTGTATAAAGCTTCTTTTTTTAAATCATCAAAATCTACCTCTTCTTTTTCCAATTCCTGAAAAAAACTTCTTAGCTTTTCGCCTATGGTTAAAAATTTTAAGAAAAAGAGAAAATATTTATGTTTCCCAAATCCCCTT
>CAZVDS010000051.1:0-7560 GCA_964626315.1 uncultured Desulfurellaceae bacterium
ATATTCACATGGGGTTTTCTACGCACATATTTCTCTTTGGCCATAAAAACCTCCTTTAATTTACAAAGCCCACGACGGGACTTGAACCCGTGACCTCTTCCTTACCAAGGAAGTGCTCTACCACTGAGCTACATGGGCACATCTAAAGCGGGAAACGGGTCTCGAACCCGCGACCCCGAGCTTGGAAGGCTCGTGCTCTACCAACTGAGCTACTCCCGCATCTATAGTGGGGAGGGAAGGATTCGAACCTCCGTAGGCATACGCCAACAGATTTACAGTCTGCCCCCTTTAACCACTCGGGAACCTCCCCTGCTTAAAAGAGCTGGCGAAGGGAATTGAACCCCCAACCTGCTGATTACAAATCAGCTGCTCTACCTTTGAGCTACGCCAGCTTTTTAAGCTATGGAATTATAGCTTAAAAACTATCAATGTCAACCTATCAATCCATTTTATATTTTAAAATTTATATGATATCACTAATCTATATAAAAATCCATATGAAAATCTACTATATCTAAAAATAGAGAATTAACTCAACAAGTCAAGCAAACGACAAAGTCGTTTGCTTGCGAATATCTTTGAGATTCATTCTTGCAAATGTCTCTGGCATTCGCAAGAATGAAAAATATTGTCATTTAAAATTGTAGTATTTTATGCTAAATTTTGTATATGTATGTAGAGCTTGTCTCCTTTACACCCGAACCAGAGAAATTATGTGCTTTAGCAGCTCGTATCTGTTACACCAATAAAGATTGGCAAGAACTAGAAAAATCCATCAGTGAAAAAAAAATACATAATTTACTGGAAAGGGTTATTTCCTCTGGACACCTGTCTGTCATCGAACACGCTTCTTTTTCCTTTTATATCGAGGGTATATCCCGTGCCTGCAGCCATCAATTAGTAAGGCACAGACTTGCCTCATTTTCTCAACGAAGTCACAGATATTCAAAAGCAGAAGGATTTGTTACACCCCCATCGTTAAGAAATGAAAAAATATATCTTGAAACCTTAAATAAGGCACAAAAAACATACAATCTACTGCTAAAAAAGGGCATAAGCAAAGAAGATGCAAGGTTTATCTTGCCTCAAGCCATATCTACCCGTATTTTTCTCACTATGAATGCAAGGGAATTATTACATTTTTTTCACCTAAGGTGCTGCCAGCGTGCTCAATGGGAAATTAGAGAAATGGCAATAGAGATGTTAAAACAGGTAAAAAAAGTAGCACCGTTCATCTTTAAAGAGGCTGGCCCCCCTTGCCTTACAGGTCCATGCCCGGAGAAAGAAACGTGCGGAAAAAATATAACAGAGATTAGAAATTTCTTTAAAAATCTATGATAGGAAAATTATTTGTCGTTGCCACACCCATAGGAAATATGAAGGATATAACCCTGCGTGCGATTGATACCCTAAAAGACGTGGATATCATCTTTGCAGAAAGGCCCAGACATTCATTAAAATTACTTTCTCATTACGAAATAAAGAAACCTCTTTACCCATACAACGATAGAAACTGGCAAAAGCAAATAGAAACTGCCTTAAAATTAGTGAAAGACGGGAAAAACATTGCTTTAATCTCAGATGCTGGAACCCCTGCCATTCAAGACCCAGGCTATCGTATGGTTAAATATCTTAGAGAAAACAATATAGATGTTATCCCTATACCTGGTCCTTGCGCCTCAATTTGTGCGTTGCAAGCCTCAGGTTTACCCACCGATAGATTTATATTCTTAGGTTTTCTTCCTCGTTCTTCAGGAAAAAAGAAAAAACTATTAAAGATGTATGGCTCTTTAGATGCTACCTTGATCATCTATGAATCACCACTGAGGGTAAAAAAAACATTAAACGATATTAAAGAAACATTAGGAAAAAGAGAGATAGCAGTGGTTAGAGAATTGACAAAAGTTTATGAAGAATTTTTATTGGGCACATCTTCGCAACTCATTCCAAAAACAGAAAATATAAAAGGTGAATGCGTAATCTTAGTGAGAAAAAGTGATTAAAAATATCATAAAGGGTGCAAAAACAATCGGTTTTTATACAATTTTAAGCAGAATAATGGGCTTTTTTAGAGATATCGTCATTGCCCATTTTTTCGGTGTATCTATCTTTACTGACATGTTTTTCGTCTCTTTTCGCATACCAAATACCTTCCGTGCATTTTTAGGTGAAGGAGCAATGAACGCTGCGGTAGTGCCCGTCTTGTCTAATTACAAAAAAGATGATAAGGCTATAGGCAATTTGGTCGTGGTATTTTTCTTTATGCTTCTTATCCTAACAGCAATTGGTGTTTTTTTTCCTCAAATTTTTGCCTGTATATTTGCACCCGGGTTGTTGAAATATCACCTATTTATAAAACTCATTCGTATAAACTTTCCCTATATCCTGCTCATCGGTTTAGCCATTCTTTTCTCCGGCATAATGAATACCCACAAACACTTTGCCATCCCTGCCTTCTCGCCCATCCTTTTAAATCTAAGCCTCATTGCCTGCACCTTTATATTTTATAATTTCTTTCATATTCCCATCTATGTTCTATGTGTAGGTGTAATATTAGGTGGACTACTACAGCTTCTGTTTTGTATGGGGGGCATATTTTACCTCCGTATTCCTATAAAATTATCTTTTCATATTAAACCTTCTACAAAAAAATTTTTTACATTATTGTTTCCTGCTTTAGGTTCTATGGCCGCTATCCAGCTTTATTCTGTATTCAGCACACTCATCGCCAGCCTGCTTGAAAAAGGCAGCATCTCCTACATCTGGTATGCCGACCGTCTATTTCAGCTACCATTCGCCATTCTTTCTATAAGCATTGCCCAAGCTGCATTGCCCTATTTTTCAGACATGAAAAAAGATGAAATTAATTCTCATCTTTCTCGTTTATTTAATCTCATGATATTTATCATTCCTCCTATCAGTGTTTTTCTCATGATATACGGAGAGGATGTGATAAGAATTGTATTTGTAAGAGGAGCATTCACCCTCTCCAACGCCCACAAAACATATCTCGCCCTATCCATGTTTATGATTGGCCTTTTGCCCTATTCCTATGTAAAACTCTTTTCCTCTGTTTTTTATTCATTAAAAGATACAAAAACACCGATGAAAGTAGCCATTAAAGCAACAATTTTTTCTATTGGTATGGCTTTTTTATTAGGTTTTACCTTAGGCTTTTGGGGATTGGCATTAGCCTTTTCATTGGGAGGAATAGTTAATGCTTTTTTGCTATCTCATCAGCTAAAAAAGAAAATAGGAAAATTCGCAGGAAGAAAAGAGTTGGGTCTTATATGTGGCTCATTTGCCCTCTCTTTCTTCTGTGCTTCATTTGTTAATCTTTTTCTGTTATCTCTTACTATTCCCTTTATCTTAAAAACAGTCTTAGAATTCTTTCTATTCTTTTCTCTTATTTTTATATTTATAATGATTTTTAGGTGGCAAAGAGTGCATCTGTAAACTGACGAGCATCAAACCCTTTTATGTCCTCTAATTCTTGACCAATGCCAATATATTTTACGGGAATGTGGAGCTCATCAGCTATAGCAACAATAATACCTCCCCTTGATGTTCCATCCATTTTGGTAAGAATAATACCGGTAATATCTAAAGCTTTGTTGAACTCTTTTGCTTGAGAGATTGCATTCTGTCCAGTAGTCGCATCTAAAATAAGTAAAATCTCCTGAGGTGCGGAAGGAATAACCTTTTTAACCACCCTTTTCATCTTTTTCATCTCTTCCATAAGATTCTTTTTGGTATGCATCCTTCCTGCAGTGTCCAGTATAACCACATCAATATTTTTTGAAAAACCAGATTTTACCGTATCGTATGCTACGGCAGAAGGGTCACTGCCCTCTTGTTGCCTTATTACAGAAACACCTACCCTTTTTGCCCATTCTTCCAGCTGCCCTATAGCTGCAGCCCGAAATGTATCACATGCTCCCAACAGCACGCTTTTTCCTCTTTCCACAAATAGAGAAGATAACTTGGCAATGGTAGTGGTCTTCCCCCCTCCATTTGTTCCTACCATCATAACTACAAGCGGTTTTTCTCTTAATGCCAGTGGACTCTCTACCGTTTTTAAAATATTGTATGTCCTTTCCCTTAAAAACAACTCCGCATCTCTCCTCGTCCTTATGTCTTTATTTACAGATAATTCCCTTACCAGCTTTTCTACTACATTTATGCCAAAATCTGCCTCAATCATAAGTTCTTCTATTCTCTCTATATATTCTTCATCTACCTTTTTTTCTTCTTCGCCAAGTTTATGCACTTCTTCTGTAAATTGCTTTCTCGTCTTACCCAAACTCTCTGTCAACTTCTTTAAAAATGTCATCTCACTCCTTTTTCTACATATTTACCGGCTTTCACAAATATAGTTTCTGTTGAGAGGAACAGTTTCCTTTAAAGTGTTTGAGAAAACTATCTGATATACATTTAATTTTCCAAGCTTAAAACTAACAGAAGCGGCATTAAGATAAAGTCTCCACATGTTTATAAATCTTTCATTAAACATAGTTTTAATCTTATCAATATTAGACTCAAAGCGTCTAATCCACTCATCTAATGTTTTTGCATAATTAGGGCGTAGATTTTCCACATCAATCGTATAAAATCCTACACTGGCCATATCCCTTAAAATATCGGATAAAACAGGTATATATCCACCGGGGAATATATATTTTCTGGTCCAGGGGTCTGTTGGCTCATACACATTGCGCGCTATGGTATGTAAAACACCGATAGCCTTATCCTCTAAAATCTCCTTTGCCTTTTTAAAAAACAGGCGGGAATACTTTTTTCCCACATGTTCAAACATTCCTATTGAAACAAATCTGCTAAACTTTCCCTTTACATCTCTATAATCTTTTAAAAGAACATTAGCTCTATCCGTAAGACCTTCTATTTTAATACATTCATTTGCATATTCATATTGATTTTCAGAAATAGTAATTCCCACTGCCCTTATATCAAATTTCTTTACTGCATATATTATCATGCCTCCCCAACCACAACCTACATCAATAAGCCTATCGTCATTTTTTAAGTTTAATTTTTTGCATATCAATTCATATTTATTTTGTTGAGCTTCCTCCAGTGTATCTGTTTCATTCTTAAAATAAGCACAGGAATAAGTCATACTTTTATCCAGCATAAGCCTGTAAAAATTATTGCTCAGATCATAATGGTGAGATATATTTTTTTTCGTCCTTTTTCCTGTATTCAGGGTTTTTATATAATTGAAAAATATTCTAATCTTTGTTTTGTTTGAAATTTTAAATTTTCGTGCATTTTCTTCGTATTCAATGCCTACAAGTTTTTGCAGATCACCTTCTATAACAATGTTACCATCCATGTAATTTTCAGCAAAACCCAGTGAAAAATTACTCATAATATCCTTTACAACACACGGTGATTTTATATGTATTCGGAATTGAGGCCTGTCCCTACCAAACCTTATCCGTTCCCCATCCCAGTATATTACCTCGCACGGCATCTTACCAGAAAGATTACTTAAAAGTTCGTTCACTATGGTTTTCATAGCTCACCTCTATTATATAACCCTACCACTCTAAAGTAATTCAAAGATAATAAAACTTCAACAAAACTACCCTTATTATTATCTTGGGAAATTCATCCCTTCGGGCATCGCAGGCATTGACATCTTCTTATATCCATGCGGTATCTCGAACAAAGAATTTGATACATGACCCTCTTTGACATTTTTATACTCCATAACACCATTTTTATGCTCAATCTTTACAGGAAATGGAAATTCCTCTGATATCCAGAAATAAGTTTTTTCACCATTTTCTATAAGCTGATATTTCTTACACAAAAGTCCAGAAACATATTCTTTGCCTAAGTATTTTGCCGTTTTCTCTTTATCAGGGGTCCATTCCTTAAATTTCTCATCACCTGCTTCATAAGGCATCTCCATATACATCTTTTCTTCAGGATAAACCACCCAAACAACGCTCTTGTCAGGCCTAACAATCGTAATCTGCGTTCTTTCTTTCATTGTAATCTCATGTCGCATCTTATCACCTTTCATAAAGATTTTACCTTTAACAATTTGCTTTTCAACCCTTTCCTGTATAATAAAATCAGCAGAAAATTCTTTAGCAAAAGCACAACTAGAAAAAGCAAACAATCCGATCACAAAGATAATCAAAAACATTAAACTTCCAATCCTTACTTTCATAAGTTCCTCCTTTACAATCACCTAATTCAAAGATTAACACACCTTTAATTGAAAAAAAACTAAAATCTTGACCTCAATGACCTATTTTTAATCTTTTATTTACATTATAGAATCGCTATACTAAGGGTGTGAAAACGGTAATTGAGCTGATAAAAGGCAAAAATATCCCACATAAGCCCATTTGGTTTATGCGTCAAGCAGGTAGATACCTCAAATCCTATAGAAAAATAAGAGAAAAATATACATTCCTGCAGATGTGTGAAACGCCAGAACTGGCAGTAGAGATTACACTGCAACCTGTAAAAGAATTGGATGTAGATGCTGCTATAATATTCTCTGACATTCTGCTTCCCCTACGGGCAATGGGACTGAAGGTCTACTTTACAGAGAAAGGACCATTTGTCTTCGGAGATGAAATTCGCAGCATAGATGTGGAAAAAATGTTATTTACAAGCAAAATCATGTGTATACTGAAGAAAGAGTTAACCGATAAAACCTTAATTGGATTTTGCGGTGCGCCGTTTACCTTGATGTCTTACATTATTGGTAAAGGAAAACCTGACGACATTCATACAAAATATCTAATGTATAATGAAAAAAATAAATTCAAAAATATGCTAAATATAATCACAGATTCAATGATAGAGTATTTAAAATTACAAAACGAAGCGGATATGCTGCAGATATTTGACACTCAAGCCGGTATACTTTCGCCCTACGATTGGAAGGAATTCGCTCTTCCATTTGTAAAAAAACTCATTATTCCTTTTAAACAAAAAATACCTACTTCCTACTATGTAAATGGAATGAGCGGAATATTAAATATAGTAAAAGAAACAGAAGCAGACATCTTAAGTATAGATTGGAGAATTGATATCAAAAACTGTAAAAATTCAGATAAGATTATTCAGGGGAATTTAGATCCAGCCGTACTTTTAGCAGAAAAAACTATCATAGAAGAAAAAGCAACACACATTATGAAAATGATGGAAGGCAAAAGACACATCTTTAATTTAGGAGGCGGCATTCTGCCTCAAACCGATGAAAACAAAGCAAAATTTTTAGTAGAGATGGTACATGAATGGAAAAAAGAGCCATAGTCCTACTTTCCTTCGGCGGACCAAAAAATAAAAAAGAGGTAAGAAGATTTCTATTCAACCTATTTTTTGACAGGCATATCATTCATTTTCCTTTAATCTTAAGATTGCCTGCTGCTATTTTTTTATCTTCATTGAGACTTTCAGAAGCCAAAAAACATTACGCTCTCATTAAAGGCTCGCCTATAATAGACAATGTAAATAAACAGGCAAAATTATTAAAACAAAGGAGAAAAGATGATGTATTTATATGTATGAGAT
>CAZVDS010000052.1:0-5240 GCA_964626315.1 uncultured Desulfurellaceae bacterium
TGCAGAATTGCCTTGACACATCATAATTGGGGTAATTTGGGTATTGGGAAAATATTTGCATAGCTTCTATTTATTTTGTATTATTAAACTATGAATAAAAATGTTTTAGAGGAATACGATAAAGCAAATTAAAAAAGAAATTATCCGTATCTGCAACAGATTAAAAATTTTAACTTATTAAATACGCTTGAATATAGAAGGTAGTAAAATTGAGCAATAGAAACAGATTGAAACCCACAATGGGTATCGTTAAGAAATCCTTTTTTGATATGATTGCTTCAAAAATAGAAAATTCTATATTTTTAGATTTATTTGCAGGCACGGGGTCTGTGGGAATAGAAGCACTTTACAGGGAAGCTAAGAAAGTTATATTTGTAGAAAAGAATTATAAATATTCAGAAATTATAAGAAAAAAAACAAGTTATTATAATAAAGAAAGATATAAGATATATAAAATAGATGCATATAGATTTTTAAGCTTTCCCATAGTAGAGACAGCGGATATTGTTTATGTTGATCCTCCTTATGATCTTTTAAATATATCTCGCGGAAAAGAATTTTTGCAAAAACTGTTTCAAAAAGCCAGCAAAAATTGTATAATAGCAATTGAATATAGAGTAGGTATAAAACTGGATGCAATATATGCAGGATTTCACGTTTATAAGACAAAACAATTTGGAGAAACGGAATTAACAATATATAAGGGGAAGGGATAATGAAGAAGATTATTGCAATTTACCCTGGAACATTTGACCCTATAACCAAAGGGCATGTAGATATTATAAAGAGAGCGAGCAATATTTTTGACAAATTGATTATTCCTTTAGTAGCAGTTAATATAAGTAAAAATATTTTGTTTGATATTAAAGAGAGGGTAAAAATTACCCGAGAGGTAATAGATGAACTGGGGTTTTCTAATGTAACTGTGGATAGTTTTGATGGTCTTTTGATAGATTATGCGAATAAAGTAGGTGCAACTGTCATTATCAGAGGATTGAGGGCAGTTTCTGACTTTGAATATGAATTACAGATGGCATATATGAATAGAAACTTGGCTCCCGATATTGAAACAGTTTGTATGATGCCTTATATTAAATATTCATTTTTGAGTTCCAGTATTGTTAAGGAAATATTTTTTAATGGAGGAGATGTAACTAAATTTGTTCCGGAAGTTGTATTGAAATATCTAAGGAGAAAAGAGAGGAAATAAATGTTATTGACGAAAAGAATTTCAAGAATTGAACCATCACTTACCCTTGGTATCACTATGCGGGCAAAAAGTATGATGCAAAATGGTTTTAATGTGTTGTGTTTTAGTGCCGGTGAACCAGATTTTAACACCCCAGAAAATATCAAACAAGCGGCAATTGATGCCATTCATGAGGATTGTTCTCATTATACGCCGGTAGATGGAACCAGTGAGTTGAAAGAAGCAATTATCAATAAATTTAATAGAGAAAATAATTTAAAGTATGACAAAGACCAAATATGTGTTTCAGTGGGAGCTAAGCATACATTATTCAACATCGCTCAGGTGTTATTTGAGGAGGGAGATGAGGTAATTATCCCTTCGCCCTATTGGGTTACTTATGAAGCAATTGTGAAATATGCAGGGGCAAAACCTATAATTATTCATACCAGAGAAAAAGATGATTTTGTGTTAAAAAAAGAAGCATTGGAAGAAGCAGTATCTCCCAAAACGAAGGCACTCATTTTTAGTTCTCCATCCAATCCTACAGGAGCAGTATATAGCAAAAAAGATTTAGAGGATATGGCTGAAGTTGCCTTGAAAAATAACTTTTATATTATATCTGATGAAATATATGAGCATATTATATTTGATGGATTGAAACATATTAGTATTGCCAGTTTAGATAAAGATATATATGAAAAGACATTGGTAGTAAATGGTGTTTCTAAGAGTTATGCCATGACAGGATGGAGATTAGGATATTTAGCAGGAGACAGAAAGATAGTAAAATCTATTGTAAAATTACAATCTCAAAGCACATCTAATCCCACGGCTGTTGCTCAGGCGGCGGCAGTAGAAGCTTTGAATGGTCCTCAAGACAGTGTGGAGAAGATGAGAGAAGAATTTGAGAAGAGAAGAAATTTTATCGTAAATGAGTTTCGTTCTATGGGTAGATGTAGTTGTTTTAATCCAAAAGGTGCGTTTTATATATTTCCCAATGTTTCTCATCTCTACAGTGAAGAAACAGAAATCAACTCCTCTATGAATTTTGCTATGAATCTTTTAGAAAAAGCACATGTAGCCACAGTCCCGGGTGTTGGTTTTGGAGAAGATAATTATATTCGTGTTTCTTTTGCTACTTCTATGAAAGAAATAAGAGAAGGGGTAGAAGCTTTTAAAGCTTTTATCTCTGAAATTTAAATGAGAGTTTTATGGAAAACATTCTTAGTTATAATTGTGACCTGCTTAATATGTGTGTTCTTGGGCGGAGGAATATTTTTCTTCATCGTTTATTTAGAGACAAAATCTGATTTTAATCGCCTTTCAAGTTGCGATCTTCGCACATCTACTATCTTTTATTCCTTAAAAGGGAGAAAAATTGCAGAATTTGACGCTCAAAACAGAAAACCTGTACCGTTAAAAGATGTTTCTCCCTGGATGATAAAAGCAATTATCGCCGCAGAAGATGAACACTTTTATGAACATGGACCAATTAATGTATGGAGTATAACAAGAGCATTGATTAAAAACATAAAGTTAGGAAAAATAAGCCAGGGAGGAAGCACTATAACTCAGCAATTGGTAAAGAACCTTTATCTTACCCCGGCAAGAACAATCCACCGCAAGGCAAGAGAAATTATTTTAGCTTATAGGTTGGAACATGTGCTTTCCAAAGATCAGATTTTAAATCTGTATTTAAATACCGTTTATTTTGGCAGTGGTGCTTATGGTATTGAACAAGCCGCAGAGATATATTTTGCAAAGAGTGCAAAAAACCTGTCGTTGGAGGAATCAGCTTTACTCGCTGGACTTCCTCGTGCCCCTTCCATTTATTCACCCTACAGGCATCCTGAATTAGCAAAAAGAAGAATGCTTTATGTCTTAAACAGAATGGTAAAATCAGGTTTTATTGAGGAAGAGGAGCAAAAAGATGCTTTACAGGCAAAGATTGTATTAAAGAGAAAGAAAGTTTATGGAGGTTATTTTGTAGAATATATAAAACAGTATATAGAAGATAAGTATGGAGAAGATGTATTATATAAAGGTGGATTGAGAATTTATACCACGATGGACAAAGTATTACAAGAATGTGCTGCCAGTTCAGTTCAGAAGGGAATATTAAAATTGAGCAATGGAAAATACGATGGATTACAGGCTGCACTTTTATGTATCGAACCTTCTACTGGTTATGTAAAGGCGATGGTTGGTGGATATGATTATTCTTCTAGTAAATTTAATCGTGCCTTATATGCGAAAAGAGAACCAGGTTCGGCATTTAAACCAGTTATATATTTAACCGCTTTAGAACAAGGTTTTTCTCCTAACGATATATTAATTGATGAACCGATAGTATTTACATTTGAGAACAAGGTGTGGAAACCACAAAACTACGAGGGAACATTTAAAGGTGAGGTAACATTGAGAAAAGCTCTAGCTAAATCTATAAATGTAGCTACTATTAGATTGCTTATGGATGTGGGTATAAATGAGGTGATATCGCATGCTCGCCTTTTGGGTATAACCTCAAATATTCCTCATAATTTAGCCATAGCATTAGGCTCGTTTAGTTTGAGTTTAAAGGAATTAACTATGGCATATGCGGCTTTTGATAATTACGGATTGAAACCGAAACTTATTTTTATAAGAAAAATTACGGATAAAAAAGGTAGAATAATAGAGGAAAATAAGCCAAAACTATCAAGAGTATGCAGTGAGGCTACAGGTTTTCTAATCACCAATATGTTGAGAAGTGTAATTGAGGAAGGAACAGGGAAAAGAGCAAAGGTATTGAATAAAAGCATTGCTGGAAAAACAGGAACAACAGATGGGTTTAAAGATGCATGGTTTATTGGTTACTCACCACGGTTGGTTACAGGGGTATGGGTGGGTTACGATGATAGGAAGACCATAGGCGATAGCGTGACAGGCGCCCGAGCGGCATTGCCTATATGGATAGATTTCATGAAAGAAGCAATAAAGAATGAAAATGATAATTTCAACATACCTCAAGATGCTAAAGAGCAAATTCTTATTCTTTTAAAGGGAAAACAAGAGAGAAATGGAAGCTCTGGAGAGTTGTTGGAAGAAGACAGATAAGCTATTTATAGAAGTAGGTAAAGAGATAAGAGAACGCATTGATACCTATCTTTGTCGTATGTTTGAAGGATTTTCCAGAAATAGAATACAAAAGTGGCTGAAAGAAGGAAATATTTGTGTAAATGAAGAAATGGTCAAGAAAAACTATATTACAAAGGAGGGAGATAAGATTTACATTATTCCTTCTTTTGTTGAACCTATTCAGGTAGAGCCATGCGATGTTTCATTTGATATAATTTACGAGGATGAAAATATTGTTGTGGTGGACAAACCAGCAGGGATTGTGGTATATCCAGGAGCAGGGAGGGAAAAGAAGAGCATTGTAAGTGGTCTTCTGTATCGTGGCGTGAAGTTATCGCCCATAGGAGCACCTTTAAGGTGCGGGGTGGTGCATAGGTTGGATAAAGATACCAGTGGGGTGATAGTCTTAGCTAAGGATGAGTATACACATCTAAAATTGTCCCAGCAATTTGCAGAACATACAATAGACAGAAGGTATATTGGTGTTGTTTATGGTATCTTAGAACAGAGGGAAGGAACAATTGATAAATCTATAGGAAGACATCCTAAGGAAAGAAAAAAATTTGCTACAGTTTCTGGTAAACAGGCTATTTCTCATTTTCGTGTTCTTTACCATTTAGATGATAAGACAGTTTTATTATTCAGACTTGAGACTGGAAGAACACATCAGATAAGGGTGCATATGCAATATATAGGTCATCCTATAATAGGAGATAAAACATATGGTGGTAAAAAAGGGAAAGAAGAAAAAAGCATTAAAAGGCAGGCTTTACATGCATATCTTTTAACTTTTGTGCATCCTATAAAAAGACAGGTTGTAAAATTTATATCTCCGTTGCCTGAAGATATGAAGAATTTAATAAGGAGGGAAAGAAAATGACAAATCTGCGATTTGCCGTAAAACCTCCAAAAGGAGTTTTTATGACAATTT
>CAZVDS010000052.1:5340-7551 GCA_964626315.1 uncultured Desulfurellaceae bacterium
ATGACAAATCTGCGATTTGCCGTAAAACCTCCAAAAGGAGTTTTTATGACAATTTTTCAATTTGCCGCAAAAACCTCTTTGGAGGTTTTTGTGAGAAAACTCATTTTATTTATTGTTCTTCTTTTGTTGACAGGATGTGCAGGAATGTATCATATAAAAACGCATCCTGTAATTAAAACCGGTGTTAATATTCCTCCTCCTAAAGGTATAGTCGCTATGGGGAACGCTAGATCTGTGATGTTAAAATGGCAACCGATATTGGGATATGAGGATATAGCAGGATATAGAGTTTTTAGAAGCACAGTAAAAGATGGAGACTATAGAAAAGTAGGAGAAATTGAAGGTAGATATAAAACAATCTATGTAGATAAAGGTGATGTTTTCAAACACCTACAGGATGATACTGTATATTACTATAAGATTGCTGCCTTTAACAAAGAAGGAAAATTGGGATATCTGTCTTTATCTGCATCAGCAAAGACTGCTCCGCCACCAACTACACCCCTGGCTCTTACTGCGATGAGCCATGTTTGCCGAAAGATTCCACTTTCCTGGGGTGTATCAAATGAAGAAAATGTTTGCGGTTATGTAATATACAGAGGAGAGTCAAAGAGTGAACCCCTTGAAAAATTAGCCAAAGTCAGAGGGAGATTGAATACATCCTATATAGATAAAAACCTACCCGATAATGCTACCTATTGTTATTCTATTAGTGCATACAATGAGGCAGGTGCGGTAAGTAAACCATCACCTGTGGTATGTGCGACCACAAAGAAACCCCCAATGGGACCATATAATCTAATAGCTAAAAGGCAGGGAGCATGTAAGGTTGCATTGAACTGGAATCCCAGCACGACCCCCGATGTGACCTTGTATGAAATATATAGAGGAGAAAGTGAAGAATCATTTTCTAAGATAAAGGAGGTTTCTTCAGCTTATATAACATTCATGGATATAGGACTTACACCGGGCAAGACATACTTTTATAAGGTGAGAGCAAAGGATGCAGATGGATTGTTTAGTTCATTTTCCAATGTAGCACAAATTCAGGTAAAAGCGTTACCATTCCCTCCAAAAGGAATCTCGGTTGTTGAAACAGGTAAAGGTGTGCTTGTTAAGTGGGAAAAGAGTGAAACGCCAGATGTAGTGAAATACATATTATATAGAAAGAGTTATTTAGTGTTTGTTAAAGAGATAGTAGAAACAGGTAAGACAAATTTTATGGATACTGAGGTAAAAAGAAATACCACCTATACCTATTGGATAAGAGCAATAGATTCTACTGGTCAGGTGAGCAAGAGTAGTCCATCCATTTCTATTAAGACGAGCAAGTAGTGTTTGTAAGAGTAAAGAGTGCCACTCCTGTTGGTGTAAGTGCCCTACCAATAGATGTAGAAGTAGATATATCTCGTGGTCTGCCGGGTTTAACCATTGTAGGTTTGGCAGAAAATGCAGTAAAGGAAGGAAAAGAAAGGGTAAGATCTGCTCTTTTAAATACAGGATTTATGCTTAAATCTACACGTGTTACAGTAAACCTTGCCCCGGCAGATATAAAAAAAGAAGGTAGTATATTTGATTTGCCAGTGGCAGTGGGACTAATTGCTGCCAATGGATGGATAAATAATGAAGAAATAGAAAAATACATCATTGTTGGTGAGCTATCTTTAAATGGAAAATTGAGAAGAACAAGGGGAATTTTGCCCATTGTTGTCCTAGCTAAAAAGATGGGTTTAAGCGTAATTGTTTCTCAGGAAAATGCTCGTGAGGCAGTTATTGTAAAAGATGTAGCCGTTTATCCCTGCAAGAATCTATTAGAAGTGGTAGAGTTTTTATCAAAAAAGGTTAAAAAGGAAGCTTTCTTAGATGAAAAGGTATTAGATGTAAAGGAAAGCTACAATGTGGATTTTAGTGATGTAAAAGGACAAAATTTTGCTAAACGGGCATTGGAGATTGCTTCCTCTGGTGCCCATAATATACTCATGATTGGTCCACCTGGTAGTGGAAAAACACTTCTTGCCGAAAGGTTGCCTACAATTTTGCCAGAGATGAGGTTTGAAGAAATAATAGAAGTGACCAAGATATACAGTGTGGCGAATCTTTTGAAAAGTGAAAAACCTATTGAGGCAAGAAGACCATTTCGTTCTCCTCATCATACTATATCAGATGTAGCTTTGATTGGTGGAGGAGGTGTGCCCCGACCGGGAGAAATTT
>CAZVDS010000053.1:0-7539 GCA_964626315.1 uncultured Desulfurellaceae bacterium
TCACAGAAGGGCATTGAGAGCAGCGTACGGATTTGAAGAAATTATGGATAGTATCTGTATCTATTTTGATATATCCGTGGATGAGATAGTGAGAAATAAGAATAAGAGAGACATAGCCATCTATCTGCTTAAAAAGCATACATGTCTTACAAATAGGCAGATAGGTGAACAGTTTAGTAACATCAGCTATTCAGCTGTAGCCAAGGTGTATTGGAGATTCTCGGAAAGGTTGAAGAAAGATAAGATGTTAAGAAAAAAGATTACAGAAATTATGTCCCATGTCAAGGGCTGACCCCAATGATTGATAATAGAAAGATTGAAATTATAAAAAATATTTTATCAGATGCCTTGGCTCCTTCTTTAATATATATTTTTGGTTCCATTTCAAAAGATAAAGTGAGGAAAGATAGTGATATAGATATTGCTATTTTGACTGACAGACAAATAGACGAATACAAATTATATATCCTTTCCCAAAAATTGGCTGATGTTTTAAAAAGAGAGGTTGATCTTATAGACTTAAGAAAGGCATCTTCCGTTTTCAAAATTCAGATTATAAAGACTGGAAAGCTTATCTATAATTCGGATAATCTGCGAAAGATGTATTTTCAGATGAGAGCGATGAGAGATTACGCCCTTTTAAATGAAGAAAGGATGGAGATAATTAATAAGATCAAATCGAGGACTTTAAGAGGTGCTAAATATGATTGATGATATAGTTTTGAATAAAACAGAAATTATAAAAAAGTGTATTAAAAGAATAAATGAAGAATATGAAAATAATCCAGAAAATTTAAAAAATTACACAAAGCAAGATTCTATCATTTTAAATATTCAAAGGGCATGTGAAGCAGTAATCGATCTGGGTATGCATGTTATAGCAGAGGGAAATTTAGGAGTTCCCCAGGCAAGCAGAGAAACATTTGAGATTTTACACAGTAATAAGATTATTGGTCCAGAAATGTCAGAGAGGCTAAAAGCAATGGTTGGTTTTAGAAATATTGCCATACATAATTACCAGAAACTAAATCTCAAAATAATTCAAGCGATAATAGAAAATCATTTGGATGATTTAGTAGATTTTTCAGAAATCATTTTGAGACTATAAACAAAATAAGAATAGAAAATTTGCATCATATTATAGCTGTAGATAAAAATGAAGATCCAACCTCCCTATGTTTTGACACCTTGACATTCTACAGGGCAATAAGGTATAAGAAAAGACATGGATGAGCACAATCAGCAGTCAGAGGAAAAGAATTACCCCTCTTACGAAGATGAGATAAACCTTTACGAATATTACAAGGTTGTTGCAAAGAGAAAATGGCTTATTTTGATAATAACCGTTCTTTGCGCAGTTGCAGCATTTTTAATAAGTTCATTTTTGCCAAAGGTATACAAAGTTTCCTGCGTTGTTCAACCCGGCGTGTGGAATATTTTGTCCGATGGGAAAATCTCATATACAGATACTCCCCAGAATGTTGCAGGAATGGTAAAAAACGATGTATTCTCCAGTAAAATAATGGAGACATTTCAACTGAAAGCTCCGCCTAAATTCAAGGCAGAGATAGGAAAAGGTACCAACCTTGTAAAGATCTCTTATGAAACAGATAAACCAGAGGAAGGAAAAGCCATCGTCGATAAACTCATTGATTTAATCAAAAACAGATATGGGAATAGAATAAAAGCAAAAAAGGATAATCTTGAAAAAAGATTAGATATACTGCAAAGAAGGAAAAACACAATTAGTCTCGCGCTAAAAACAGCGAGGGAAAATACAGAAAATCTAACAAAAGAAAGAGAGAGTTTATTAAAGGAAAAAGAAAGGTCTTCTCTAAGTGTAATTCTCTATACAACAACCATTCAGCAAAATATTGCCTATGTAAATGGGTTGTGCAGTCAACTTAAATGGATACAAGATGAAACAGAAAACCTTAAATTTATGAAAAACTCTATTGAAGGAGTAAAGGTTGTTCAAACTGCTAAAGTATCGCAATACCCTGTGAAGCCAAAGAAAAAGTTGAATACCGTCATCGCTTTAGTTGTAGGACTGTTTTTCAGTATATTCTTAGCATTCTTCCTGGAATGGCTGGAAAAAGCAAAAAAACAGAAAGCAGAGCGATAAGCGCGATAATGTCTTTGGGGTCAGGTCTTCACATTTGACATTAAATAGTTTATAGAGTTTTATAAGTTTGTCCAGAAATAATGAAGCTTTTGGAGCAAAACTCTAAGGAGAAAGAAGAGAGCAAGGGTGTATCTCTTAATAAAGCAAGGAAAATACTTGGTTATTGATGACAACCCATAAGATAATATTACTTTCTACCGCTTTAGAATCTCTCAAAAACATAGATCAAAGGATAGGCATCCGTATACCGCTCTATTAGTATTAGAAATGTAAGCTTAAAAATTGAGTCTTAGTCGCACTGGTAGTTGACACAAACATCGTATTTTCAACCCTTTAAAAAGAAGAAATAATTTGTAGGTGGGAGTTTTTAGGAAAGTTTGACAGTTAAAGAAGGATATTTAATAATAAATTAATGAGGAATTCAAAGAGAGTGGAAAAGCAAATCAAAGAGGTTATTTTTCAGTTTTTAGATCCTGAAAAATATCAGGTTTTTATTTTTGGTTCAAGGGCAACCGGTAAAGCCAGGAAATACAGTGATTATGATATTGGAATTTTGGGAAAGAAACCTGTGCCGGTAAAAACTCTTGTTTTAATTGAAGAAGCATTAGAAGAATCGGACTTGCCCTACAAGTTTGATATCGTGGATTTTTCTTTAGTTTCGCCTGAATTTAGAGAAGTGGCTTTATCTAAAATAAAAAAATTATGACAAAATTGGAAAATCTAATTAAACAACTTAAGAAGGCAAATAAAAGATTAAAAGAGGCTGCAGGAACTAACCCCACTCAAATGAACAAAGATGCGACCATTCAAAGATTTGAGTTCACTTTCGAACTCGCCTGGAAAGCTATCCAGGAATATGTAAGAGATCAGGGTTTTGATTGTAAAAGTCCAAAAAATTGCATTCGAGAAGCTGCAAGATTGGAAGTAATCGATGATCCTGAAGATTGGTTTGATTTTTTAAAAAAGAGAAATCTTACTGCCCATACTTACAACAGAGAAATAGCAAATCAAATTTACAAAAAAGCCATAAAATTCCCAAAAGAGGTTGATGCTTTATTAGAAAAAATTAGTCAAGAGTAGGTTGTTCTTCAAGAGGAAAGTTTTTAAAACCTTAAGGTGTTGAAACTTATCCAGAAAGAGATGGGCAATTCCCTATTGTGTTTTTGATAGAAATGGTGTATTGTTAAGCTTAATAAAGATTTTTAGGGGAGGTTAAAAATGAGAAGGTTGGTTTGTTTACGAGTATTGGTTTTATTATTGGCTGTTTCTTTTTTAAGTGTCTCTTCAGTATATGCCCAGGCAAATTCTCAAAAACTGGATATCAACAAGGCTACAGTGAGTGAACTTGTTACTGTAAAAGGCATTGGTGAAGTTAAAGCAAAAGCCATTGTAGATTTTATTAAAAAAAATGGTGCTATTAAAGACATGAATGAACTTTTGGCTGTGAAAGGGGTAGGTCCAAAGGTTTTGGAGACACTAAAACAGAAGTTTGAGATAAAGCTTAAAGAATAGAGGGATTTTTGTAGTTAAAGATAAAATAACGGTAGTTTGTCCTCACAACAATTAGCGTGTAGGGAATAGCGGTTAGGAAAGACAGTTTATACCAATAATTCCTATTCGCTACCCACTTTTTGTTATTCGCTATCTCCTATCTGCTATATGCTGCTATACAAATACACAAGTTGGCTCCTTTGCCTTTGTTATAATATTGTAATATAATCTATTATGAGAATAATTAGGAGTAAACTAATTTTAAAGAGGTTTATTTATGGAAGAGGTTGGTTTTGAAGAGGCATTAAAAAGGTTGGAAGAGATAGCAAAGATGTTAGAAATGGGAGACACGCCTTTAGATGAAACCTTAAAACTGTTTGAAGAAGGAATGAAACTTTCTGCTTTTTGTCAAAAAAAACTCACAGAAGTGGAAAACAAAATAAAACTCATAGTTCAAAAGGAAGGAGAAATTAATCTTGAAGAGTTCAAAATTTGATTTTCTTGAACAATATAAGAATAAAGTAGATGAATATCTAAAAAGTATTTTTCAAGAGAAAGTTTTTTTTCCTCCTTTGTTTAATGAAGCCATAAAATATACAGTTTTCACAGAAGGAAAAAGGATAAGAGCTTCTATTATCCTATCCACACTCAAGATTTTTTCTGATTACAAAATTGGATTACCCCTTGCTGCATCTGTAGAATTAATTCATGCTTATTCTCTTATTCACGATGATTTGCCTTCCATGGATAATGATGACTACAGACGAGGAAAACTATCTAATCACAAGATGTTTGGAGAAGAATTAGCCATTTTAGCAGGCGATGGACTGGGCACTTTTGCTTATGAGATAATGGTTGAAAAAGGTCTTAAGGTTACAACCAAAGACAATGTGTTAAAGATAATAAAAGAAATTGCTCATGCAGCGGGTCCTGAAGGTATGGTGAGTGGACAAGCAGCGGATATCCTGGTCGCTAAAAATAGAATAAAAGTAGAAGATAAAGAAAAGATGATAAACTTTATTCACACTCACAAAACTCAAAAACTTATTGCTATCTGTCCGAGAATTGGCGGAATACTAGGTGGCTGCAGCAGTAATGAATTACAGAAACTCAGCATATATGGAGAAAAAATAGGTCTTGCTTTTCAAATTATAGATGATGTATTGGATGTAGAAGAAGAGAAAAATACTTTAACTTATCCTAAGGTTTATGGTATAGAAAATTCGAAGCAAATTGCTAAAAAACTGGTGGAAGAAGGACAAGAACAGCTGACAATATGGGGGGAAAAAGCAAGTGAGCTTTTAGATATAGCTGATTTGATCGTAGAAAGGAGTAGCTAATGATAAAAATCAAAGATTTTTACCGTAAAAATTCTGAAGGAGAATTTTGATGAAAAGAGAAGCAAAGATTTCCAGAAAGACAAAGGAAACAGAGATAGAAGTAAGACTATGTATAGATGGAAAAGGAGAAGCGAAGATTTCTACACCAGTGGGTTTCTTTAATCATATGTTACAAACCATGGCTAAACATAGTGGTTTTGATATGGAAATCAAGGCAAGGGGTGATATAGAAGTAGACTTTCACCATACAGTAGAAGACACAGGTATTGTTTTAGGAAAAGCTTTTTTAGAAGCACTGGGTGAAAAGAGAGGAATAAAGAGATTTTCATCTTTTATTGTTCCTATGGATGATGCCTTAACAAGAGTGTGTATAGATATTGGAGGAAGGCCATATTTTTATTATGATTTAGATGTAAATGGAAAAATAGGAGATATGGATATAGAAGTTATAGAAGAATTTTTCTGTGCTTTTTCAAATAATGCCTTGATCAACCTTTATATAGAAAGTTTACATGGGAAAAATAATCATCATATTATTGAATCTGCATTTAAAGCATTTTCTTTAAGTTTAAAACAAGCAGTAAGAATAGAAACAAATACTGTTCCCTCCGCCAAGGGTATAATCTAAAGATGAAGATAGCCTTTGCAACTTTAGGATGTAAGGTAAACCAATATGAAACTATGTGCATGATTGATAGATGCAAGGGTAATTTTTCTATCGTTTCATTTAAACAAAAAGCAGATGTATACATAATTAATGGCTGCTGTGTAACATCCCGAGCAGCTTATGAAACCAGGCTGTTGACAAAAAAGGCATTCGAAGTCAACAAACAAGCAAAGGTTATAGTTTGTGGTTGTCCTTGTTATATGCAAACGGAAAGAGAAAGATTAGAAAAAATAGGTGTCCATTTTGTTTTAGGACATTCCTACAAACATGAAATTGTAAAGTTTATATTAAAAGCATTAAATAATGAAAGAAACATTTTAATCAACGAGCATTCCAAATCCTACGTTGATGAGTCTATTTTACACAGATTTGGGACAAGAGCTCGAGCCTTTTCTAAGATACAAGAAGGTTGTAACTTCCATTGTAGTTTTTGTATTTTACCTTATGTAAGAGGAAAACAGAGAAGCAAGGGTGTGGAAAATGTATTAGAAGAGGTCAAATCTTTTGTAAAATCAGGTCATGGGGAAGTTGTGCTTACAGGTACAAATATTGGCAGTTACCATTTTGGTTTAAAGAAACTTGTTCAAGATATTGAAGAGCTAAATGGTGATTTTAGAATCCGCATAAGTTCCATAGAACCTGTATATATAAATGATTCGTTAATAGATGTTTTAAAACAGAGCAAAAGGGCGGTTAAACATCTGCATATCCCTTTACAGAGCGGTAGTAATAAAATCTTGAAACTTATGAATAGACCTTATGAAAAAAAAGATTATTATGATATTGTTTGGAAATTGAGTAAATTGGGATTTGTATTAGGCACAGATCTTATTGTAGGATTCCCTACGGAAACAGATGTAGATTTTGAAGAAACAGCAACATTTATTAAAAGTTTGCCTCTTCAATATGCACACATTTTCACCTATTCAAAGAGAGAGAAAACACCAGCAGCATCCATTAAAGGAGAGATAAATGGAAAAATAGCGAAGAAAAGGGGTGAAATCATTCGCAAGATAATTAATTTAAAAAATTATGAGTTCAGGAAAAGCTTAATGGGGAAAAGAGTAGAAGTAATCACAGAACCTAAGGCAATTGTGATGGATAAAAAATTTTATAGAAAGGCAGTTTCTAAAGAATATATATCTGTTTTAGTTCCTTCATCTATTCCTCCTTATGAAAAATTGTGGGTAAAAATTTCTTATGTAGATGAAAATTTTACATTCGCAGAATATGAGAAAAAAGCGCAAGCCATTTGATGATAAAAAAGACAAAATTGTATTTTTAGGCACAGGTGGAGGAAGAGTAACTGTTTTTTCGCAAATTAGAGCCTCGGGTGGCTTGTGGTTTCAATTAGACGGAGAGATACTTGCCATTGACCCTGGCCCGGGGGCTTTGGTAAAAGCGGCAAAGATGGGTATAAATATAAGAAAATTGAAAGCAATATTTATTTCACACAGGCACTTAGACCATTGTGCAGACATAAACACCATTATCGTAGCCATGACAGACGGAGCTAGAAAGAAAAAAGGCACAGTTTTCGCACCCCCGGATGCTATAGATGAAGATTCTGTAATCTTGGAATACTGCAAAAATACTGTAGAAAACATAACAAGGTTAAAACAAGGAGGAAAATATAAAATAGATGATATTTCTCTCTATACTCCTCTTAAATTTATACATCCTCCTCAGACATTTGGTGTTATAATAAAAAGCAAAAAATATACCATATCTTATATTACAGATACATTATGGTTTGACGAACTGCCGCAGGTCTTTCAGGGTGATGTGGTTATTATGAATATTGTATTTAAAGAACCAAAACCGGGTTTTTATCATCTCTGCGTTCATGATGTGGAGAAATATCTATCTATATATAAACCAAAAATATTAATTCTAAATCCTCTTAGAATGACACT
>CAZVDS010000054.1:0-7534 GCA_964626315.1 uncultured Desulfurellaceae bacterium
ATTGTCATAAAAATTTCAGGAGAAAATTTTTACGGCAATTTGAAAAATTGTCATAGTAATCCTAAAGCTAAAAAAATTTCTTTTCTTAACTCGATTCACCCTTTTACCGCTCATTATTTCGTTGCTCCATCACTCATCCTGCCCAGAAATAAAATTGATTTGAGTTGAGTAATATGATAGATAATCTATGTGAAAGAATTAGAAAAAAACATAGATTATAATTTCACAGATAAAGATTTGCTCAAAAGAGCATTAATCCATAGGTCTTTTGTGAAAGATATAAATCTTTCTAATGAAAAATTGGAATTATTAGGAGATGCAGTGATTGGATTGGCAACGGTTGAATACTTATTTAAAAATTATCCCTCTTTTGCAGAAGGCAATCTATCTAAAATAAAAGCTGCTTCGGTGTGCACTGAAGCACTCTCCAAAATAGCCCACAATCTAAAACTCTACAAATATCTGAGAGTAGGAAAGGGAGAGATTAAAGAAAATATTGCTCTAAACCCTTCAGTTTTAGAAGATACATTTGAAGCATTGATAGGTGCAATATACTTAGATGGGGGATGGAGAAAATCGAAAAGGGTTGCATTAAAATTCTTAAGGAAAAGAATAATTGAAGTAGTAGAAGAAGATATAAGTGCTGACTATAAAACTGTTCTTCAGGAAATAACACAGAAGAAATTTTCCACTCTACCCTGTTATAAGTTAGAAAGAGAAGAAGGAGAAAAACATAAAAAAACATTTTATATTGGTGTTTATATCAATGAGAAGCTTTACGGAAGAGGAAAAGCGAAAACAAAGAAGGAAGCAGAAAAAAAAGCAGCGGAAGAGGCCTTACGGAGACTAAAAAATGTTTAAATCAGGGTATATTTCTATAATAGGCAAACCCAATGTTGGGAAATCAACCTTACTCAATAAATTAATAGGAGAAAAAATAGTCATTACCTCTAAAAAACCACAGACAACGAGGACAAATATCTGTGGTATTTTAACGGAAAAAGACTATCAGTTAATTTTTTTTGACACACCAGGCATACACAAGGCGAACAAGGCATTGAATAAGATAATGATTTCCAAAATTCAAACAGCAATAAAGGATAGTGATATTGTGATATTCGTCACGGATGAAATGGGAATAGTAGACGAAGAGGTATTAAATTATTTCAAAATAATGAAGAATACCCCATCGATTTTAGTTATAAATAAAATAGAACTCTTAGATGAAAAGAAAGGAAAAGAAATAGAAGAAAAATTTCTAAAGCTTTTTCCATTTAGATATGTGCAAGAAACATGTCTGATAAAAGATCAAGGAACAAAAGAACTTTTGTCAAAAATATTGAAGATGATGCCTTCAGGACCAAAATACTATTCTCAAGAAGAAATTACCACAGAAACGGAGAGGTTCATTGTCTCTGAGTTAGTCAGAGAAAAATTAATAGAAGAACTAAAATATGAACTTCCTTATTCTGTTGCAGTGCAGATAGAAAAGATGAAATACAGAGAAGAAAAAGATATGTATTATATAAAGGCGGTTATTTTTGTGGAAAGGGAGTCACAAAAAATTATAGTAATTGGTAAAAATGGAAAGATGTTGAAGAAAATTGGCACGATAGCCAGAGAATCCATAGAAAAATTCCTAAATTGCAGGGTATTTTTAGAATTATGGGTAAAAGTAAAACATAAGTGGACCAAAAAAGAAGGATGGGTAAAAAAGCTCATACATCAGAGGTTTTGATGGAAGAAAGCAGAACAACAGAACTTTTAACAAATACAGCAAGAAGGTTGATAAGGAAAGGAGCCTACAAAAATCTATCCAACCTTCTCAAAAAACTACATCCTGCGGATATATCAAGCATTATTCAAAACCTTACTCTTAGTGAAAGCATAACCATCATAGAATCTATTGAAAATCTTGAAATAGTTCCCCAAATCATAGAAAACCTTGATGACCAAACTGCGACTGAAATTATAGAGCAAATGAGCGAAGAAAAAGCAACACACATCTTTGAAAAGCTACCGATCGATAAATCAGCAGATATTCATGAAAAATTATCAGAAGAAAAGAGAAATACTATTCTCGGCAAACTAAGTCCAGAAAAACAGGAAGGAATAACAAAACTCCTTGTATATCCCAAAGATACAGCAGGCGGCATAATGGATCCTGATGTTTTCTTTGTAAACAAAGATTCATCAGTAGAAGAGACAATGGATGCCGTTAGGAAGATAAGCAAAGACAAAAAAATTATTTATATATATGTAGTAGATGAAAGCAAACATTTAGTAGGTATAGTTTCTTTAAGAGCATTAATCACCTCTGAGCCTCATGAAAAGATAGAGAATATAATGATGTCTCATGCTGTCTCAGTAAGAACAGACATGGACCAAGAAGAAGTAGCAAGATTAGTAGAAAAATATGATCTTTTAGCAGTTCCAGTAACAGACAAATTTAACAAATTAGTAGGTCTCATCAGCGTTGATGATGTGATTGATGTAATAAGAGAAGAGACAACGGAAGATATGTATAGATTGGCTGGAACATCAGGTGCTGAGGTAAGTGAGCGCTCAATATGGAAAATCGTAAGATACAGAATGCCATGGCTTTTGGTTGGTCTCTTCGGAGGGACTATCTCTGGCACGGTACTTCAGGGTTTTGATAAGACACTCCAACAATTTATTGCTATTTCCTTTTTTATACCACTCATTATGGCTTTGGGGGGAAACACAGGCATACAGTCGCAAACGATTGTTGTTCGAAGCATTGCCTTAGGCAGGATAGAAGAACAGAGTATAAAGCATGTTTTCTTAAGACAATTGAGAGTAGCAGCTTTGATTGGTATAATATGTGGGATACTTGTAAGTGCCATTGCTTTTGTAACCCTGAAGGATATAGCATTAACTATTGCAGTGGGTGTATCCTTATTTTTGTCTATGTTCATTACTACACTAATAGGTACACTGATACCGCTGACTTTAAAAAAGATAGGCGTGGATCCGGCGGTAAGCGCAGGTCCATTCATCACAAGTTTTAACGATATTATAAGCCTTATCATTTATCTTTCCATCTGTGTGGTAATGTTGAAAATCATTTGAGGAGGGAAAATGGACAAGTTATTTGGTACAGACGGGATAAGAGGTAAAGCAAATATCCATCCCATGACCCCTGATATTGCATTCAGGGCAGGAAGAGCAGTAGCTTATGTGTTTAAGAATGAACAAGAAAAACACAAAATTTTGGTAGGAAAAGATACTCGTCTTTCCTGTTATATGTTTGAAAATGCTATTGCGGCTGGCATTACCTCGATGGGAGTGGATACATACTTGGTAGGACCTATGCCCACTCCTGCTATTGCATTTTTGGTAAGAAATATGCGAGCAGATGCTGGTATCATTATCTCTGCCTCACATAACCCATTCAATGACAACGGTATAAAATTTTTCTCTAAGGAAGGGAAAAAATTGCCAATGAAGATTGAACATGAAATAGAAAAACTTACACTTTCCGATGAGATAAATCATATAAGACCAACGGGGAAAAATATAGGAAAAGTGTTCAGAGTGAGAGACACGCTGGGTAGATATGTGGTATATGCGAAATCCACTTTTCCGGAAAATCTTTCATTGAATGGTTTAAGAGTGGTGATAGATTGTGCAAACGGTGCAACATATAAGGTTGCACCCATTATATTTGAAGAATTGGGAGCAGAAGTATTTCCCATCAATGTAGAACCTAATGGAATAAACATTAATGAAAAATGCGGCTCTCTTCATCCATCCTGTATTCAGGAAGCCACCAAAGTATACCGTGCGGACATAGGGATCTCTTTTGATGGAGATGGTGATAGAGTTTTGTTCTGCGATGAAAATCAGGAAATAGTGGATGGAGATGAAACTATAGCTATTTTAGCCAAACACATGAAACAAAAGAACAAATTAAGTAAAAATACGGTAGTAGCGACGATCATGAGCAATTTAGGATTAGAAAAATTCCTTAAAAAGGAAGAAATAAATCTCATTAGAACAGATGTTGGTGATAGAAACATTGCTCAATTAATGTTTGCCAATGGCTACAATTTGGGCGGTGAACAGTCGGGTCATATTATTTTAAGCGATTTCAACCCCACCGGAGATGGTGTAGTTACCGCCTTGCAGGTGTTGTCAATTATGAAAGAAGAGGGCAAGAAGTTGTCTGAAATGAAGAGAGGATTTATAAGAATACCTCAAAGAACAAAGAGTGTTTATGTGAGCAAGAAGGTTTCATTGGATGAAATAAAAGAGATAAAAGATGTAATAGATGAAGCTGAAAAAACATTGAACAACAAGGGAAGGATTATCGTGAGGTATTCAGGCACGGAACCCGTGGTTCGCATAACAGGCGAATCAGAGGACAAAAATGCGCTAAATACCTGCATCGATAATATCTCAGATGTGCTTAGAAGATGTCTTCTCTAACCACCCCAATAACGCAAAAGCAGAGGTGCAATAATCAGGGAGATAACGGACATAAGTTTTATTAGGATGTTCATAGTAGGACCTGATGTGTCCTTAAAAGGATCACCTACCGTATCACCTATAACGGTAGCCTTGTGAGCTTCCGATCCCTTACCACCAAAAAATCCTCTTTCAATCAATTTTTTGGCATTGTCCCAGGCACCGCCGGAGTTAGCCATAAATAGCGCTAACATCACGCCGGACACGAGTGCGCCTAAAAGCGTGCCTCCCAAGGCTTCTCTGCCTAACAGGAAACCAATGACTGGTGGTACGCAAATAGCTATGATACCAGGGAAAACCATTTTTTTAATAGAGTTTTTTGTAGTGATGGAAACGCATTTTGCAGGATCACACTTTGCCTTTCCCTCCATGATCCCGGGAATTTCTCTCCATTGCCTTCTTACCTCTTCTACTACTAAAAAGGCTATTTTGCCCACTGCTCTCATGGTTAAAGCTGCCACAAGAAATGGTATACACCCTCCAAAAAGCATCCCTATCATCACTTTAGGATCGGTAATATCAATGCCAGTTATACCTACAGCTTGAGTATAAGCTATAAAGAAGGCAAGAGCAGTCATAGCGGCAGCACCAATAGCAAAACCCTTTCCTATAGCTGCCGTAGTGTTACCTAAAGCATCTAAACTATCAGTAATTTCTCGCACCTTTGGATCCAGACCACACATCTCTGCAATACCGCCTGCATTATCAGCAGCAGGCCCATAAGCGTCAACAGACATAGTGACACCTACCGTAGAAAGCATACCTACCGCGGTGATAGCTACACCATAAACACCGGCAAATTTATATCCTAAATATGTGGCTATACATAAAAATATAATGGGCATAACAGTGCTTTCCATGCCGTAGGATGTACCGGAAATTATCACCGTAGCAGGTCCTGTTTTAGACGATTCGGCAATCTTATTTACAGGTTTACCAGAGGTATAATACTCTGCTATTAATCCTATACAAATACCTGCTAAAAGACCCCAAAAAATGGCCCAGAATACACCGATGGGGAGTGAAACTGCTCTATCAATAAAGTATGTGAGAATAATTAAAATCACTGCCCCTACATATGTTGCATATCTCAAAGCAGCTTGAGGACTTATTTTTTTTAGAATATTAATGGAAAAGATAGCCACAAAAGAAGAAATCAATCCAGCCATAGCTACCAACAAAGGCATGGCCATGTAGCTTGAACGCAACATTTCCTTTCCGGGAGCTAAAACCATCGTTGCGCCCACCGCAATAGTGGCCACAATAGCACCTACATAAGATTCAAAGATATCCGCTCCCATCCCTGCTATATCACCTACATTATCACCCACTAAATCTGCAATAACTGCCGCGTTTCTGGGGTCATCTTCAGGAATTCCTGCCTCTACTTTTCCCACCAGATCTGCTCCTACATCAGCACCTTTGGTGTAAATACCTCCTCCCATACGAGCAAACAGAGCTATTGAACTGGCACCCATAGAATAACCAGTTATAATATATGCGGTAGCAATATCCTTGCAGAATATATAGTATAGAATACCCAAACCTAACAATCCTAAGCTGGCTACCGAAAGTCCCATCACAGAACCACCATAAAATGAAACCAGTAATGATTTCTCCTGTCCTTTTGCCCGCGCAGCCTCTGTGGTTCTCACACTGGCTGTGGTGGATGAATTCATACCAGAAACGCCTGCTAACATGGAACTTATTGCTCCAGCTAAAAATGCTAAACCGGTTTGATAATTGATAAATATTGTCAATAGAATAAACACTATAATTATAAAGATGGATAAAGCGGTGTATTCCCTCTTCAAAAACGCCGCTGCGCCTATGCGAACAAGACCGGCGATATCTTGCATGCAAGGATTGCCCATTGGTTGTTTCTTCACATAACTATAAATTATCCAGGCAACGATTAAACCTACAATACCCAACAACGGCGCATAAAATACCATACCTTCCATCATCTTACCTCTCTTTGTTTATAGAAATATAATTTAACATGAGCATAGAGTATACTTAATAATCGCAGTGAATCAAGAAAAATTATGAAATGATTTGCTTGCAACTGCCAAAGACAGTTTCGTTCATGTGATTTTCTTTACATTTTTAACTAAAAATCATATATATCTTTATATGGCTATTAGCAAACGAAAGATATTATTTATTATATTTATCTTATTGATACTGATTTTCGGAGCTTTTATTTTTATTCACTACAAAAAAACACACATTTCTACAACTAATGCCTATGTTCATGGACATATTCACTGGATAAGCTCAAGAGTAAAGGGAGTGGTGAAAAAAGTATTGGTAGAAGAAAACCAATGGGTAAGAAAAAATAAACCGCTCATTGTTCTGGATAAAGAACCATTTGAAATAAAGATAAAAGAAAAAGAGGCATCATTAAATTTAGAGAAAGAACGATTAAATGAAATAAAAAAAGAGATAGATGCAACTTCAGCTCAGCTTATTTTAAAGAAGGCAAGACTTGAACAGGCTCAATTGGATTGGAAAAGAGCAAAGAATCTCTACAAGAGAAATGCCATATCTAAACAAGATTATGAACATATGCTTACAAAACTTAAAATAGCACGGGCAGAATATGATTTTGTTAAAGAAACTTTAAATCAAAGAAAAGCTCTTTTTCTGGTTCAAAAAAGTCTAATCAAACAAAAAAAGGCGCAACTAAATAAAGCATTACTGAATAAAGATTATACCTGTATCTATGCATCAACGGATGGATTTGTTATTAAAAAGAATGTAGAAGTAGGAAATTATGTTAAAGTAGGAGTGCCACTTCTTTCTGTGGTAAACATAAAAGATGTGTGGATAGAGGCAAATTATAAGGAAATAAAACTTCATCGCATAAAAAAAGGCTTAAAGGCAATAATAAAGATAGATGCTTATCCTAAAAAGAAATTTTATGGTTATGTAGAAAGCGTCATGGCAGGAACCGGAGCGGCGTTTTCTCTTTTTCCTCCAGAGAATGCTTCCGGAAATTGGATAAAGGTTGTGCAGAGGGTGCCGGTAAAGATTGTTT
>CAZVDS010000055.1:0-7513 GCA_964626315.1 uncultured Desulfurellaceae bacterium
TTTGTGCCATAAAATCCTCCTTTAGAATCTTTACAACTCAAACCTGTACTATAAAAAACTCTATTTTTAAACTCCATAAGTTCTCCTTTAAGGTTTTTACGGCTCAAACCTTTGGTTTGTGCCATAAAATCCTCCTTTAGAATCTTTACAACTCAAACCTGTACTATAAAAAACTCTATTTTTAAACTCCATAAGTTCTCCTTTAAGGTTTTTACGGCTCAAACCTTTGGTTTGTGCCATAAAATCCTCCTACCCAACAACATTCTCAATTTTAATTCGTGTAATAGATTGCCTATGCCCCTGTTTTTTTCTATATCCTGTTCTCCTTTTAAATTTAAATACCACAATCTTCTTAAGTTTGTCTTGACGAATTACCCTTCCCATAACTTTTGCTCCCTCTATATAGGGATTACCTACCTTGTGTATATTCTCGTCACTTATCAACAACACCTTATTTAATTCTACTTGCTCCCCATCCTCTGCCTGTATCTTTTCTACATCAATTATATCTCCTTCTTTAATCATATATTGTTTACTACCTACTTCTAAAACAGCCAACATATTTATTACCTCCTGTAAATTCGTTTAGAAGTTACAAAAAATATAAATATTTGTCAACAACTTGACGATTAATATAAAAAAGTATAAATAAAGATCATGAATATGCCTACGATTGCCTATATTAATATGGATAATTTAACCAAAAATTATCACCTTATAGAGAAATTAACGAAAACATCCATCATCCCTATTGTGAAAGCTGATGCCTACGGTCACGGTTGTATAGAAGTAAGCCAGATACTTTCATCCTTTTCTTCCACTAAATACCTGGGTGTAGCATATTCCAGAGAAGGTAAACTATTAAGGGAAAACGGCATTAAAAAACCCATTCTTATTTTATCTTATATATCAGATGACTTTCATGCCATAGATGAATATAATCTTACACCCACTCTATATAGTCTTTCGTTAATAGATAAGATGGCAGATTTTGCTAAACAGAAAGGAAAAAGGATAAATGTTCACATCAAAATAGACACGGGCATGAACAGATTGGGAATTAACTATAAAGATATGCAAAAAATCAATAAAAAATTAAAAAAATATAGAGATTTTTTAAATATAAAAGGAATAATGTCTCATCTCTGTTGTGCAGACAATGACGATGAGTTTACACTTATTCAACTAAACAGGTTCAACAATGCTGTTTCATTTTTGGAAAGCAAAGGATTTTATTTTGAATACAAACATATTGCTAACAGTGCAGCAATAGTAAATTTTCCACAAACCTATCTAAATTGTGTAAGACCGGGTATTATCTTATATGGCTATATGCCGAATAAAAACATGCACAATCCAGGGTTCAATCCTATACTCTCCATAAAATCGCATATAATCCATATCCATGATTTATATCCAGAAGAAGGTATAAGTTATGGAAGAACATTCATCGCTAAAGAAAAGATACAAGTAGGTGTAATTGCTATTGGATATGCCGATGGTTTTCAAAGAACACTCTCCAATAACTTCTATGTATTGATTAATGGAAAAAAATCAGCCATAATCGGTAGTGTATGTATGGATATGATTATGTGTAATTTAACATATATAGATGCGAAGGTAGGTGATGAGGTAATAATATTGGGTAAAGACAAAGATGAGAAGATAGATGCCTGGGATTACGCTACAAAAACAAATACTATCCCCTATGAAATACTTACCAATATGGGGAAAAGAATACAGCGCATCTATATAAAAAAATGATTGGTTTCTTTTGTATAATTGGTCATACAGTACTACACTTTATACAACAGACGGGAAAACTCTTTATTCTCCTTCTGGAATCTTTATCCTGTATAATAAAACCCCCGTTAAGAATAAAACAGATTACTGAACAGATGTATTTGATAGGAGTAAATGCCACTTTTGTAGTTGCCCTTACCTCACTATTTATAGGCATGGTAGAGGCATTGCAGATATATTATGGGTTTCATAAATTCGGGGCAGAAAACATGATGGGATATACTGTTGCGGTTACCTTGGGAAGGGAAATATCACCCGTTTTTGCTGCTTTAATGATTACCGCCCGCAGTACCTCAGCTATGGCAGCAGAAATAGGCACTATGAAAGTAACAGAACAAATTGATGCTTTAAAATCAATGGCAGTAGACCCTATACATTACTTAGCCACTCCTCGTATTATAGCTACAACCATAATGACTCCTGTACTCGTTATCTTATCCAACATTGTAGGGAATATCGGAGGATATTTCATAAGTGTAGATGTTTTAGGTGTAAATTCAGTTGATTATCTAAAAAATATACAGATTTATTTAGATATGCAAGATCTTACCTATGGGTTTATAAAGGGTGCTGTATTTGGATTGCTCATATCAACTATTGGATGCTTTATGGGTTTTGAAACTACAGGAGGGGCAAAAGGTGTAGGCAGATTCACAACCATGGCGGTGGTAGTGGCTTGTGTAGCTATACTGATTGCCGATTATTTTTTAACTGCTATTATGTTTTAAGATGATTAAAATTGAGAATTTGTGTAAGAGTTTTAAACAACAAAAGGTATTAGAAAACTTGAATATTTCAATCTATAAAGGTAAAGTGACAGTAATATTGGGAATGAGTGGAATAGGTAAAAGTGTGCTATTAAAACATATTATGGGACTTTTGAAACCAGATAAGGGGAAAATAATGGTTGACGGTGTAGATATCGTTCCTCTAAATGAAAAAAATCTAAATAAGATAAGAATGAGATTTGGCATGCTGTTTCAAGATGCAGCTTTATTTGATTATATGAATGTATTTGACAATGTTGCTTTTCCATTAAGGGAACACACAAAGATGACACACAAACAAATTACAGAGAAGGTTAAAGAAACTTTACACTCATTGGGGTTAAGAGGAATAGAAGAAAAGATGCCGGATGAGCTCTCGGGAGGAATGAGAAAACGAGTAGGCTTAGCGAGAGCCCTAATCTCTGATCCAGAAATATTATTGTTTGACGAACCTACAACAGGATTAGATCCTATAACCTCTGCTTCTATAGAACAATTGATTAAAAAAACACAAATTGACAGAAAAATAACAATGGTTATCATTACCCATGAGATTAAACTAATGAAAAATATTGCAGATTATGTAGGAATGTTGCATAATGGGAAAATTATAGAATTTTGTAAGCCGGATATGTTTATAAAAAGTGAAGATTCTTATGTTAAGCAATTCATTGAAGGTAATTTTGAAGGACCAATAAGCGTATGAAGAAAACAGAATTTGTAGTGGGTTTATTTATAGTTTTGATTTTAATTGTCTTCGGATATATGACATTAAAGGTAGGAAAATGGAGCATAAAAAAAGAAAAGGTATACTGTGTTTACGGTCTATTTGAAAATGCCTCTGGATTGGAGGTAAAAAGATATATAAGAGCGGCTGGAGTGGATGTAGGATACATCAAAGACATTACATTAAGCGGCAAAAAAGCAAAAGTGGAAATGGCTATATATGAAAAATGTAAAATACCAAAAGATTCCATTGCTTATGTAAAAAGCGTGGGGCTTTTGGGAGAAAAATGTATAGATATAAGTTTAGGTATATCAAATAAATATTTGTCCAACGGCGATGAGATTAAACAAACGGAATCTGAAGTGGAACTTACTGAAATGGCACGGAATATAAACAGAATGCTGAGTGATGAAAACATAGAGATGGTAAAAAAAACATTACAAAATTTAGAAAATCTTACCTCAAAAATATCCCTACAGGTAGAAGAAAACAGAGAAAATTTTAGAGCATCGGTAGAAAATGTGAGACAGATAACGCAGACCTTAAAAAAAGACATACCTGCAATCACTGCCAAGCTTATAGAAGCAGAAGAAAAGGTTAATCAAATTCTTGTAGAAAACAGAGAAGATGTAAGAGAAACCATAGCTCAAGCCAGAATGGCTATGAACAAGTTAAATAAAACATTGAAAAATGCGGGAGAGATTACAGAAGATATTAATCAAGGGAAAGGAACTATTGGCAAGTTGGTAAAAGATGAAAAGATGTATCATGAAATATCAGGCACACTAAAGCAGGTTAGGCATCAGCTTCAAAAAGCAGAACGAATACTTGTAAAAGTAAGCACAAGGGGTGAATATGGAACAAGACATAGTGATTTTAAGGGATATGTAGGAGCAAATATTTATACCTCTCCTGATAGATTTTACATAGTAGAAGCCGTTACAGAAAAAAACTACAAAAATGAGAATCCATCAGATTCAAATACCATCAGATTAAATGCTGAGATAGGTAAAAAATATGGAAATTTAGCGGTAAGAGGAGGTATAATAGAATCCACTTTTGGTGTAGGAACAGATTATTATCTGTTTGATGATAATTTAAAACTCTCTTTTGATGCCTTTGATTTTAATCATGATAATGACTATAGAGACAATAAGGCACATCTGAAAGTAAGCGCTGATTGTACTGTGATGCGCCACTTTCATATATATAGCGGTGTAGATGAGATTATCAATCCAAAAACACGCACTGTATTCATAGGTGGAGGAATGGAATTCGTGAATGAAGATATAAAATACATGGTAACGAAAGTGCCTATGAGTTTCAAATAAATCAGAGTTTTATCTGCTTGATATACAAAATCCCACTGATTTGAGAAAGTTTATCCACTACAGAAGGAGATGCAGGCGCATCTATCTTAACCAGAGCTAATGCTTCTTTCCCACCCTTCTTTCTGGCTAAGCGAAAGTCGGCAATATTTATATTGTTTTTGCCTAAAATTGTCCCTACCAGACCAATTACACCGGGTTTATCGTAATTTTTTATAACAATGATTATACCTGCGGGTTCTATCTCCATAGAAAAACCATCTATGGCTACTATTCTTGCCCTATTCTCTTCAAAAACCGTGCCCCCAACACTTAAACTTTCCCTATCTGTCCACACTCTTAATCGCACAAAATTCTTAAAATAAAGAGGTTTTATTTCCTTTTCCTTTTCCACCACAATGCCTCTCTCCTCAATCAGATAAGGAGCATTTACATAATTTACATCTTCACCTAAAATGGGTTTAAGCAAACCAACTAATGAAAAAATGCGTAAGGATTCTATAAATTCAGCAATCTCACCTCTTGCCTCCAATTGCACTCTTTGAATAGAGCCATTTACTACCTGTACTGAAAAAGAACCTAAACGTTCTGCTAAACCAAAAAATGGTTGGAGATAATCAGGTATTTCTCCTTTAACAAAAGGTAAATTTATGGCATTGGCATAATCATACCCTTTCAACGCATCTATAGTCTCCTGTGCAACCTGCACCCCTACCCTTATCTGGGATTCATGAGTACTTCCGCCTATATGTGGCGTTACAAGCACATTTTCAAACTCAAATAATTTATGATTCTTAACAGGCTCATTATCAAAAACATCTATACCCAATGCTTTTATCTTCTTGTTTCTTAAGGCATCGTACAGATCGTCTTCATTGTATAATCCTCCTCGAGCACAATTTATAAGGATTACACCATCCTTCATTTTATCTATTTGCTTAGAGGTAATCATATTATAGGTTTCTTCTGTTTTTGGTGTATGTATAGTAATGATATCTGATACTTCTAAGAGTTCATCCAATGTATCTACTATTCTGCAGCCTAAATTTGTTGCTTTTTCTTTTTTAATATAAGGATCATAGGTCACAATCTTAGCACCAAAACTCATACATCTCTTGGCAACTCTTGAGCCTATCCTACCAAAACCTATTATGCCCACTGTTTTTTCACTCAGCTCCATTCCCATCCACTTTTTTCTATTCCATATATGCTCATGCTTCAATTCATGAGAGGCATTAGGCAAAGACCTTAAAGTAGACATAATATGGGCCATGGTCAACTCCACTGCGGCTAAGGTATTACCAGCAGGAACATTCATCACAATAATACCTCTGCGAGATGCTTCCTTTACATCTATATTATCTATACCTACCCCTGCACGGCCAATAACTTTAAGCCTCCCTGCTTTATTTAGAAAATTTTTATCAATTGTTGTTGCACTGCGTGTTATTACTGCATCTGCATCTTCAATAAAATTAAGTAGCTCACTCTTAGATACATTGTCTCTTATTTCTAATTTTATTTCTGGATTATCTTTCAGAAGTTTCATTCCTTCCTCTACTATCCGATCACACAAAACAACCTTGAACAATTTATTGCCTCCTCTCTCAAGTTGAAAGATAATTTACTCTTTTAAGCTTGTAAATTCAAGAGAAAACAAGGCAAAGCCTTGTTTTCTCTTGCAAACACCAAAAGTGTTTGTCCAGATTAAAAAGAAAATATCTTATATTATCTGTGGTAATCTAAGCAATCCCGAGGCAGAAAAAGAATTATTAGCCACTCTGCCTGTGCGTTGCACGCAGACAGGTGGATTACCTCAGGATTGGACCCCGTGTAATACCCCCCTATATTCCCCCCGCTCTTGGGCGGGGAAAAGGGAAAGGGGGGTTGTCAGAGTATTACACAGGGCAGGCAGATTTAAAAAAAAGAAAAGTTATTAAAAATAGCTACGAAGAAAATTTATTTTTTATTTATCTTAATCTGGAGTAATCGTAGTAATCCTGAAGCAGAAAATGTCTTAATCCTTCGGCGGTTGCAAATATATAAGATAAGTGATAATATTATATCCAACAATGGAGTGGGTAAGGGTAAAGTTTTTAACTGAAAAGAAGACAAATTCATCAATAAAAGGTAGATTTTGTGAGCTGGTTCACCAGGCAATGATTGACAATAAGAAAATTATCGTTGGCAAAGAGAATATAGAATGTGAGGGGGCACGTATTGCCTTTGGGTGGCAAAAGGATTTTTGTAATTTTGAACAGAAGTTTGCATCCAACAACGGAGTTGATATAGGTTTTATTGACCGGGCTTTGAAGAGCATTCAAGTCTCTAATACAAATACAAAATCTATTATCTTAAATGGGGAAGAGGCAGATGTAATGGTCAGTTTTGTTTGGCCGGAGGAGATGATGGAAATATTAAAGCTATTCTTTTTACATACAGGCAAAATATTAAAGGCAGAATTAAGGCCTTTTTTATCTGTTTGTTTACAAACGGTTGTTGCCTGGAAAACTAATTATCCTACGGTTTCTTTTGGCTGTAAGGATTCACGCCTGTATGCCGGTATAAAAAGAGATAAATTGGTTGTTGTCCTTCCTTATTTCTTGTATGATGAGATGTTGAAAAAGAAAATCGCATAATGTTAAAAATAGAAGACTTATCCGTAAAGATTGAAGAAAAGAGAGTTTTAAACCATATAAATCTGTGTATTGGGAAAAATGAAAGGCATGTTATCTTTGGCCCCAATGGTGCAGGCAAAAGCTCTTTGCTTATGACTATAATGGGTTATCCCAGATACAAAGTCGTGCAAGGTAGAATTTTGTTTAAAGACATAGATATTACGCATCTTTCCTTAAATGAGAGAGCGAAGATGGGCATAGGTATGATGC
>CAZVDS010000056.1:0-7096 GCA_964626315.1 uncultured Desulfurellaceae bacterium
AATCATATTAGGAATAACTACAGGCGTAATAGCATCAATCTTTGACTACACTATAAAGGATACTGGAAAAATTATCTATCATTCTTAAATCATATTAGGAATAACTACAGGCGTAATAGCATCAATCTTTGACTACACTATAGTAGAAATAAATAAGAACATTATAGCAAACAAATTTGCAGTTGCAAGGAAAGGCAAAGCTTTTCCTTGACAGAATCCAATGCCAAGTATATCTTTGTGGTGCTAAAAGGGGTTTTGTAGTGATTCAATCTTTATCCGGATTTAGAGATATTTTGCCTAATGAAATAAGGAAATGGCAGTTTGTGGAAAATCTATGCAGGGATGTTTTTGAATCTTTTGCCTATAGAGAGATTAGATTTCCCATATTGGAGAAGACACAATTGTTTTCTCGGAGCGTAGGTAAGGATACAGATATTGTGCAAAAAGAGATGTATACCTTTAAAGACAAAAGCGACCAACTGGTTACATTAAGGCCCGAGGGCACGGCTGGCGTGGTAAGAGCTCTTATTCAGCATAATTTAATCCATGAAGGTATGTATAAGTTTTATTATATTACACCTATGTTTCGTTATGAGCGACCCCAAAGAGGAAGATTTAGAGAATTTCACCATTTGGGGGTGGAGGCATTTGGCATTTCTTCTCCCTATGTGGATGCAGAAATAGTAGAGATGAATATAGAAATATTAAAAAAATTAAGCATAGATGTTAAGGTGGAGGTAAACAACATTGGTTGCAGAAAATGCAGACCATCTTATACAAAAGTGTTAAAAGAGTATTTGGAGGGGAGAAAAGAGTTTTTGTGTGAAGATTGTAAACAGAGGTTAAATACAAATCCCTTGCGCATACTAGATTGTAAAAAAGAAGGTTGTAAGAAAATTGCAATAAATGCTCCCTCCATACTGGATTATGTATGTGACGAATGCAAAGCTCATTTTAATGGAGTTCAGAGGTTACTTACCAAGATGAATATAGATTTTATAGTTAATGAAAAAATAGTTAGGGGATTAGATTATTATACAAGCTTTGTTTTTGAGGTTATCAGCGATAAGTTAGGTGCTCAAGGAACAATATCAGCTGGTGGAAGATATAATGATTTAGTAGAAGATTTAGGAGGCAGTTCCACTCCTGCCTGTGGTTTTGCGGCGGGCGAAGAGAGAGTTATTGAACTCTTTGATTATAAGGAAGATGATAAATTTGTAGATGTTGTAGTTATTCCAATAGGCAAGGATGCAACTGATTTTTCTTTTTTGTTGGTGGAGGATTTAAGGAAAAAAAATATAAAGAGCGAATTTATCTCATCAGGCAGTTTAAAATCTATTTTAAGAAAAGCAAATAAATGGAAAGCGAAATGGGCTTTGATGATTGGAGATGAAGAGATGAAAGAAAATACGGTTAGTATAAGAGATTTAGAAAAATCTGTGCAGAAAAAAGTAAAAGTAGAGGACATAATATCTGTAATAAGAGGAATGGAATGAGCAGGGGAGTTAAGGGATTTATAAGGACTCATTGGTGTGGTGAACTCACAAAAGATATGGTGGGCAAAGAAGTTACATTGTGTGGATGGGTGCAGAGTCAACGAGACCATGGAGGCATTATATTTATAGATTTGAGAGATAGAGAGGGAATAGTTCAAACTGTTTTTGATTTCAAAAAAAGTGAAAAGTGCAAATTTGCTCACAATATACATCATCAGTATTGTATAGCAGTAAGGGGTAGGGTAGAGATGAGACCCGCAGGAACGATTAATCCTCATTTAAAAACAGGTGAAATAGAGATTATGGTTTCTGATTTTGATATTCTTTCTACATCTTTATCCACTCCATTTTTAATAGAGAATGATATAAGTGTGGGTGAAGATGTAAGATTAAGATACAGATACCTGGATTTAAGAAGACAGAAGATGCAGAGAAATATTATTATTAGATACAAGATTGTTAAAGCAGTAAGGGATTTTTTAGACAAACAGGGATTTATAGAGATAGAGACACCTATCTTAACAAAGAGCACTCCGGAAGGAGCAAGAGATTATCTTGTTCCCAGCAGGGTAAATCCAGGTAGATTTTATGCTCTTCCTCAATCTCCCCAACTATTTAAGCAACTTTTGATGATTTCAGGTTTTGAAAGATATTTTCAAATTGCTCGTTGCTTTAGAGATGAAGATTTGCGGGCAGACAGACAGCCGGAGTTTACTCAAATAGACATAGAGATGTCATTCATAGGTGAAGATGACATTATAGAGATTTGTGAAGGCTTGATGAAAGCGGTGTTCAAGGAAGCAAAGGGTATAGATTTAACAACACCATTTAAGAGAATTACCTATAAGGAAACATTGGAAAGATTTGGCACTGACAGACCTGATACGCGTTTTTCTTTAGAATTAAAAGATATTACAGATATTGCAAAAGAATGTAAATTTAAAGTATTTAGAGAAATAACAGAAAAAGGTGGTATAGTTAAAGGAATTAACGCCAAAGGAGGCGCAAGCTTTTCCCGTAAGGATATTGATGAATTGGAAAAAGAGGTAGCTCCATTTGGCGCAAAAGGCTTAAGTTGGATAAAGATAAAGGAAAATGAATTGGGGTCTCCTATAATTAAATTTTTATCAGAACAGGAGATAAATAAAATTATATCTCGATTAAATGGAAAAGTGGGAGATATTCTATTCTTTGTAGCCGACAAAAAGGATATTGTTTATAGTAGTTTAGGGAATTTGAGATTACTTTTGGCAAAAAAACTAAATTTAATAAAGAAGAATACCTATGATTTTGTATGGGTATTGGAATTTCCATTGTTAGAATGGGAAGATGAGGGAAGAAGGCATGCATCAGTTCATCATCCATTTACCTCACCTATGGAAAAAGATATACCACTCTTGGTTGAAGAGCCGCTAAAGGTAAGGTCTCGCGCTTATGATTTGACATTAAATGGTGTGGAGATTGGGGGAGGAAGCATAAGGATACATCAACCTCATCTGCAGGAAAAGATATTTGAAATTTTAAATATAGACAAAGAAGAGGCACAAGAAAAATTTGGATTTCTATTGGAAGCCTTAAAATATGGTGCTCCTCCACACGGAGGTATTGCCTTTGGATTGGATAGATTGGTAATGGAGATTATTGGCGCAAATTCTATTAGAGATACAATTGCTTTTCCCAAGACACAGAGAGCAGTATGCATACTCACAAATGCTCCTGATACTGTAAAAAAGGAACAATTGAAAGAATTGAAGATAAAGATGGTGGGCGATGTAGGGATTGAACCTACGACCTCTGCCGTGTGAAAGCAGCGCTCTTCCACTGAGCTAATCGCCCGCATGTAAAAAATAAATGAATGTAGTTTGTTTGTCAAGGAAATGACAAAGTCATTTCCTTGCAATTACTTTAGTAATTGTCAAGGAGGTTAAAATGATAGAGAAAACAGAAAAGATATGGTTCAATGGAAAATTTGTTCCCTGGGATGAGGCAAATATCCATGTTCTTACCCATACATTGCATTATGGTTTGGGGGTGTTTGAGGGAATTCGTGCTTACAAAACGGAGAAAGGAACAGCTGTGTTTAGATTAGATGAACACATAAAGAGATTCGTAAACTCTGCGCATATCTTCAACATTGATCTTCCTTACACCTATGATGAACTAATGAAAGCGTCTATGGAAACAATGAGAATAAATAAATTAGAGGAAGGTTATATAAGGCCAATTGCATTTATTGGTTATGGGGATATGGGTCTTTATCCCCAGTCAAACAGAATAGAGGTGGCTATTGCTGTATGGCCCTGGGGTGCATATTTAGGGGAAAAGACATTGGAAGAAGGAGCGAGAGTGAAGGTTTCTTCATATAGTAGAAGTTCTGTTAACGCTATGATGACAAAGGCTAAATCCTGCGGTGGTTATGTTAATTCTCAGTTGGCAAAATGGGAAGCGGTTAGAACAGGATATGATGAAGCTATAATGCTGGATAGTGAGGGTTATGTTTCAGAAGGTACTGGAGAATGTGTATTTATAGTAAGAAATGGTATAATTAAAACTACACCCTTAACTTCTATTTTAGAGGGTATTACTCGGAATTCAGTCATAGAAGTGGCAAAGACATTGGGTTATGAGATAAGGCAAGAAAGATTCACAAGAGATGAAATGTATATTTCTGATGAGGCATTTTTTGCAGGCACAGCGGTAGAAATTACACCCATTAGAGAAATAGATGGAAGAACAATCTGTAGTGGTAAAAGAGGCCCGATAACAGAAAAATTACAGAGTATGTTTTTTGACATAGTGCATGGAAAGAAAAAAGAGTTTGAAAAATGGCTTTTCTATGTATGAAATTTATCTTATTGACGGTAGTTTTATCATCTACCGTTCTTATTACGCCTTAAAGTCACTCTCCTCTAAAGAAGGAATGCCTACCGGGGCGATATTTGGCTTTACACGCACCATCATTTCCTTTTTAGAAAATAAGAAACCAGTATATGCAGTTTGCGCTTTTGATACTCCAGCTCCTACCTTTAGACATAAAGCATTTGAAGCATATAAGGCAACCAGACCACCAATACCTGATGAGTTAAAATCGCAGATTCCCATTATAAAAGAAACGGTAGCTGATTTAGGAATAAATGTAATTGAAAAAGATGGATTTGAAGCCGATGATATAATAGCAACACTATGCAGATACCTTCCTTCTTCATCTCATATATATATTGTGACATCAGATAAAGACCTTATGCAGTTGGTAAACAAGAGAATAAAATTATATGACCCATTTAATGACATTGTTTATGATGAAGATAAAGTTGAGCAAAAATTAGGGATTTTGTCCCATCAGGTAGCGGACTATTTGGCTTTAGTTGGGGATAAAACAGATAATATTCCAGGGATAAGAGGGATTGGCGAGAAAACGGCGGCTGATTTACTCAATCGTTTTCAAAATATAGAGGGTATATTTAAACACTTGGATGAAATTTCACCAAAGATTAAAAAGTCACTTGTTGAGTCTAAAGATAAACTAAAAGATTATAGAAAACTTGCCTTATTGGACAATAATGTTCCTATTTCTGTAGATCTACAAGGGTTACATGTTAAAAAGTGGAATAAAAAAAAGCTAAAATCTATATTTGAAGATTTGAATTTTACTTCCCTTATGAAATATTTAAATGTTAAGGATGAGAAAAATAATGAGAAAAGGGGGGTTGTTCTTTTCTGTGATGAAAAATGCACTTTAATAACAACAGAAACAGAAACAGAGGTTTCACCTTGTGATATAAATAATGCAATTCGTGATGTAGATGAGGTGATTGTCTATGATGCAAAATCAATTATGCATAAAGTGGGTGAAATGAAAAAACCTTTTTTTGATGTAAAAGCTGCTGTTTATCTGTTAAATCCCGACACCCAGGGAGAAATGGAAAAGATAGCATTTTCTTTAAAGAATCAGCTTTGTCCAGATTTTTTGAAATTATCCTCAAAAGAAAAGTTGTTTTGCCTTTATCCTGTGGTAAAAGAAGAAATTTATAAGTTAGATATGGATAAGTTATTTTATGAAATTGAACAGCCCTTAGAACTTGTTATATACAATATGGAAAAAGATGGCGTAAGAGTAAATACTGATTATCTTCTACATCTAAAAAATAATCTTATTCAGGAAGAAGAATCTACAAAGAACAACATTTTTGCATTAAGTGGAAAGAGGTTTAATATAAATTCTACTAAAGAGTTACAGGATGTTTTATTTAAATCTTTAGGTTTAAAACCTGCTAAAAAGATAAAGACAGGTTTTTCTACTAACAGTGAAACATTGTTTGAATTAGCAAAAAAACACGAATTGCCTGCATATATATTACATTACAGAACTATACAGAAACTTCTTAATACTTATATTGAGCCTTTATTGCAATTAGCGGATGAAAATGGAAGGGTGCACACTACATTTAATTTAACAGCTACCTCTACCGGCAGACTTTCTTCTTCTAATCCTAATTTGCAAAATATACCCATTGGTGATACATTTCCCGAGGATTTGAGAAAAGCTGTGGTAGCTAAAGATGGATATAGTATTATTTGCTCAGATTATTCGCAGATTGAATTGAGAATTATGGCGGCTCTTTCGCAAGATGAAGAACTTATTTCTCTTTTTAGACAAAATAAAGATATGCACAACGAGGTGGCATCTCATCTTTTCGGTGTAAAACAACAGATGGTTACATCTTCCATGAGGCGCATTGCAAAGACAATAAATTTTGGCATTATGTATGGAATGGGAGCAAACAGACTGAGAAAAACTTTAAATATTTCTTTAAATGAGGCAAAATTACTTATTGAAAGATATTTCTCTCGTTTTCCAAAGGTAAAATCATATATTGAGGGAACTGTTCAATTTACAAGAAAAAATGGGTATGTAAAGACATATTTTGGTAGGAGGAGATATTTTCATTATACAGGGAATGCTGAGCAGAGGAAGGCAGTCAATGCACCTATCCAGGGAACAGCTGCAGATATTATAAAAATAGCAATGGTAAGACTTTTTGAACGATTAAAAAAATATAGGGGAAGGGCACGAATTGTTTTGCAGGTGCATGATGAATTGTTATTAGAGGTAGAAAATGAAATAATAAAAGAGGTGAAAGAAATTACTAAAATTGCAATGGAAGACATAGATTTTCCCATTCCATTAAAGGTAAATATAGGGGTGGGAAAGAATTGGACAGAGGCAAAAGTTTGATGGTAGTGTCAAATAGAATATGAAAAAATATGAAAAACCACAGAGGACACAGAGTAAGTTTAATTCTCTGTGTCCTCCAAAAGAATTTCCTCTAAAAGACATTACAGGAAATATGATCGCATGTGCAATTGAGGTTCATTCAAACTTAGGTCCTGGGTTATTGGAAAGCATCTATGAAGAAGCATTGGCATATGAATTTGAGTTGAGGGGAATAAATTTTGAAAGGCAAGAAGAGATTATGCTTGAGTATAAAGGGAGAAGCATAGGTCCGCATCGGATAGATTTTTTGATAGAAGGACAGGTAATATTAGAAATAAAGGCAACAGAAGGAATGAAGAAGATATTTGAAGCACAGCTCTTGACA
>CAZVDS010000057.1:0-1878 GCA_964626315.1 uncultured Desulfurellaceae bacterium
ATAGGACTCAGCGTTCTGATAGTCCATCTATTAAGACGCTCGTTATAATTTTCATATCTCACCACTTTGCCCGTTTTAAAAACCTGATCAACCTTTTCAGCAAATTTCCTTGTTTCTTCAGGAGAGTGAATTTCACCAAATGTTTTGCCTAAAACCTGGTCTTTTGACAGCCCAAGTCGGGACAAAAGAGCATTATTTACAGAGATATATCTACAATCTTTATCCAAGAGATATATTGGGTCATCTGCAAATTCTGTTAAAGAGCGATACTTTTCTTCTGATTGTGCCAACTTTGCAGTGCGCTCTTTTACTCGCATTTCCAGCTCATCATAGGCTTTTTGTAGTTTTTGTTCTCCTTTAATGTTCTTTTCTCCGATAAGTCCGATAAAATATGCTATTGCTATGAGAACAAACATTCTTTCAAAGGTGTTTATAACAAAATAACCGAATGAAAAGTAAGTTGTAAAAATATAAATTATGCTTAAGAATACTGCGATGTAAACGGATTTTCTGCCATACCATATACCGGCTAAAATAATGGGAATGTAAAAAAAATGGGTATAAACAACTACTGTGCCTCTTGTAAAACCAAAATAAAAACACAAAAGAGCACATGTAATTGTTAGAAAAAATAGAATAAGTGATTTATGATTGAGTTTCATTTTTAGTATCTCCATCTGAAAATTAAAACCCCTTTATAAAATTTTATATAATTATTTTTATTTAAATCAAGTATTTTGCAATAGAACTTAAAACTTAAGAAGCTACTTAACCAAATATTAACCCAATCCAAGTACCAACATAATGTGTTATAATTATAACTACCAGTGCAATGAGGAGATGTTCTGCGATTACCATCCAGGGTTTTATTTTTTGTTCCTTAGCAATATAGAAACTAAAAATACCTAACAAAAGTAACCCCCATATTACGCTTACAATAATTGCTGTTGAAAGCTGAAACAATAAAACAGGAACAATAAATGTTAATGCGAAAACAAATTTGAATAAAAAAGTGGAGAGTGTTGATTCCCATATTTCTTTTGTAGTGTGTCTATTCTCAGATTCTTCAGAAATGTGAATTCCTAATGCGTCTGAAAATGCGTCTGCTATTGCTATTGTCAATATGCCTCCAATAACCACAGGTTTTGAGTGTGTGCCAGAATGTAAGCCTACCATTAATCCGAGTGTTGTGATTATGGCAGAGGTTAAACCAAAACTAAGTCCTGTTTTTATCGAATGTTTCATTATTTACCACTTTTTCTTCCAACACACACCATTTTACATATCTTTAAAAGTTTTATCTACAAGTTTTTCAAACTGATATAACCTAAGAAAATATAAACAGCTGAAAAAATAACCAAAAAAAGAACAAAAAGACCAACATGAGAATCCATATTTCACTTCTTTTTATTTTTCTACAAAAATAGTTAGTTTCCCCTTTCCTTCGAGTTATTGTCAAGTTGAGCATGTATTGAAAGAAAACCCTGATGTAGTTATTACTGGAAAGGGCACATCCGGAATGGCGAGCTTAAGTGATGATGCCAGAGCGCTCTTAGAAAACAAAGGTATAGAAATAGTAGAAGCCCGTACACCAGACATAAAGGACAAATTTAATGAACTCAATGAAACAAAAAGGGTTGCTGCTATTATTCATGTTACCTGTTAAGTTTATGTAGTTTCTCAGAGGCTCTTAATAATTTTAAATTTAAAGAAGGAGGCAAAAATAAATCCATTAAAGGTATTTTTGGTAATAGCAATTTTATTAGTTAATTTTGCAATAAGCCATGCTAATCCTGTAAAGGTGTGATATTAAGGGAGCAAAATATGGTACCAATTCCTATAGTATGCATTTTCTTTTAGGAAATTGGCCTTTTGATT
>CAZVDS010000057.1:1888-6894 GCA_964626315.1 uncultured Desulfurellaceae bacterium
GCAATAAGCCATGCTAATCCTGTAAAAGTTCAGAAAGAAGAAATAAAAACCGAAGCAAAAGGTAAAATCCTTAAATATCAACAAACTTTCTTTTTATTCTAAACAGGATTTTGCAGTAATTTTGGAAAATCAAGAAAAATTTAAATCTCAATTGATAAAAAGGTTTAAAAAGAAAATAATTGGAGTAACAGCTGAAAATTGTGAAGTGGATTTTAGTGAGCCTAAGAAATCTGTAACATTAAGGTGTGATATTAAGGGAGCAAAATATGGTACCAATTCTTATAGTATGCATTTTCTTTTAGGAAATTGGCCTTTTGATTTATATCAGTTTAAACAATATGAAAAGAAATTGGTTTATGAGGGAAAGATTAATGGAATTCCGACCACAGTTATATTTGAGTTTCCTTATTCATTTAGACATTGCCATGAACATGTGTGGCCAAAATAATAAAATGTGATTTAAAAGCTACGATGCTTTGCAAAATTTTTTCTTTTGCCTCGGATATTGCTGATGGTGCGGTGGATGGTGGACGATAGACGGTGGACCCCAAGTCCAGCGCACTAATGCTCCAATTTTCAAACCCCGAGCTAACGTTGAGGCTAATAATATTTTTGCTTCGGGATTTCTTGGATTAGAATAAATAAAATAATAAAATATAAATAATTTTCTTTTTTAAATCCGTCACCCTGCCCCGTGTAATACCCCAACCTGCCTGTGTAGGCAGAGAGACTAATATTCTTTTTTAATCTGTGTCCATCTGTGTATGCCTGTGGCTCATTTTTTCTTAAAACTTTTTGAAAGAGCAAAAAGTTCCTCCTTTACAATACCTAATGAAAAGCTATAATTTTCCCAATATGTTGTGGACTTATACAAAATTATTGAAAATCAGGTAGAAAATGATATATGAAGAAATATTTAGAGAGTTTGAATTTAGGAATGTCAAATACCTAATTGTTGGAGGAATAGCTGTCAATCTGTATGGATACATCAGATTAACGATGGACTTAGATATCATGGTAGACCTTTCAGATGAAAACCTCTCCAAGTTAATAGAGATAATGGATAAATTTAATTATACCCCGAGAGCTCCTATAAAGTCCGACGAAATTCTCTTTGACGAAAAGAGAGACAAATGGATAAAAGAAAAAAGGGCAGTAGTGTTTACTTTCATAAACCTTAAGAAACCATACAAGTGTATAGATATTTTTTTGAAAAACCCAGTAGACTTTGAGATGGCATACTCCCATAAAACAGTTATGAGTGTTAGAGATATAAAGATAAAGGTTGCCTCTGTTGAAGATATTATAAAGATGAAAAGGGTTTCTGGGAGGCCAAGAGATATAGAAGATATAAGGCATCTTGAGAAGATCAAATTAATAAAAAACAGAGAGAATAAATGACGGTCAATGAACTCTATAAATATGCCTATGTGAAGAGACCCCTTGCCGAGCTTTATAAGGATATTTCATCGGTCCCTGAGGAGTTCATTATAGAGTGGCTCAAGGAGACCCATGATTACATAAGGCTCCATTCGGATGACGAATTGAGAGAATTTCTCACACTCAGCCCAGAGAATGTATTGAACTGGCTCGATGAGGCAGTGCCATTTGTGTGGGAGGCTAAAAGAAAATCTTTAAAGAAAGGAAAACCAGTCATCTATTAATATGATTCCCTCCACCGCCTATCTGCCCTTCCTTTTTTAGCCTCGGGATTAAGATATTTTCAGCTTCAGATACTGTGATTACTCGGATTAGAATAAATAAAATAATAAAATATAAATAATTTTTTTAAATCCGCCTAATCCAGAAGAAATCCCGTGACTTAAAAATCTTTCTAATTATTTACAAATTTTGGTGATTACGGCAATTCTACGAATTGCCGTAATCACCTCTGGTTTTTTGGAGGTTTTTATGATAATTGTTTAAGTAATGAAAATAACTGAAATTTATACCCATGTGAGCAAAAAAGACTTAGGACGAATAGTAAGTCCATTAGATAGTTTGTTTGAGAAAGAGAATGGAGGAGCTTCATTCAGAGGGAGCCTGCCTGTGCGTTGCCTGTCTGCGAGCGTCCTCGCTCAGGCAGGCACGCAGACAGGTATATGCAAACCTTGTTCAGATATAACCCCAAATTGGAAGGATATACGACATTGTCAGATATGAACAAGTTATATAACATGCCTTTGATATTAAATTATGTATAGAAAACAATATTCAACGAATAATGGGAGATAATGGAAAATGACTCAACAGACATTGTTTGGAAAGGAAGAGAAAAAGTTAATTAACTTAAAAAAGGCAAGTGTTTGGGCATCTCAATATCTAAACCGCAAAGTAACAATTTCAAATATTTCATATTTACTTCAATATGGAAGAATAAAGAAATATGGGAGTGATGGGAATCCTTTGATAGATATAGATGAATTAAAAAATTATTACGACTCTTATGATAAAGAAAAACAGTGGAAAAAAATATTAGGAGAAAACCTTAATTGGCACCTATCATTTGTAGAATATAAAGAGAAAGAAAGGACAAAACACGTTCATAGATTGCATCCGTATAAAGGCAAATTTATCCCTCAACTGGTAGAATATTTCCTTGATTCCCATATTGATGAATTCAAGCAAGAGATTTATTTTCACAAAGGAGACATAGTCCTTGACCTTTTCTGTGGAAGTGGGACAACATTGGTTCAAGCAAATGAATTAGGTATGCACGCCATTGGTATAGATATCTCCGCCTTCAATGCTATGATTAGTAATACTAAAGTGGAAAAACATAATATCTCATTGCTTAAAGAGGCAATTCACCAAATAACATTAAAACTAAATGATTTTCAAAAAACTAGAAATAACATTGCATTTGAAGAATGTTTGCTTTCTGAGTTGGCAAAGTTTAATTATAAATATTTCCCATCGCCAGAATATAAAAGAAAGGTAAGAAAAGGAGAGATTAACGAACAAGAATATGCAAAAGATAAAGAACAAAAATTTTTAAGCATTTATTATGATTTAGTAGAAAAATATAAAATCAAAGTTAAACAAGACAAAAATAATTCTTTTTTAGATAAATGGTTCTTATTTCCAGTAAGAGAAGAAACCGATTTTGTATTTAAGGAATTGGAAAAAGTAGATAATAAGGATATTAAAAAAATATTAGCAATAATCTTGAGCAGAACCGTTCGCTCTTGCAGAGCAACTACGCATGCTGATTTAGCAACCTTAAAAGAGCCTGTTACAACTACATATTACTGCAAAAAACACGGTAAAATATGCAAACCTATATTTTCTATCAAAGGATGGTGGCAACGATATACTGCAGATACTTTGTATCGTCTTAAAGAATTTGATAAATTAAGAACAAATACATTTCAAATTTGTTTGCCTGGGGATAGTAGAACAATAGATATTTATGCAGAAATCAAAAAGAGAAAACCAGAACTTGTATCAATATTATCAAAACAAAAGATAAGGGGAATTTTTTCATCACCACCTTATGTTGGTCTTATTGATTATCATGAGCAACATGCATATGCTTACGAACTATTCGGCTTTAAACGAAGAGATGAATTAGAGATAGGTCCTCTTTATAAAGGTTATGGGAGAGAAGCAAGAGATTCTTATGTTAGAGGGATAGCTTCCGCTCTAATAAATTGTAAAAAGTATCTTCAAAAAAATTATGACATATTCTTAGTAGCTAATGATAAATACAATCTTTATCCTAAGATTGCTGAAAAAGCCTCTATGGAAATTGTAAACCAATTTAAGAGACCTGTGCTTAACAGAGTAGAAAAAGATAGAAATTCCGCCTATGCAGAGATAATATTTCATTTAAGGGGAAAATAAGATGTCTCTTACAAGAGAACAAATAAAAAGAGTCGAAGATGTTATCAAGGAAAGCTTAAGGAATAAATTTCAATCATACAAACCAGAGACAAGTAATATGCCTTTTCATTTTCGGTTGCTTGGTCGGGATAGAATGGCATTATTTTCTTTTATCCATTCATTAAATACCACTTTTGGTACTTCGATTTTTGAGCCCGTAGCTGAAACTTTGGCAAGTTTGAACTTTTCTATTGCACGGAAAAAGTATGTAGTGGGAAACGAAATAAGTGAATTAGCCCAAACAGAGATTAATCGCATTATGAATGAGTTAACAGTTGGACATACACCTAACAAAAAAGAAGAAGTAGAAAGAATACGGAAGGTTTGTAACAAGGGAACATTGAACAAAATAAAAACTGTAAAGGTAGATTTATTTGTCCGGGATGATGACGGAACTGTCCATTTATTTGATTTAAAAACAGCTAAACCCAATATTAGTAATTTCAAAGATTTTAAAAGAACATTATTGGAGTGGGTGGCGATTTTCTTAGTAAAATATCCAAATGCAAAAGTTAATTCATATATTGCCATTCCTTATAATCCTTATGAACCAAAACCTTATGAAAGATGGACACTTAAAGGAATGTTAGATTTAGATAGAGAATTGAAAGTTGCAAAAGAATTTTGGAATTTTCTTGGTGGTGACGGGGCATATTCTAAACTATTAGATTGTTTTGAAAGAGCAGGTATTGAATTGAGGCCTGAAATTGATAAATATTTCTCGAAATTCAAATAATGAGCAAAGAGAGAGGACGGCACGTCATATAACACGGTGTTTGTGGTTCGCTACGCTCACCCAAATGCTCGGCTACGCCTCGCACTTCGCATAGCCCGATTCCGTTATATGACATTGCATTAAAAAGTTACATTGAAGGTAAAAAAGATGAAGAATCTTAGAGCAAAAATGTTCAACAAAAAGGCATCCGACCCGCGAAATAAACCCAATCAGATTATAGAAACTATAGGATTAAAATCTGGTCAGGTTATCGCTGATATAGGATCAGGTGGTGGTTATTTTACATTAAGGTTTGCTGAAATAGTGGGTGAAGAAGGAAAAGTTTATGCTGTAGATACAGATGAAAAACTTTTAGAATTCGTAAATAGTAACGCTAAACAGAAAG
>CAZVDS010000058.1:0-2816 GCA_964626315.1 uncultured Desulfurellaceae bacterium
ATATAAAAAACATAAAAACAACAAAAAAACTACCCCAAACAATTTCACATACAACAATAGATGAACTATTATCAAAATATTCCACTGAGAATAACACGATTAAAAAACGCAATCTTTTAATATTTATATTTCTCTATGCCACAGGCTTAAGAATAAGTGAACTTGTAAATTTAAAAATAAGCAATATTTATTGGAATGAAGGTTTTTTAAAAGTAAAAGGAAAGGGAACAAAAGAAAGAATAGTGCCCATAGGAGAAAAACTTATAAATATACTTAAAAAATACATAGAAAACGAACGGTCTTTTTTTATGAAAAGGAAAATGAATGACTATCTATTTATATCTAATCATGGAACAAAATTTACCAGACAGGCAATATGGAAAATATCAAAAAAAATAGTAGATGCATCTCCTCATACTTGGAGACATACATTTGCCACTCATCTATTAGAAGGAGGAGCCTCCCTGCGAGCATTACAAAAAATGTTAGGACACACTTCCCTTACCACCACTCAAATTTATACTCATATAGCAAACAATGTTTTAATCAAGGAACTTAGCAAAAAACATCCTCGCAGTATAAAATGAAGGTTATAACCTGTCACAAATCTCCCGACTTTGACGCTATTGCATCATCCATAGCCGCAAAAAAGCTTTATCCTGACGCATTACTTGTGCTCCCTCCTCTGCCTCCATATACAATGAAAAACTTTCTTATCCAAACCAGCATTTATCTTTATTCGCCAAAACTTCCAAAAGAACTTAACTTAAATGATATTGATACACTGATCATCGTAGATACTCATTCCAAAGAAAGAATAGAAACTTTTGAAAAAATAGCAGGAAAAATAAAAACGATATGTTACGACCATCATGCAGAAGGAGACATCACAAACTGCACTTTTTACACAGATAAGGTAGGGGCAACTACTACCATTATGATAAATGAATTAAGAAAAAAAAATATAGATATTACTCCTGATGAAGCAACACTTTTCTTAACAGGTATATACGAAGATACGGGCAATCTCACTTATTCCTCAACTACTGTAAAGGATTTTCAAGCCTGTGCTTGGTTACTACAAAAAGGCGGTGACTTAACATTGGTCTCCCAAATATTGGAAAAAGAAATGACTGCTCCACAAGTAAATATACTAAACGAGTTAATAAAAAACAAAAATATACATGAGATAGGCAACCTAAAGATGGGCGTGACATTTGCTTCTTTTGACTATTACATTCATGAAGCAGCTATATCCGTAGAAAAAATGATAAAAATTGAAAATTTAGATGCAATAATTGCTGCGATAAGAATGGAAAACAGAATCTATGTAATTGGTAGATCAGAGAAAAAAGAAATTGATATCAGTAAATTTGCTAAACTATTTGGTGGAGGTGGACATAGTTATGCTGCATCTGCAACTGTAAAAAATATAACATTAACTGAAGTAATAGAAAAAATATTCAACAAGTTAAATGAAATAACATTAGATGCATTTACCGCAGAAAAAATCATGACTTATCCCCCCAGGTCCATAGAATATGATCAGACCGTAGAAGAAGCAAATGAGATAATGACACGGTTTAGTATAAATGTTTTACCTGTTTTTAAAAGTGATAAACTTATAGGCATCATTACCAGACAAACCATACAAAGAGCACTTCACCATCACTTACAACATAGAACAATTGAAGAATTCATGACTACCGATTTTAAAACAGTAAGCTTTAATACTTCTTTTGAAAAGATAAGAAGAATTATAATTGATGAAAAACAAAAACTTCTTCCGGTTTTAAAAAGAGGCGAGTTTATTGGCGTAATTACCCGCACCAATATCTTGCATCTCTTAAATAAGGAAAAAATAAGAAAACACACTCTAAAGATAGAAAATATTAATTATAAAATGAAAAAGGGGTTACCACCTAACATATATAACCTCTTAAAAAGAATAGGTTCACTTGCCCAGCAACTGAAATTTAATGCCTATGCGGTAGGTGGCTTTGTAAGAGATCTCATCCTGAATAGAGAAAACCTTGACATTGATATAGTGATAGAGGAAAACGGAATAACATTTGCTAAAGAATTTGCTAAATTAGTGAAAGGAAAGACAGCAACTCATGAAAAATTTAACACCGCAACAGTAATACTTCCTAACAAATTTAAGTTTGATGTAGCCACTGCTCGTCAAGAATACTATGAAATTCCTGGTAGTCTGCCTTCTATAGAGTTAAGTTCTATTAAACAAGACCTATATAGAAGAGATTTTAGTATCAACACCCTGGCTATAAAATTGAATAACAACTTCGGTGATCTTCTGGATTACTTTGGTGGATTAAAGGATATAAAAGATAAAAAAATAAGGGTGCTGCACACCTTAAGTTTCATAGAGGATCCCACCCGCATCTTTCGTGCCATCCGATTTGCAGTAAAATTTGACTTCGAGATGGGCAAACAAACAGAAAAACTCATCAAAAATGCATTGAAATCAAACCTTCTAAATCAAATAGATAAAAAAAGATTGTTTACAGAACTCTTTCTCATCCTAAAAGAAAAAGAAGCCACTCAAGCCATTGAAAAATTGAATAAATTGGGTGTTTTTACTAGTTTAAAAAAAAATCTTATTATAGAATCTACATGTATCAAACATATGGAAACAGCTTATAACTTTATAGATAGTTATCTTCTCCTACATCCTGCAGAAAAGGTAAATAAAGAAATCGTATCTCTACTCATTCTTGAACATCATGCCAATTTACACAATGTAAATCTAATGCAGATGTTAAATGCACCAGAAAATATAAAAAAATATGTAATCC
>CAZVDS010000058.1:2826-6728 GCA_964626315.1 uncultured Desulfurellaceae bacterium
CCCTATACAAAAAGAGAAAAAACATCTGCTTCATAGATTAGAAAACCCTGCCATTACTGATGCAGATATATATTTTCTCCTGAAAACACTATCCAATGAACAGTTAATCTTTCTTTTGAGTATTGCTAAATCAGAGCAAGTTAAAAATAAAATTGCCAGGTTTATAAATCAGCTTAAATTTACTAAAAATATGATAGATGGAAACGATCTGCTTAAATTAGGTGTAAAACCATCACCATTGTTGGGAAAAATCCTTAATTTGGTATTTAAAGACATCCTTTCAGGAAAAATAACCTCAAAAGAAAAGGCATTGGAAAAAGCCAGAGATATAATTAGAGAAAATTTATCCTCTATTCATTAATTCTAAAAATTCTTTATTTGTTTTTGCCTTAGAAAGTTTATCCACCAGAAAAATCATAGCATCAACATCATCCATCTCCATAAGCACCTTTCTCAATATCCATATTCTATTTAAATCCTCTTTAGGAATGAGCATCTCTTCTTTTCTCGTTCCGGAACGTGTTACATCAATTGCCGGGAAAATCCTTCTATCAGAAAGTCTTCTATCTAAGTGCAACTCCATATTCCCTGTTCCTTTAAACTCTTCAAATATTATATCATCCATACGAGAACCCGTATCTATCAAGGCAGTAGCAATGATAGTCAAACTGCCTCCTTCCTCTATATTCCTCGCTGAACCAAAAAACTTCTTTGGTTTTTGCAATGCATTGGAATCCAATCCACCCGAAAGCACCTTTCCGCTGGGTGGAATGGTAGCATTGTATGCCCTTGCCAACCGTGTTACACTATCTAAGAGTATTACTACATCAACCTTGCTTTCTACTAATCTCTTTGCCCTTTCGAGCACAATCTCTGCTACCTGAGTATGCCTCTCTGGAGGCTCATCAAAAGTAGAGCTTATCACTTCTGCTTTCACAGACCTCTTCATATCTGTTACTTCTTCGGGCCTCTCATCAATTAAAAGAATGATAAGCTTAATTTCTGGATGGTTTTTGGTAATGCTATTTGCTATATTTTGCAGAAGCATCGTCTTTCCAGTGCGAGGAGCAGCAACAATTAAACCTCTCTGCCCCTTTCCAACAGGTGTAATGAGATCCATCACCCTCATAGAAATATTCGTAGGTGTTGTCTCTAATCTTATCCGTTCAGTAGGATAAAGAGGGGTAAGGTTATCAAAATGTGGTCGGCCACTTATTTTATCTGGATCTTGATAGTTTATCGCTTCTACCTTTAACAATGCATAATAGCGTTCACTCTCTTTGGGTGGCCGCATGAAACCCGTAACGAGATCTCCTGTCTTCAATGAAAATCGCCTAATCTGGGCTGGAGAAACATAAATATCATCAGAAGAATATAAATAATTATTATCCTGAGATCGCAAGAACCCAAACCCATCAGGCAATATTTGCAATATTCCCTCGCTGAAAAAAAGACCTTTTTTCTCAGCATCTCTTTTTAATATATCCAAAACCAACATCTGCTTTTTCTTGCTTCCATTTAGGGTGATACCTAAATCTTTTGCAATTTCACACAATTCACCCACCTTTTTTCGAGCCAATTCACTATAATCCATATTTACCTCTTAAAACTATCATTGAATTTCAAATTAAAAATAGCCACATAGACATTATCAAATGGGAAAATCCCATCTTTTATAAATTTAAAAAAACTCTTTACACCTGAAAACATTCATAATGAGGAAAAACACAAACACATAAAACCAAATTAAATTTATTCAGAGAGTAAATCTAATATAACCAATTACTTTAAAAAAATCAAGACAAATCACAGATTTGCTTGCGAATGCCAGAGGCATTCGTCAAGACAAATCACAGATTTGCTTGCGAATGCCAGAGGCATTCGTCAAGACAAATCACAGATTTGAGCTTGCAAAAAGATATTGAAACAAATCATTAAAATACATATAAAACTATACAATGAAAACTCTTATCCGAAAATTGTTTGATGCTGTGGGTGGATGTTACAGTAAAGAGTTAAACATCAACCTAAAGGGGAAAGATGACAATGAAATATTCAAATGGTTCATCGCCTCTTTACTGTTCGGCGCCCGTATCGGAGAAAACATTGCCAAAAATACCTACTTTTCATTTGCTCACAAAAACATTCTTTTTCCCAAAGGATTTATTCAAAACTCATGGGAAGACATCGTTACCATTCTGGACGAAGGTGGATATGCCAGATACGATTTTAAAACAGCCACAAAACTGATTTCTGCCTCAAAAAACCTGGTAAACAACTACAATGGTAGCTTAAACAACCTGTATTATCAATCTAAGAATGAAAAAGACTTAGAGAAAAAGATAAAGGCATTAGCCAAAGGTATAGGACCTGTTACTACAAATATATTTCTGAGAGAACTCAGAGATATATGGAAAAAGACAAACCCACCATTTTCCAGATTCACCATTTACGGTGCGCAATCCTTAGGCATAAAAGATTTAAGAAAAATATGGCAAGAAAACAGAATAGAAGGATTCACCTTTGCCGATTTCGAGTCTGCGTTTCTGAAGTTAGGTAAAAATTTTTGTCTAAAGAAAAAGTGTAAAATATGTCCAGTCAGAAATTATTGCATAAGAAAAATACAATAATTATCTATTGTCTGGGATTTGCAAGATAAATTCTAAAAAAATTTAAGCCTCACGATTACCTCAGGATTGGACGGATTTAAGAAGAAAGATAAAATTATTCTTTATCTTAATCCGTGTAATCCAAGTAATCCCGAGGCAAAAAAGAGAATATTAGCCTCCTAAAGAAATAGTTGATTCTAAATATAACATGCAATAAAGTAAAATGAGATGATTGAATTTAAAAAATTGACTGTAAACAAAATAGAATATAGGTTTGACCCTCTAATAAAGGATGAGTGTAGAATAAATCCTGCCCGAGCAAAAAGAATTAAACAGGCAGAAAGTGATGTCAATCTCAACCAGATTATTGAAAGATCCAAACAAAGATGCGCTTTTTGCCCCGAAAAAATAGAGAAAAAAACACCTCAATTTTCTAAAAATATCTGTGAGGAAGGAAGGATAAGGAAGGGAGAAACTATAATATTCCCTAACTTGAACCCCTTTGGTGAACATCATGCAGTGGGAGTTATATGTAAAGAGCATTTTTTAAAACCCAGTGAATTTGATAAAAAGATGCTTAAAGATAATCTAATCGCAAGTAAAGAATATATAACTTCTGTTTACAAAAACGATAAAGAGGCAATGTGGCCAATCTGGGTCTGGAATTATATGCCGCCTTCCGCCGGTAGTATCATCCATCCCCATGTTCAAATCATAGTAGAAAAAAAGCCCGTTCCACAGCTATTAAAAATCATAGAAAAAAGCAAATTTTACTTTGAAAAAAACAAAAAGAATTACTGGAAAGACTTGGTGGATAAAGAAAGAAAAACAGGCAAAAGATTTATAACAGAAAACAATTCTCTATCCATTATAACCAGTTTTGCACCCCGGGGTTTCAATGAAATTCAGTTTTTATTCAACAACGCAAGCTCAATATTAGATTTAGAACAAAAACAAATAGAAGACTTTGCAGATAGTTTAAAAAGGGTCTTATACGCTTATGATAAGATGAACATAAGTTCATTTAATCTAGTTAGCTTTTCTGGTTGTATAAACAAAAAAGTAAATTACTATTCGTTAAATTTCAAACTCATCTCCCGTCCCTATCCGAGAGGAGTTTATACCAACGACACTGGTCCCACTGAAAGACTATACGATATATGGGTTATAGATACATTACCAGAGGAAGTCTGTAAAAATATAAAAAGTTTTTTTTAATGATATGATAGCTTTTCTTTTAGATTTGGAAGGAGTTGTAGTAAAAGACAAAAGTTATGAAATATTTCCTCAGGC
>CAZVDS010000059.1:0-2374 GCA_964626315.1 uncultured Desulfurellaceae bacterium
TATCTATCTGGTATATAAGTTATCTTTATAGTGGCAAAATCAGGATAACCAGAATGAGGACATAGGCAGGTAAACTCAGAAAATTCTATATGAATTTTATAATCTCTATCTGAAAAACTATTTTCCCATATCTCTAACCCGCTTTCTAAAATGGTTTTTTCTCCATACTTCGTCTTTTTCATAAACTAATTATAAAGAAAACATCTTATGAAATGTCCACTTCTCGCCTCTTTTAAGGGGGGGGTTTCTTCTTTACACCTTTCCGTTGCCCACCGACAAAAGGGATAAAACTCGCATCCCTTTTTGCTATTCTCATAAACTTGCGTCATCTGTCCAAAAATCCCCTCCTTAAGCAATTTAGTATAGGGATGTAAGGGATATTTAAACAACTCATCTGTAGAGGCTTCTTCTATAATTCTTCCCCCATACATTACATATATCCTATCAGTAATAAATTTAGCTAATTTTAAATCATGGGTAATAAATAAATAACTCAAGAAAAAATCCCTTTTCAAATCCATCAGTAGATTCATTATAATTGCTTGAGTAGAAATATCTAAAGCAGATGTTGCTTCATCAAATATAACAAGCTCAGGTGAACTCATCAAGGCACGAGCAATAGTCACCCTTTGCATTTCTCCGCCGCTTAAACTGCTCTTCTTCCTCACAAGTAAAAATTTTGGAAGATGCACTATTTTTATTACCTGATTAATTTTATCTTTTATATATAAAGAATCTGCTTTTCTTATCTTTAACGGCTCTAATATTATTTTCTCTATACTCATCCTGGGATCTAAAGAGGCAGAAAAATTTTGAAATACTACTTGCATTCCCCTTCTCAAAATATAAATGTTATCTTTATTTATCAGTTTATCTTTAAAATAAATTTTTCCTTCATCAAACTTCTCTAAAAAAGACAAGCAATGAACGAGTGTTGTTTTGCCAGCTCCTGATTCCCCGACTATAGAAACATTTTCTCCCTTTTTCACATCTATATCCACATTCTTTAAAGCCAAAAATTTCTTTTTGTAAACAAAGAAAGATTTCTTAATGCCTTGTGCTTTGAGAATCAATCTTCTTTTTTTCCTTTCTCTCTCAGTTGTTTAGCTACTAAATCCATCAATCTATTCACCGCTCCTGCCAACGCGCCAATTTCATCATTGTATTTTGTTTTCAATCTCCGAGAAATATCCCCTTCAATAATACGATTAATCGTATTCACGCTTTCCAACATAGGCTTGGTTAATCTCTTTGATAACCAGAAACTCACTGCCACTGCAACAAAAATAGTAAAAATACTAAATAAACTAAACACCACTAAGATAACAATAATGCGCTCATTAATATCTTTCTTTAAATCATTAACAGGCATGAAAAGCTCTCTTGTAGGATAGGTTAAGCCTATCCCCCACCCTGTTTCTTTTATATAACTATATCCCACAAACTTGTCTACCCCTCTAAATATATACCGGGAAGAGCCTGTTTTCCCCTTAAGAATATAATTTTTTACAATTTTTGCTAATGCTTCCCCTTCTTTTGGACTTGATATATCTACATTATCCTTCAATGTTATCAATTCATGAGCAGTGGTTGGTGGATCAAAGATAAGCACACCTTCTTTATTTATCATCCAGGCATAAATCTCGGAACGAGTCTTTGGCTGCTCCGCCTGTAGAACAGCATATATGTCATCAGGATCAAAATCCACAAACAATACAGCAACAAATCTTCCTTTACAGATAATAGGGACAGTTACACCGTAAGATATCTCACCATCTTTATTTATATGAAAATCAATAAAACATCCTTTTTCTGATTGACAGGTGGTTTCTATTTTTTCCGGTGTGATGGGAAGAATGGCTTTTCCTGAAGGATATTTAAGTATGAGCCCCTCTTTTGTATAAAGAGCAATGCATCTTGCCCCAATTCTGTCATGGAAAAAAGGAAATTTGTCCTTCATTTCCTCAATAAATGAGGGATTCTTCGTCTTTGTATATATGCACACTCTGTTTTTTAAACATTCACCTATAACTCCTACTGCACAAATCTTATCTCTTAATGTTATTTTTATCTTTGTGCTTAAAGCAACAGCTTTACATTCCAAGGATTCCTTGATTTGCTTTTCAAATGTTTTCTCTGTCTTTTTAAGTGTATCATTTTTGAAATACATAAAACTGAGCACCGAGATAAAAAATATCACTATTATAGAAACAAGCACTACCGAGACACTTGCCGCTGTTATCTTACTACTTATACTTACAAACTTCTTTTCAACCATACAAAAGCAATTTAACAAAAAGAAAGGGTTAAATCAATGAAATTCACAATGTTTAAGAAAGATTTACAATATTTCTTTTAATCTTTCTGAAGTAAT
>CAZVDS010000059.1:2384-6593 GCA_964626315.1 uncultured Desulfurellaceae bacterium
ATTCTTATCACATCAGAAACTTTAAGTCTTATCAAGCCTAAGGAGATGTCATTCCCAAAAACAGTAATTAAAATAAATGTTCTGCCTATTTTACTAAAATAAATATTATCTTGTTCTCCTTTATGAAAAAGGAGAGAAAATTCTGTTTCCCCGATTAATTTAGCGATTTCCGCCATTGCCGCAAAATTAGCTGCAGATAGAGCAGCTAAGGATGCCACATCTACATTCTCAAAGCCTGCATTGATAATTACGTTTCCTCCCATATCAACCAGCAAAACACCGGATATATTAGCAGCTTTGATTAGGTTTTTCTCAATACAATCAGTTATTTTCCCTAACTCTTCTGCATCCAAAATAATCATTACACTAACCTTTATTCAATTCAGACATTTCAAGTTTACAAAAAATATAACATTACCCTTTTTTTCAAAACTTACGGGCAATCCCGTCCGCCCCAAAAGCTCATCACATATCAAAATTTTTGCCTCTTTATCCCTCGTTTCAAAAAGAATTAAATATTTTTCATCAAATTCAGCAAGAGAACTATCTTTAAATAAATTGTATGTTTTTCCACTTTTTTCAATTTTCCTTTCCTTACACAAAATAGACACCGCTTCTCTCGAAATATGGTAAATGCCTTCAATCTGAGATATGGGAAGAGCCATCACCTCCTTTTTTAACCTTACAATTAAAAAAGCAACACTTGGAATATCTTCAAAACCCCTATGAGCTATCTCCTCAATCTTACGAGAAATATGGGCAGAAGCAAAAATTTTATCAATCTCTTTTTTTAAGGATTCTTCTCTATCCATTTAAACAACCTTTTTTAGCAAAGAAATAGATAAAGCCGCTTTATAAGCAGGTTCATAACTTTCAATAAGTTTTCTTCTGTTAGCAGATGAAACAGCAAGAATAGCAAAATCTTCTACTCCAATCACCAACACATAGCCATTTTCACCTATTATAATCATATCTTCTAATTTACCATCTTGAAGCTCAGATATCACCCGATCTGCATTATGAAAAACCGAAGAAGAAATGGCTCCTACAGTCTCTGCCTCAAACGGTACCTTGCTCATATTTCCCATGAGAAACCCGTCTCTATCACACACCACCGCAGTATCAATATAAGGACAAACTGCAAACATCTTAGATAAAATATAGTCAATAATATCGGCTTTAGAAACAACCATTCATCTCTGCTTTATAAGTTCTCTTATCTTCTTTAAATTAAATAAAACCAATTTATTGTCAGGTCTCAGTTGATGAGCTTTTTCCCATTCTTGCAAAGCTTCCTTATAATTGGATTGTTGGAAAAAATCCCAACCTTTGTCCACATATTCATAAAACATCTTTTCATCCGACCTTTCTATCCTGCCAACCTCTTCTGTTGAGATTACTTTTTCCTTCTCTACCCTCTGCTTATCACTTACACGCGCACTTTCTAAAAGCAATTCCATCCAGCCACGATGAACATTTCTCTCCTTAAGAGCAAAAGAGGATTTTATCTCAATTTTTCCACTTTTCCAGGTTAGCATATCAATAAGTGCTTCCTCACCTCTTTTCTCTCCACATGAAGAATAATTAACCTCACCATCTTTCAGTTGAACAATGCAACTCTCTAAGTTATTATTCACTTTCATTTCTACAGAAGAATGGGTCTGACACAACATCTGAAACAAATCATCTATTTGTACACCCTCTATGTGCCCGCTAAAGCCCTTTTTAACCATTTTTCTATGGCTTTCTCAACTTTTTTATCAACCAACTCTTCGATTTCCTTAACAAGTTTTTTAGTTTTAGTCTCTACAACCTCTTCTACTATAGACCTCATCTCATCTTCTGGAACACTTAATTCTCCTAAAGGAACAATCACCGGTACAGAACTCAGAGAAACAGGTTTTGAAAATATACTTGAAGTAGGTTTTTCCTCAAGAAATCTCTTCAAAAGTTTCCCTGCTTCATTCATCTCATGTAAAATGTCTTCTTTTCCCTCTTCTCCGCACGGTAAGCTAAAATCATAATCTGAAAACAAATTACTCACCTCTGTATCTTATAAGAGTTCTTCAATTTTCTCTGCTGTTCTCTTGGTATCCAAAAATATCAATCCTAATTTTGCATCGGCACGAGCCAAAACGATCAAAATTGCCTCTGCGCCAACAGAAAGCAAAACTATATAACCAGTGTCACCCTTAATAAATAATTGTTCAAAATTGCCTCTATTTAATTCATCAGCACTCCTTTCTCCCAAGGAAAGGGTAGCCGCCGCCATTGCCGCTACTCTGTCTTCCTCTGTATCTGCTGGCAGAGCAGAAGCGATAACAAAACCATCTGAACTCACTACCGCCGATGCCTCCACGCCCGGAGTAGATGAACCCAAATCCTTCAGCACCTTTACCATATCCTCTGTTTTTGCCATTTTTTCCTCCTATTTTAAGTATTTTAATACTTTATCTTTACAGGCGCCTGTAACATCATACACAACACCCTCACACCCTCCATCCAGAGAAACCTTCATTATTTTGTATCCGCATTTTTTACCCAGTAAAAATTCCGCCGCTCCACGGAAACAGCCTATCCTGGGACAAGCTATATTCTTTTCATCAAAGTCCCTTTCCTTTAAGAGAAATAAACATGCATTCACATACGGGCATTTGCTTATACTAATCTTTAATGCACATTTGTTATCTATTTCTTCTAAAACAAAGTCCGAGCTATCCTTGAAAAGCCCGCCATCTACGCCAAGATTAATGTAACTATTCACCGCTTCTTTTAAAGTTTTACAATCCCTATTGATTTTCAAACTGTATTTTTCATCCATCACCTTTACCCAGTTTTCTGCTGCTCTTATATATGCCTGTTGAAGAAATATCTTTGCGTTCTTTCCTAAAAATGCTATTGCCGTCTCATCATATGCAGAAAGCCATGTTTCTAAAAGTAGGGCTTTGCATGTTTCTAATTCCGTTATCTTTGCCATTTTTCACCTCCTTATTTTCCAAATAGATTTTTCACATCAGCTAAAGGTAATTCTCCTTTCCTGGGAACTTCTATTATTCTGTCCACCCATGCTTCTTTGCCCTTTCTGCCAGATATAGGAGTAACCACCTTACGAGAAAAAGCTTTATCTACTAATAATAACCCATACTTACCATCTTCTTCCAAAATAATAAGAGCTTTATAAACAGGTTCTTCCATAGCAAAGATTTCTCCCATCGGTGGTTTTAAAACAGGCACTTCTAATTCTTCCAACTCCTCTTCCTTTAATTTAGAAAGATTCCCTTTTATACCCGCTTTCAATCTACTCCAAGAAGATTTTATTTCGCCTAAGGTTATATGGTCTCTTTGTCTAATTTCCTTCGCTTTACTTAATGAAATTTTATAAACGTTAGCCACACACCTTTCAGGAAATGCAACAGGTCGACTATCTATAAAAGCAACCAATACCTGGGGTAATGGAAGAATGCTCTTTTCTATTTCTTCTATATTAACTTTAAGCCCGGCTATCTCTTTTATTACCTTTTCAAGTAGACAGGAGAAGTTTTCGCTTTTTACATTTATCTTTTCTAAAATATCACTTTGATGGGTAAAATTGTCTGTAGCTTGAGATAATTTACTCTGTAGTTGGTCAAAATTCTCCCTCAAAACAAAAAATTCTGCTTTTAGATTGGACAACTCTTCACCTAACATTGGTGAAATCTTTACCTCTTCCTTTTTTACTTTTTCTGCTTCCTTTTTAAAAGACGAAAATTCATCATAAATCTTTTGCACCCTCAATTTTCTTTCTTCAAGAGACAGGGTAGAAGTGTTTATTTCTTTAAAAACATCAGCTATTTTAGCTATAAGTTTTATCGTTCCCGGTGGAGACATGTGACGGGCAAAGGTAAGAAATTTTACAAGAGTATTCATCATGGAAAGCAAGGCATAGCTCACCTCGTCAGGATAAACCCGCTTTAATCCTTCAACCATATCAAGAAATTCTTGTAAAACCGAATCACTAACTTCCCAATCTAAACCAAGTAAAGCTTTATCTAACCTTAACAGAGAATCACCCTCTTCTGTTTTCTTAGACAAAGTTTCATCTATACCAGACGAAATTTCTTTTTTTAAAGTTTCTTCTTCATTTTCAGATTCCTCGGGTAAAAGCTTGTCTATAGCAGAAAAAGCCTCTGTTTCAAATTTCTTTGAATCAATATCTATTTTATCTTCCGG
>CAZVDS010000060.1:0-6428 GCA_964626315.1 uncultured Desulfurellaceae bacterium
TTATATAAACGAATATTGCTTTCCACCAATCATTTTCTATAAATACCTTCTTTTTGAAGAAAAAATAAATACCTATTATGAAAAATGGCAAACCTGGCCAGAAATTTGTTAAAAGTCTGTAGAAATAGAAGATATAATTTCTTTTTTCTCCTTCAGGCAGCGTTCCTGTGATTCTTGCCCCAATTTGATTTCCGAGAAATTCTGTAAAAAACGCTTTGTTTTCTATCCATTCGTATATATACCAGGGGAAAGAAATAAAAACGGTAATAAATAAACCAACTAAGAATTGCCAGCAGACAAACCTAAAATCTCTTTTTAAAAGGCAGAATATTAAAAACGATAGAATTCCTAAAAAAGCTAATGGTCCTTTGGTTAAGATACCTAATCCTAAGGAGATACCAGAAAAAATAAAGTACAACTTTTTCTCTCTACCTTTCATGAGTAGATAAAAATTCAAAAAGATAAAGAATGTGATGATACTTTCCATTCTCACGATGGTGGTAAGTCTTAATACATGCCAGTTTATTACAAAAAATAGAGCGGCAATAAGTGCATAGATTTTCTCTTTAAATATTTCTTTACCTATTATGTAAATGAGAAATGCATTAAAAATGCCGAATAAAGCAGGGAAAAATCTGGCAGAAAAGGCAGAGATACCAAAAATTTTGTAAGATATGGCAATTAACCAGAAATAAAAAGGAGGTTTTTTTAAATATGGCTCATGACACAGACTTAAATTTAACCAATCTTTTGTAAAGATTATTTCTTTTGCTGTAAGTGCATGTTTTAAAGCATCACCACTTAAATATGGTTCCCAGATGCGGGCAAAGAAGAAAATAAAGCTTAAAGAGAAGAGGATGAAGAGATATTTTTTCTCTTCATTCACTTTTGTAAAAAAGAGGATGAAGAGATATTTTTTCTCTCTTCATTCACTTATCCACATTTTTGGTTTGTGTGTTGCATTTTCTTCTTTTTTAACTTGAGTGATTCTGTTTTTCTCATCAACCAGAACGACCGTTGGTTTATGAGATTTTGCTTCTTTTTCATCCATCATGGCAAAGCTGGCAATAATTACCTTATCTCCTACACTTACTTTCCGTGCCGCTGCACCATTCAAACAGATGATGCCACTGCCTCTTTTTCCTTTTATAGCATATGTCTCAAGGCGGTTGCCATTATCTATGTCCCACACACAGACCTTTTCATTTTCATACATATTCGCTTTTTCCATTAAATTTTCGTCAATGGTGATGCTGCCTTCGTAATTTAAATCAGCATCTGTTATTGTTGCTCTGTGAATTTTCCCTACAAACATTATCCTCATCATTTTAAAGCCTCCTTTATATCCAAATATTATCAATAAGTCTGGTTTTACCTACAAATACAGCGAGAGAAATCAGTGTTTTACCTATCTCTATATATTCTAAAGGTTTTAAATTGCTTATATGATTTATACTGATGTAATCAATATGTGTAAAAGGATAAGAAGAGATGATTTTTTCCATATTTTGAATGATGATTTTAGTGTCAAAGATTTTATCATCTATCATTTGTTTAGCCTTTTCTAAAGACTTATACAAGCATACAGCACTCCTCCTTTCCCCCTGGTTTAAGTACTTGTTGCGAGAGCTCATTGCCAATCCATCGTCTTCTCTTATGATGGGCATAGAAACAATCTCTACATCCATATTCAAATCTTCCACCATTTTTTTAATCACGATAAGTTGTTGAGCATCCTTCTTCCCAAAGTATGCTTTATCCGGTTTTACAGTGTTGAACAATTTACACACAACGGTCGTCACTCCTTTAAAGAATAATGGGCGGGATGCACCTTCCAGAACCTGGGTCAGTTTTTCTACATTTACATGAGTTTGAAAATCCTCAGTATACATTTCTTCTGGGGAGGGGAAAAATAATATATCCACACCTGCTTCCTCTGCTAATTTTTCGTCTCTTTTTCTGTCTCGAGGATAGGTGTTGAAATCTTCACCTTCCGCAAACTGTAAGGGATTGACAAATATACTCATCACTAAAACATTATTTTCTTTCCTTGCCTGATGAGCCAAGCTCAGATGTCCTTCATGTAAAGCTCCCATAGTAGCAACAAAACCGATGCTTTTATCTTTCTTTAAATTTTTACTTAGATTTTGCATTTCTTTTATATCTTTAATAATTTTCATAAATAGCTGTGTTTCTCATCCGGGAATATACCTTTTTTTACCTCATCAATATATTGCCTGACTGCTTTTACTGCATCTTGTTTTAGATAAGCATATCTTTTAACAAATTTAGGTTTGAATTCTTCAAACAAACCTAAAAGGTCATGGAAAACGAGTACCTGCCCATCGCAAAACTGTGATGCACCAATACCGATGGTAGGTATATTCACATTTTCTGTGATTTCTTCTGCCACTGGAAGTGGCACTGCTTCCAAAACGATGGAAAAAACTCCAGCCTCCTGTAGATATTTTGCATCTTCTATTATTCTTTTTGCCTCTTTTTGTTCTTTTCCTCTTACTCTATATCTACCAAAAATGTTTATAGATTGTGGTGTTAATCCTAAGTGACCCATAACGGGAATACCACAAGATACGATGGCTTTGATTCTATCTACGAATTCTCTTCCACCTTCCAGTTTTACCGCTTCTGCTCCACCTTCTTGAATAAGCCTTCCTGCATTTTGTACTGCCTGCTCCACAGATACCTGATAAGACATAAACGGCATATCTCCTACAACAAGCGCCTTTTCTGTTCCATTTTTAACCATACGGGTGTGATATATTACATCCTCTATGGTCACTGGCAATGTGCTGGATTTGCCCTGCATTACCATACCTAAGGAATCGCCTATTAAGATAATATCTATACCCGCTTCATCTACAATTTTCGCTCCTGTAAAATCATAAGCGGTAATCATACTTATCTTTTCGCTTTTTTCTTTCATTGAAATAACTTTTGGAACGGTAACCTTGTCTCTATTCATTGTTTCCTTTTAAAACAAAAAAAGCCCTGATACAATACCGCATCAGAGCTTTAAATTTCACCATCGTATTTCCGATCGGGTGTCTTAAACTACCCGTCCTATCTTTTTTAATCCTTCCCCTCCAACAGCTTCTACAAGCTTTGCTATCCCTCTCTTGGAGATGGGATGCATGATTTCATTATCCAACTCCATCAATGGAAAGAGAACAAAAGCCCGTTTTTCCATCCATGGATGAGGAATAATTAAATCATCACTGTTTAAAATTATATTCTCAAAAAGTATAATGTCAATATCAATTATGCGCGGTCCCCATTTTTTATTTTTTATTCTACCCATCTTTGTCTCTATGGTTTTTATTAAACGAAGTAGCTCTATCGGTTCATAGTTTGTGTTTATTTGAGACACGCAGTTATAAAAATTTGGTTGATTAATGTATCCCCAGGGTTTTGTTTCATAGAGTGACGAGGCGTGAGCTACTTCTACATTTTTGTCATCATCAAGCAGGTTTAAGGCTTTTTTTATATTTTCTCTTTTTGAACCTATATTTGAACCTAACGAAAGATAGACATCTTTATAATGCACTTGATATACGCTCCATAGCTTCTTTTAGTCTTTTTTTGTCTTGGGTGATACTCAAACGTATATATTTTTCTCCTTCTTTGCCAAAGCCTACGCCCGGAGTGACAACAACACCACACTTTTCTAACAAAAATTTTGCAAATGAAGCGGAATCTCTGTCTATTTTTATCCAGAAATAGAATGTTGCCTCGGGCTTTTTATACGAAAAGCCCAGTTTTTTCAAATATTCATTTACCAAGTTTCTTCTCTTTTCATAGATATCTCTTATGGCAGGCGTTATCTTCTCTTCATGGTTTAATGCTTCTATTCCTGCTTCCTGCACAGCCTGAAATGTGCCTGAATCTATATTTGTTTTTACCTTTCCTAATCCTTCTATAACTTTATCATTCCCTACTACAAAACCTATTCTCCATCCTGTCATATTGAATGTTTTGGATAGAGAGTGAAATTCCACACCTATCTCTTTTGCTCCCTCAATTTGCAGAAAACTTATAGGTTTTTTGTTATCAAAGTAGAGTTCGGAATAGGCATTATCACTGGCTACAATAAAGTTGTATGTTTTTGCCAGGGAAACTACATCTTTATAAAAATCCTCAGTTGCACAAGCAGAAGTAGGATTGTTGGGATAATTTAAAAACATAATCTTCGTTTTTTTTAGTACATTTTGTGGTATAGCACTCAACACTGGTAAGAAATTATTTTTTTCAAGAAGTGACATAATGTGTGGCATTCCTCCTGCAAAATAGGTGGCGGGAGCATATACAGGATAAGCAGGAGAAGGAACAAGTGTTACATCACCGTTATTCACAAAAGCAAGCGGCAGATGAGCGATACCTTCTTTTGAACCGATGAGTGTTAAGATCTCTGTTTCTGCATCAAGTCTTACCTTAAATCTCCTCTTATACCATGAGCACGCCGCTTTTCTAAAGGAAAACATTCCTTTATAGGTGGGATAGCGGTGATTTTCTTTTTTCTCCAACGCCTTTTTAGCTGTCTCTATTATGGGTTTTGGTGTAGGTATATCTGGATCACCTACGCCTAAATCAATTACATCTACTCCTTTATTTTGAATTTCTTGCTTTAATCTATCTAATTCCGCAAATAGATAAGGTGGAATTTTGTTTAATCGGTTGGCAAGTTTAAACACTCAAATCCTCCTTCAAAATTTTTTCAATTTTTTGTATATTCTTCCCTCTGCGCACAATCTTTGTTTCTTTGTCTAATTTAATTATGGTGGAAGGTAAACTGCATCTATCTCCATCATCTATAATTAAATCTACCTTTTCACCAAACACATCTATAATATCTTTTATACGAAATAGTGATTTTTTTCCAGAGATATTTACACTGGTAGAGGTTATAGGGCCTACTTTTTTTATCAATTCTTTTAAAAAATGTGTATTAGCACATCTTACGGCAATATATCCATTTTCCTGCACATAGGAGGGAAATATCTTTTCTGTAAAAAAAATAAATGTGGAAGAAAGCAGAGAGAGTTTGTATATGAGATTTTTTTGCCTGTTTGTAAAATTTTTCAATGAAAAAATAAAGTCTGAATTAGCGATAAACAGAAATGGTTTCTGACTGCGCTCTTTTATTTCATAGATTCTTTTATTTGCCTTTTCATCACAGATTCTCGCTCCCAGACCATACAAGGTATCGGTAGGATAGATGATAATGCCGCCATTTTTTAGAACCTTCTTTGCCTCTTCTAACCAATTATTTTCATCTATTCTCACAGATTTAACCATGAAATGTTAAGGGGTGAGTAGTGGGATTTGAACCCACGACCACCAGGGCCACAACCTGGTGCTCTACCACTGAGCTATACCCACCATAAGTAGGCTGCGGGGGACTCGAACCCCCAACCCACGGATTAAGAGTCCGTTGCTCTGCCAGTTGAGCTAGCAGCCCACTGAAGAATTTAGTAAAAATACCTGTGTCTGTCAAGTCAAACACTTAAGATGTTGAGATTGCAAACCCAGAAGCAGTCGTTAAAACCTTTTGAATGAATATGCTAAAATAAAGAATGAAAAATTATGGTTTTTTTAAAAAAGGATTATAATGTATAATGAAGGTAAATAGGATGGCAAGCCTCGTAAGATATTATTTCACAAGGTGGAAATAAGGGGGTTTTAGATGCCAGTGGTTCAAAAGACTGCTAAAAAATATACATATCAGGATTACTTAAATTTTCCCGATGATAAAAGATGTGAGATCATAGATGGTGAGTTTTACGATATGACACCTGCACCAAAGGTAAAACACCAAAGAATATCTGGGAATGTGTATTTTGATATAAAGAATCAAATCAAGAAAAAAAAGATTAAATGCGATTTGTTTTCTGCCCCCACCGATGTTGTCTTTGATGAACACAATGTTGTCCAGCCTGATATATTTATCGTATGTGATAATACAAAAATTACAGAGGATAATATCAAAGGTGCGCCAGATTTAATTATTGAAATAGTTTCTAAAACCACTGAATTAAAGGACAAAAGAGAGAAGAAAAATCTATATGAGAGATTTAAGGTTAAGGAATATATTATTGTATATCCAGAAAGGGACTATATTGAGAGATTTTGTTTAGAAAATAATAAGTATCTTGCGCCAGATATATTCAACTGGGACGAAAAGATGAAATTAGAGACATTTGATATTGAAATAAACTTGTGGGAAGTATTTGAAAAGAAATTGGAAAAAGAAGAAAAACCAAACCTGCCGAAAGAGAAATAAAGGGTATATCAAAGAAATGGTTTTTAAAGGTCTATGACAGATGAAAAGAAAAATGGAGAAAAAACAAAATGCTACTTTCTGGGATTATAAGAAAGTTTCCGAATTAAAAAGATTAGAGAGAATAGCTTTA
>CAZVDS010000061.1:0-6367 GCA_964626315.1 uncultured Desulfurellaceae bacterium
AGCCTCCCACTGCGCCACCCAATGTGCCACCAATAACCATCGATGGACCGAATACGCCTGCTGAGCCCCCGCTGGATATGGTAAAGGCAGTGGCAAAGATTTTTAAGAAGGCAATAAAAAATAGTGTAATAAATGCTATTTTACCCCACATTGCTAACTGTAGAGTACCATATCCCATAGATATTGCCTGAGGCATAGTAATTCCAATAATTCCCACAAAAAACCCACCTATGGCAGGCTTAAAGTGTGGTTTGATATGTATTTTGTGGAATATATCTCTTACTCCATAGAATACCTTTACATAAATATAAGAAAATAAAGAAACAGCTATGGCGAGTATAGTGTAAGGTATTAGTTCTAATGGATTGGTAAATTTAAAAGCGGCTGCAGAAAACAGAGGTGACCATCCAAATTTTGCTGCAAAGATAGAATATGCAATAATAGAGGCGACAAAAGCAGATAGAAGCACTTCACTTTCTATTTCCAAATCTCTATATAGAACTTCACCTGCAAATATTGCTCCAGCCATTGGTGAGCGAAAAATAGCACCAACACCTGCTCCCATACCAGCGGCCAAAAGTATTCTTCTTTCTCTTTCTGATAGTTTAAGCCTATTGGCTAAAAATGAGCCGAAACCTGCACCAATTTGCGCGATTGGACCTTCTCTTCCTCCTGAACCCCCTGTCCCCAAGGTGATAGCTGATGCAATCATTTTTATAAAAGGCACAATGGTTCTTATTATTCCTCTCTTTTGGTGGTAGGCTTCTATTGCAGCATCTGTTCCATGTCCTTCTGCTTCGGGAGCAAAGGTGTATACAATAAAACCTGACAATAAACCTCCACAGGTCGTGATTAAAATGAGCAAAAGTGGATTAAAAGCTTTATGAATTTCTCCAAAGATCGGTGGTTCTCCTGCTGGAGAACGAATGTTATAGCCGGCTATACCTTCCAAAACATAAGTGCAGAAAAAGTGAATTGAAGTAAGAAATACTATAGCTCCTAATCCTGCTATGATACCTACAATAACGCTGTAAATGAGAATTTTACCGGTGGATATTATTTCTGCTTTTTTATAACTACGCCATAGTTTTGATTGAAATGTGACTTTCATTCAACGGTTACACTTTTCGCTAAATTTCTAGGATGGTCTACATCATGTCCTAAATAGTTTGCAATGCTATATGCGAAGAGCTGCAGTGGAATAACATACAAAAATGGTGAAAATATAAAATCTATTGGGGGGGTTGTAAAAAGGAGATCGACATCTTCTATCTCTTTAAATTTATCTGTTGTAACAGCAATAATCTCGCCTTTTCTACTATTCACTTCTTTCATATTGGATAATGTTTTGTTTAGTAATAAAGAAGAAGGCGGAATAAGGAAAACAGAGGGGGTGTATTCATCAATAAGGGCAATGGGTCCATGCTTCATTTCGCCTGTCGCATATCCTTCAGCATGAATGTAAGAAATCTCCTTTAATTTTAATGCACCTTCTAAAGCTATAGGGTATAAAATGCCTCTACCCAAATATAGATAGTTTTTAAATTGGGAATAATGGGGAGCAATACTTTGCATTTTTTGTAGGTTTGTCTTAAATGTTTCATTGATTTTGTCAGGGATTTTTAAGAGTTCTTTTGTATAATTTTTTAGTTGCTTATTGCTTAATGTGTTTTTTGTTTTAGAGAGAAAAAGAGTAAACAAATACAGAATAGCCAGTTGCGAAGTAAAGGCCTTGGTGGAAGCTACACTGATTTCGGGACCGGCATGAGTGTATAGGACATAATCGGATATTCGTGCAATACTACTTCCTTTGACATTAACGATAGATAATGTGGGGATGCCTTGTGATTTTGCGTAGTTTAGAGATTCTAAGGTATCTGCTGTTTCGCCTGACTGAGAAATAACAATAAGTAATGTATTCTTATCCAGAAATACATTTTCGTATCTAAATTCAGAGGCAATCTCCACGGATGTGGGTATCTTTGCTACACTTTGTAAAATATATCTGCCTACTAAAGCAGCATAATAAGATGTGCCACAGGCAGTAATCGCAATCTTATTTATGTTATTGATAAAGCTATCGTTCCATTTTAATTCCTTTTCCAATGAGATGTTATTATCAATTCTTCCCAATAGTGTGTCTCTTACCACATCGCCTTCTTCTGCTATCTCTTTTAACATAAAGTGTTTGTAACCACCTTTCTCTGCCTGTTCTTTAGTCCAATCTACTATGGATACATCTTTTTTTACTTTATTTCCTTGAAAATCAAATATTTTTATGTTGTTTTCGTCTATCTCTGCTATTTCTCCATCGTCAAGAAGTAAAAATTTATCTGTATAGGAAAGAAGCGCAGCAACATCAGAGGCAATAAAATTTTCTCTATCTTCTATTCCTACAATGAGAGGACTTTTATATTTTATTCCTATCAGTTTTTTTTCTTTTTTACATATAACTCCTATCGCGAAGCTTCCATTTAACATATGCACTGTTTTCAAACAAGCATCCAATAGATTTCCATTATAGAAATAGTTTATTAGATGAGCTATAAGTTCGCTGTCAGTTTGAGTTTTTCTTCTATATCCCTTTTTTGTTAAAAAGGTTTCAATCTCTTCTATATTTTCTATAATACCGTTGTGCACAATAGCAACTTCTTTACTTTGATGAGGATGGGCGTTTATTTCGTTAGGTTCTCCGTGAGTTGCCCACCGTGTATGTCCTATTCCTATATTTCCGCTTATTGGCTTTTTGAATAGTTTATCTATCAGGTTTATTATTTTCCCCGATGCCTTTGTTGTTTCTATTTCCTTTTTATCTATTATTGATACACCGCTGGAATCATAGCCTCTGTATTCTAACGCTTTTAATCCCTCTATAAGTAAAGGAACGGCATTTCTTTTACCGATGTAGCCTACTATTCCACACATTTTTTCTTTTCTCTATATTTTTTTACCCAATTTTCTATATTTTGTTGTGGGACTCGGGATATGGCTAAGCTATGGGGAGGAACATATTTGGTTATTGTTGTTCCTGCGGCAGTGATAGCATCATTTTCTATTTCTACCGGGGCAACGATCTCCGTATTGGAACCGATAAATACCCTATCACCGATCTTCGTCTTATTCTTTTTATATCCATCGTAGTTACAGGTAATAGTGCCTGCTCCTATATTTACATCTTTGCCTATTTCTGCATCTCCGATATAGCTTAAGTGAGATGCTTTCGTATTTTTTCCTACCATTGATTTTTTTACCTCTACAAAATTGCCTATTTTCACGCCTTTTTTTAATATTGTTTCCGGCCTTAAATGTGAAAAAGGACCAACAGAGCATCCTTTTTCTATATGGCTTTTTTCTATAATGCTGTATGGATGTATGTTTACATCGTTTGAGATTATACTGTCTTCAACAACTGAACCTACATCAATAGTGCAGCTCTGACCAATAACAGTATTCCCACGAATATATACCAATGGGTAGATTATGCTATCTTTTCCTATTTTTACATCATAATCAATATATGTATTATTAGGGTCAATAATCGTTACACTCTCATTAAGTAAATTTTCTATTATTCTATCCTGCATTTTTTTTCTTACTAAACTCAATTCCCCTCTGGTGTTTACACCTAAGATTATATCGCTGTTATTTGATAAGTATACATCCTTTTTTATTGCATATTCTACTATGTCGGTGAGATAATATTCTTTATAGATATTATTTCTTATAACATTTGATAGAAGTTCTTTTGCACGAGAGGATTTTATCGTGTAAATCCCGCTATTTACCTCATTTATCTTAATCTCCTTTTTGGTTGCTTCCTTTGCTTCTACAATCTTTTCTAATTTTCCTTCTTTTCTTTTTATTCTTCCATAATCAGCAGGTTTATCTAACATTGCAGACATAAGTCCTACATCTAAACCTTTTATCTTTACAAAATCTATAAATTTTTGGGCATCATCTTTATTGAGAAGGGGCGTATCTCCGCCCATAACAAGGAGATATTTACAATTATCAACAGGAATACTTTCTAATGCACATAAAAGAGCTGTAGCGGTGCCCGTTTGTTCTTTTTGCACCACAAAATCTATATTCCATCCTTCAAATAGTTTCTCCATCTCTTCTTTAATTGTCTCATTGACCACAGTTATTATTTTTTGTATATGAAGATCTTTCATTAACTTAAGGGGATAAAATATAACAGGATTCCCGCATAAATCATGTAGCAATTTCGTTTTGTAAGATCCCATTCTTGTGCTTTTACCTGCGGCTAAAACAACGCCTATCATTGTTTCTCCTCTTTTTTAAATACAATACTCCAAGCAGGAATGTCATGTCAAATTTTTATTTGAAGGATAAAAGTTGCAATAATCCTTTTCTAAGATTAAGCTTTGGAAAGGAAGTGAAATGAAAGCAATTAAGAGTATAAGCAAAAATGTAATCTTACTGGGCATTGTTAGTTTTTTAAATGATTTAAGCAGTGAGATGATAATGCCGATTCTGCCAATGTTTATTACAGTATTGGGTGGTGTTGGGTTAGTTGTTGGATTAATTGGTGGATTGAGAGATAGTATTTCAAGTATCCTGAAAGTTCTCGTAGGTTTCTGGTCTGATAAAACAGGAAAAAGAAAAATATTTGTTTCTTCCGGTTATCTAACCTCTTCGGTATTTAAGTTATTTTTAGCCTTCTCTAAAACATGGCAACATATCTTAGTTTTTGCTGGCTTGGAGAGGGTAGGTAAAGGATTAAGAACTGCTCCAAGGGATGCTATTATCGCCGATTCTATGCCAAAAGAAAGAGGCAAAGGTTTCGGAATTCATAGAGCAATGGATACTTCTGGAGCTATTTCGGGATCAATTATTGTTTTTCTTTTATTTTGGTTTTTGGATTTTGATTTTAAGACGATTATATTCATCGCTGCAGTTATTGCATTTGCTTCTTTAATTCCATTGTATTTTGTGAAAGAGAGAAAAAGAGAGCCTCAGGATATAAGTCTAAAAATAGGTTTAAGGAATTTTCCTCAATCTCTCAAATTATTTATCTTAATCTCCACCATATTTACTTTAGCAAATTTTAGTTACATGTTTTTTATTCTTAAATCTCAGGAATTCTTTACAGGTAAACTATCTGTTGGAGTGCCAATTCTCTTATATATTCTCTTCAACATCTTTTACGCTTTGTTTGCTATCCCCTTTGGTAGTCTTTCTGACAGAATAGGAAGGATAGAAGTTATTGTTTTTGGCTATTTCCTGTTTTCGTTAACTTCTCTTGGATTTGTATTTGCAAACTCCTTAACAACTTTCGTGGTTTTATTTGCTCTTTATGGTTTGGTTTATGCAATAGTGGATGGTAATCAAAGGGCTTTTGTTTCTGATTTGTCATCGCGAGAGTTAAGAGCTACAGCATTGGGAACATTTCATACCACAACGGGTTTGGCAGCACTACCTGCCAGTTTAATTGCTGGATTTTTATGGCAAATTAATCCAAACATAACCTTTATTTACGGTGCAGGAGTTAGTATAATTTCGGTTGCTTTATTCATTGTTTTTAGAAATTATTTTAGGGGATGAAAAGGATGCTGTTTATTCCAAAAATTTCGCTCGGTGCCAACTCAAAACCCTTCAGGTTTTGGTCCTATCGGACTCGTCTAACAGTAGGTAAAAGGCTTCGCTACGCCCAAATTCTACCTAAGCTATGCTGGGTATGTTATGCGCAATCGCTAATAGGAGGTGATGAATGCGGCATTTAAAAGTAGTTTTTGACACATGCTCTTGATGTGAGTTTAACTCAGATAATAAAGAGGGAGGGTTGATTTTTATAAAGAGAAATCTAATTTACCATGAAACCAATCACCGTTTATTATAGCTCTTTCTTTTTGTTGATTTTTTGATATTTTTTAAAAATGCCGCATATATTATTATGTAAACAATCTTTGTCAGATTTGCTTTCCTGTCTTAAACCCAAAGAGGAAAAGGTAGGTAGTTGTTTTATACAATATTTAGATGTGCTTGTATCTGACAATGAAATTTTAATTCCTATTAATATTATTACAGAAACGGGTTGCATAGGGTTTGTTATAAAGGTTTTGCAAAAGGGTGAAAATACAATGATAAAATTGGGAACAGGAGTAAAAGTGGAGGTAAATTATCTGATAAAAGAGACACTCAAGAGGATTGGACTTTTTATACAAAAAAATACAAATAGTCACATAATATGGAGCAATTTGAATATTAACAAAAAAATGGATTACTTCTTCGATTATTCAAAGCGATTTGAGATAGACCTAAATACTTTTAGAAATATTCATAATCTATTTAAGAATGAAAATCCATTGAATGTGGAGATAGGTTTTGGAAATGGTGAGTTTCT
>CAZVDS010000062.1:0-6289 GCA_964626315.1 uncultured Desulfurellaceae bacterium
AACTACTTTGGTAGTTGCAAGCTTAAATCTCTTTGAGATTTATGTCTTGACAACTACTTTGGTAGTTGCAAGCTTAAATCTCTTTGAGATTTATGTCTTGACAACTACTTTGGTAGTTGCAAGCTTAAATCTCTTTGAGATTTATGTCTTGACAACTACTTTGGTAGTTGCAAGCTTAAATCTCTTTGAGATTTATGTCTTGACAACTGATTTATTTTATATACACTTTATTTAACTTATGAGTGAAAAATGGTTGATAATGATAAATTTTCTCTTGTAAAAAAATTAGAATATACAATATGCGTTCTGAAGAAAGTGGAACAGGAAATAATTAGTATGAAAGACGGGAAGGCAAAGAAAAAAGTGTTATAAAGTTTAAAAAGATTATCAGCAACAATACCGAACAGCCCTGAAAAATGGGAACTAATTAAATCTTGTAAAGGTTCTAAGGCTTATGAACTAAAGCCAAAACCTTACAGACTTGGTTGTTATAAACACGACAAATACATTTTAGCAGTGCATATGTGGAGAGTTCAGAAAAGGAACAGTTCAGAGAAAAGAAGAAATATAGAAAAAGTTTGTTCTATTGTTGAGGAGGTTAAGGATGAATTTGAGAGATTTGTTAAAGGAATATAAATACGACAGTGATTTTATATACGAAGGTCTTATTCTTGATATATCTACTCAATTAAAAAAGCTAATGGGGGAAAAAGGTCTGACGAAAAAACAATTAGCCGAAAAGATGAATGTTAAGCCTTCCTATATTACAAAGATTTTCAGTGGAAATAACATAAGCTTAAAAACTCTTGCTAAAGTATTGGCTGCTATGGAAGTAGATGCCACCATTTCTATAGGTGAATGGGATAAAAAAACAGACACAATTCCCGACAAAAATATGCTCAAGCTTATAAAAACAGAAAATTTAAGGGGAAAAGATGAAATTAAAGACATCTGTCATGCAGCTTAAAAAATTACAGGTAGAACAGTTTAAATTAGAAGAAAACATTAACGGTATCAACAAATTTATATTGGACGCAGACTTCATTCCTGTAGAATCGGCGGAAGGTGATAATAATGAAAAATACAGAGGATTCCATTTTACGCTAAAAGTTAACGATAGAGCTAAAAACCCTGCCTTGAAATCTAAAATAGAGATTGCTGTTTTGTTTGATGTTGATAAAAATCTTCCTGAAGAAAAGCAAGTAAATTTTATATTATACAACGGCCTTGCTATAATATATGGCATAATAAGAGGCATGATTTTTCAAGCTTGTTCAATATTGCCGCTTAATATGAGGTTGCTTCCATCGGTAAACCTTGCTGATTTTATAAACTCCAAATTATTAAAAGCAAGTGAGGGGTCAAACAAGTGAGGGGTCTATCGTCTAAAATACGATGATAGACCCCCGGTGTGCTCAGATTTTAAAACCTCTTATCTCCACAAGCTCTTCTGTTTTTTATTATCTCTATGGCATCTCTTATTGCTCTTAGTTTGTTTTCTCTCACAGATATGAGATGGTCAAATAATTTTTTCTCATCTTCGTTGAGATTCATACCTTTAACCTGTTTTAATAGCTTTTCCTGTTTTTCCTTCTCTTCTTCATTCAATTCCTCAAGTAGTTTTTGCATCTCTAATTCATCCATAGATTACTTTACCTCCTTTCCAGCATCAGGACCAGGAGTTATTATATAAGCTGTTTCTATATTCACAACAATTATTGATAACCTTTTGATTCAGAATTCCAAGCATTGAAACGCAATATTTTTCTCAGCGAGTCTTTTCTTGATAATCCTGTAAGTTAGAAAAAGTGACCTGTAAAAAGGGATTAAGACCGGCGACTTCGTCGCAAATGTGAAGCGAAAGGTGTGAAGTGTGAGAAAGAATAATCTGTAAATGGATTAAAACTTATCTCTACTCCTCACTTACACCTGCACCCACACTTTTCCTGTTGGAAAGTGACCTGCAGGGATGAATTGTTGCTTTAATGACTTTTATTTAGCTGAAGTTTTCTAAAATAGTTACTCATAAATCTTAATGTCGAAATATTTCTTATAAAATTCCTTGTCCCTGCTAATGAGGGCATTAGCACTTAATTTTGAGAAGGCGCCTATAATAAAATCCGGTAGTATGCGAGCCTTCCTTTTCCCTCCCTCCTTAAGATAATCCTTCCATGCTTTACCTGCTTTCCATAAAACATCAAAAGAAAGGTGTTTAATTCTTATTCCAGTATCATTTAAAAACTCATCAAGATCTCTCTTTGTTGAAAACTGAGGAGAAAGCTCAGCATAAACAAGATCACAAATTAATAGATGCCCCTTAATGCTTGCTTCTTTAAGGAGATTTTTGGATGACTCTCCAAACTGCGGATCCGGCAAAAGAATATCCAGCAAAATACAGGTGTCAATTGAAAATATCATCTTTTACCTCGCATTTCCCTAACCAGATCATCTGAACTTCCTGTTTTGTTAAGAAAACCGTAGTATCTATCAAATGGAGATTCCTTTTCCTTTGTAAGTAAAAGTTTGTTGTTTTCTAATCTAAAGATCAATCGATCCCCTGGTTTGATATCGAGATGTTTTCTTAACTTTTTGGGTATAACTATTTGACCTTTAGTGCTTACTCTTAAAGTCTTCATATTCTTACCTTCCATTAGTTTTACTTATATAAAGTAAGATAATTTTTATATCATGTCAACCTTTTTCCCATTTTTTTAGTTTATTATTGCAAACTTACACTGTTGGCAGGCTCAAAAACCCACGCTGCCAGTTAGAAAGAATAATCTGTAAATGGATTAAAACTTATCTCTACTTCTCACTTACACCTGCACCCACACTTTTCCTGTTGGAAAGTGAAAATACATTGTTTTAATATGAAAAAGACTTGACGAATATCTATAATATTCGCAAGCAAATCGAAGATTTGTCTTGACAACTGCCTTTGGCAGTTGCAAGTAAAATGATGAAGTCATTTTCCTTGACAAAAATTTTCAATTTTTGCAAGCTCAAATCTCAAAGAGATTTAAGCTTGACAGTAAGAAATATAAAATCTAAATTAGCGAAAATGGAAGAGTACAGGGTAAATAAGACCATAAAACAAATAAATGAAAAGATAAAAAAAGGCGAAGCGGTAGTAGTAAATGCAGAAGAGATGATAGATATCGTTGAAAAAGAAGGTATTGTTGGTGCGGCAAAGAAAGTAGATGTAGTAACTACAGGCACATTTGGCACCATGTGTTCATCAGGAGCATTTATAAATTTTGGCCACACTACTCCCCGTATAAAGGCATACAAAGCCTGGCTAAATGATATTCCTGTCTATACTGGACTGGCAGCGGTAGATTTGTTTATTGGAGCAACATCAGTAAGAGAGGGCGATCCCTTAAATAAGGTGCATCCGGGCAGTTTCTCTTACGGTGGAGGACATGTAATAGAAGACCTTATTGCTAAAAAGAAGGTAGAACTGAGAGTAGAGGGGTATGGAACAGATTGTTATCCTCGTACCTCGTTTAGTAAAAAAATCACTATTCGCAATCTGTCATATGCTACCTTATGCAATCCAAGAAATGCTTGCCAGAACTATACTTGTGCAGTAAATACATCGGATAAAACAGTCTACACCTATATGGGTGTTTTAAAACCAAACCTGGCAAATGCTACTTATTCTTCAGCCGGACAGCTAAGCCCACTTCTTAATGATCCATTTTATTTAACTATAGGTATAGGCACAAGAATATTTTTGGGTGGTGGAATAGGTTATATTATATTCCCCGGCACACAGCATAATCCTGATGTAGAAAGAACAGAAAGGGGAATTGTTTTATCTGCCGCTGGAACATTAGCTTGTATTGGCGATATGAAAGGCATGAACCCTGATTTTGTAAGAGGCGTATCTATATTAGGATATGGAGCTTCTTTAACCATAGGTATAGGAATTCCTATACCTATATTAAATGAGGAAGTTGCATATTATACGGGAATAAGTGACGAAGATATCTATGTATACATTGAGGATTACGGCTATGATTATCCTCAAAACAAAGAAAAAACTTATGGAAAAGTAAATTATAAACAATTAAAAAGTGGGTATATAAAAATAAATGGCGAGAATGTTTCTTCTTTCCCCATGTCCAGTTATTTTAAAGCAACAGAAGTAGCAGAAACATTAAAGAGTAAAATTAAAGATAAGAAATTCTTTCTCTCTGAACCTCAGGAAAAATTACCTCAGGGAAAGGATTATAAACCCAAAAAATATGTAAAAGATGTATAATCACTTTTATCGCATACCTTCAGAAAATTTTCAAAACTATACTGTAAAAGTAAAAGAAACCAATCTGTTTATTAAATCACATATTAATAAGAGAAATGAAATAGAAAGAAATTTGAAAGATTTAAGAAAAGATATTGAAGATTATATTCAAAAAAGAAAGAATTTTCTCAACTCTTTAAAACCCTTAAAAATAGATGAAGATGCACCGCAGATTGTCAAAGAGATGATGAAATATACACAGATTGCTGGTGTAGGTCCAATGGCTGCTGTAGCTGGAGCAATAGCAGAATTTGTAGGAAAGGGAGTGATGAATGATGAAGAATACATTATAGAAAACGGTGGTGATATATTCCTTAAATTGAACACTCCACCAAAAATAGCAATATTTGCAGGTTCATCTCCTTTAAGTGGAATGATGATAAAGCTAAAGAAAGATCCATTGCCCTATGGTATCTGCACCTCATCTGCAACAGTAGGACCATCTTTAAGTTTAGGTAAAACGGATGCTTGTGTCATTATTTCTCACAGTGCAATATTATCCGATGCCTTAGCAACAAGGATTGGCAATATTGTAAAAGATGAAAAAGATATTAAAACAGGATTAAATTTTGCTCAAAACATAAATGCTGTTTTGGGATGTATTATCATTATAGGCAATAAAACAGGCATGTGGGGAGATATAGAAGTTTGTAAGGGGTAGAAGATGATATCTAAAAAGGTAATTCTTACATTCAAGAAAGAAATTGTAGATAGACCTATTGTATGTGAGCTTTCCAGAAATTTTGATTTAGCATTTAATATCATAGAAGCAAAGATACTTCCCAGAAGAGAAGGCGTGCTTATTATGGAACTCATGGGAGAAAAAGAGAAACTGCAAGCTGGATTAGATTATCTAATAGAGAATAATGTAATTGTAGAGTTTATAGAGAAAAAGATAAAAAGAGATGAAGATAAATGCTACCATTGTGGAATTTGCACTTCTGTATGTCCTCCTGAAGCATTGGTAATAGATGACAAAAAAACGATGAAAGTATCCTTTTATCCTGAAAGATGTATCGCCTGTGGCTGGTGTGTAAAAGTGTGCCCCGTCAAAGCAATGAGCTTGTAATTTTTTACTAATTGAAAAGGTTTTTACAAAATCTATAAAGGAGAATGAGAACATTTTTTTGAAAGGCGGGAAAGATGGTAATAATGTGTATCGGCGATGAGCTTTTAGCCGGAGATATAGAAAATACGAATGCTACCTATTTGGCAAAAAGATTGACAGATTTAGGTAGTATTCCGGAAAAGATTATTACATTACCTGATGATGTTTCTGTAGTTGCCAGTGAAATTCAAAATTGCGAGGATAAGATTATTATAACTGGCGGATTGGGTCCCACTCCAGATGATAAGACCAGAGAAGCCGTAGCCCGAGCCTTAAATAAAAAGATTGTAAGAAACAAAATTGCTGAAAAAATTATAAAAGAGAAAATAAGAAGAAAAGGTATAAAGGAAAAGGTAAGAATAGAAAATGTGCTAAGGATGGCAGATTTACCTGAGGGGTGCAGGCTCATTGAAAACGATGTGGGTGTAGCTCCTGGGTTTATCATTGAAAATAGAATATTTGTTTTGCCTGGTGTGCCCAAAGAGATGAAAGTTGTATTTGAGAAGACAAAAGAATATTTTAAAGGGGAAAAGATACATTCAGAGTGGATGAAGACAGAAAAAAAGGAATCGCAAATTATACCTGCTATTAAAGAAACTCTAAAAAGATACAATGTAAAGATAGGCTCTTATGGTAGGGATGGCAATGTTTTTGTAAAAATAACTTCAAAAAATAAAAAGGAGGTAGAAAAGGCAAAAGAAAAACTAAAAAAATGGGTTTAATTTTTATTTATAACTTTTAATATTTCATTTATAATGTAGACAATTTTGAAATAGCGGGAATAGGGGTCGTGTCTTTGCATTTGACATTTATCCAACCCTCTGATATCATATTTTCATTATGGCAAGAGCTTTAAGATTATCTTTTGAAAATGC
>CAZVDS010000063.1:0-6146 GCA_964626315.1 uncultured Desulfurellaceae bacterium
CCATCTATTCTGGGTATGCCATCTACTTTTTCTTTGTAATCTTGAAAGCTAAAATTTTTTCCATGTTCAGAAAACATCTTTTTCCAGGCTTTAAAATGCAAAGGAACTGTATTTACAACAACTCCATCTAAATCAAATATCACTGCTTTTAAATCCATATTTTATAATAATATTTTTCGCTTATTTACACCAGCAGGAATTTGTATAAAATAAAGATATGAAGGCTATCTATTCTGTAACAGAACTCACTATGCATATAAAAAACCTTTTAGAAGAAAATTTCCGCAGAGTGTGGGTAGAAGGAGAAATAAACAATTTCAAACATCACTCTTCTGGACATATGTATTTTTCATTACAGGATGAAAAAAGTAGTATACGAGCGGTAATTTACAGAAGCACAACTCAAAGAATAGGCTTTCTGCCAAAAAATGGAATGAAGGTTGTTGCTTTGGGCAGTATTGGTGTCTATCCTCCTCGGGGTGAATATCAACTCATCGTAGGACATATTGAACCTAAAGGATTAGGAGCAAAACAACTTGCTTTTGAACAACTAAAACAAGAATTGGAAAAAAAGGGTTATTTTGAACATAAAAAACCCATTCCTCCCTTCCCCAAAAAGATTATAGTGGTAACCTCTCCTACCGGTGCAGCTATTAAAGACATTGTTAATATTATCTCACGAAGAGCAAAAGGTATTGAACTTTACATCTATCCAGTGCAAGTTCAAGGAGAAACAGCAAAATATGAGATAATACAAGCTCTTAATATAATAAATACAAGCTTTATTGATGTAGATGCGGTGATTTTATCCCGAGGCGGAGGTTCGTGGGAAGATTTGTGGACATTTAATGAAAGAGAGGTAGCAGAAGCAATTCATGCCTGTCGTTATCCTCTAATCAGTGCTATAGGTCATGAGGTGGACTTTACCATTGCGGATTTTGTTGCGGATTTGCGTGCACCTACTCCTTCAGCTGCGGCAGAACTGGTTGTAAAAAATAGATTTGAACTTCTCGAAAAAATAAATTTAATTAGAAATAATATAAAAAACAATGCCTTAAGGATGTTTGAAATGAGAAAGAGAGAATATGACTTTATCTGGGGTGAAAAAAACATTTTTAAGTTTATCTCCTCATTACAGGATAGGATGAGAAAAATAGATGAGTTAACAGATAAAATAATTAGAGAAACAAATATTGTATATGAGAGAAAGGGGGAACAATTTAAAAGACTAAAAGAAAAATTATGTGCACTTAGCCCTACATCTATTTTAAAAAGAGGTTATTCCATAACATACGATGAAACAGGACAGGTAATAAAAACTGTAAAGAATGTTTTTCCTAAATTTACATTAAAAACACAATTGCAAGATGGCATTGTTAAATCCAGGGTAGAGAAAATCTCTCCACAATAATACCTTCCCTTAAGCCTCCATCGGTGGAGATTATCTCATCTTTTTTAGACAAATCCAACAATTCCTCCAGGAATATGCATCCTGATACAATTACATCTTCTCTTCCTTTTTCTAATAGAGGAAACTTACATAATCTCTCCTTTGCAGTTAATCTTACCATTTTCTCTCTTAATTCTTCTATCTTTTTTTCCCTTAGATGAAACCCTGTGGTTTTTTCTTCATCGTATTCTTTAAGTTTTAAAGCGATAGCAGAAAGAGTAGTTACTGTCCCTGCATCACCAATGATCTCTTTTATTGGATAGCTTAAGAAATCCTTCAATGATTCAGACAATGTATGTCCAATAAAATCCCTTAATTTGTCTAATTCTTTCTTTGCTGGAGGATCATGCAATAAAAAGGATTCTGTGAGTTTCACCACTCCTTGAGGAATGCTTAAGACACATTCTATTCCTTTATCAAAGATGACAAATTCTGTGCTTCCACCGCCTAAATCAAAAAAGAGATTGGTATTTTTTAATTTATGTTTCTCTTTGAGCAGAAATAGAGCACCTTTTGTAGTAAGTTCTGCTTCCTTTTTCCCGTTGATTATCTGAGGTGAAAAACCTACTTTCTTCACCTTTTTTAAGAAAACATCTCTATTTTCTGCTTCTCTCAATGCACTGGTAGCTAAAAATAATACCTCTTGAACCTGAAAATTATCTATCTTTTTCTTGAATCCTTCAAGTGCAGATATTGTTCTTTCCACAGCCGAGACTTTAAGTAATTTTTGTTTAGATACACCCTCTCCTATTCTAACCAATGCGTTTTGCGAAAAAAGAGGATACAACCTGTTTTCTTTTACATCGGCGATAAGTATTCTCAGTGTGTTCGTGCCTAAATCTATGGATGCTATTCTCATTTGAAAAACATTCCTAAAATGAGATATATTACAATAGAGAGAACCATTGCTATGGGAACAGTCAAAATCCAGGCTAAGAAAACATCTTTAATAATTCTCAAGTTTAAGGATGCTACACCTCTAGCCAGACCTACACCAATCACAGCACCCACTAAGGTGTGAGTAGTTGATACGGGAAGACCCAATCTGGAACAGAGTAAAACAGTAGTGGCTGCACCAAGTTCTGCCGAGAATCCTCGGGAAGGATTCATACCAGTAATCTTTCTTCCAATGACAATAATCACTCTAAATCCATAAGTAGCTAGTCCAATAACAATAGCTAAAGCTCCTATACCCAAAACCCATACTGGTACATATATTCCTGATATGCCTTCTGTAAATTTGTAAGCAAATATTACTCCAGCTAAAGGCCCAACAGCATTTGCTATATCGTTTGCCCCATGAGAAAAAGCCATAGAACAAGCAGTGATTATCTGCAAACCTTTGAATACACGTTCTACCTGAGGGTATCTTTTTTTGTAAGATACCTCCCTTACCTCTACTTTAGCGATAAGCATTTTCGTCACAAAAAATGTGACAGCGACAATTACAAAAGCAATGAGTAATACTTTGTTAAATGAAAGATATAGATGTAAGTTTTTTAAACCTTTATAAAAAATGGCAAAAGTAAGTATTAAAATAACTAAGGATGCTAAATAAGGTGCATATTTTTTAGCAGCGACAACAGGTTTTTCTACTTGGAAAATTAGTTTTTTTATAAAAGAAAAAATAAGAAAAGCGATGATTGCTCCTATCAAGGGAGAAGTAAACCAACTTAATACAATTTGCAGAACTTTTGCCCAATGAATGGAGGGAAATCCACTTCCTACAATACCAAATCCCATAACTGCGCCCACTATAGAATGAGTGGTAGAAACAGGCATGCCTAAGCGAGTAGCGATGTTCAACCAGATAGCAGAGGCAAGCAGACTGGATATCATACCCAATGCGAATGTGTTGGCAGCATAAATAGTAGGATCAACTATTCCTTTAGCGATAGTGCCTGTAACATAGCCGCCTACAAGCACAGCACCGGCAAACTCAAATACGGCAGCAACTATTATTGCCTGTTTAAAGGAAAGGGCACGTGAACCAACAGATGTACCCATAGCATTAGCTATATCATTTGCTCCTATATTCCATGCCATGTAAAGTGCAAAGATGATGGCAATAACAAGAAGAATACCATGCATATTTACTTAGAGATGATAAGTCTAATTCTGTTGCCCAATTTCTCCGCAGCATTGGCTACATCACTCGTAGCCTGTATAATTTTTAACCATAGCCACAGATCCGCAAAACTAAATTGTTCCGAGGTATTCAATATAACCTTAGTAATCTCATATCCTAACTTATCTGTCTTATGTTCTTCTTCGTTCAGTTTGTCTAGCAACTCAGTGACATGTTTTGTCTCTGGTCCAGCAAATGAGGATTCCCTCAATGTTTCCAATTCATCAACTACCGTCTTGGAGAGATTAGCTACATCTATTACCTTTTCTATAAAGTATTTTACTTTCTCTACCAACTCAGAAGGAATTTTTATCATTTTAAAAGAGAGTAAAACACCTACATCCTCTGCGGCATCAGCAACAGCATCGATGGAGGTAATAATTTCTAATACATCTCCTCGTGCTACTGACATAAATATGCTATTAGGCAAAGAACTCCTGATTTCATTTTTGATTATATCTGTTTCATATTCCTTGTCAGAGATTTCTTTTGCTAATCTCTGAACTTCTTCCTCTTTCCCTGATAAAAAAGCGTCAAAAATAGTGGGAATGAGATTAACACACTCATTCGCCATATTCATCATCTCCTGCAGTGCTTTAAATGGTGATCTTCTAAAAATATCAAAAACGCCCATTTTTCTCTACAATGTTTCTAAGGTTTTCATCTCTTCTATAATCTTTTTTGCTACATTTATAAAGGCTTTAGCTCCCAATGAATCAGGTTTGCTAATCACAATGGGCTTCCCTTCATCGCTACCTGTTCTGATATCTATATCAATGGGTATTTCTCCCAAGAATGGCAGTGAGAGCTGAATGCTGAGTTTCTTTCCTCCACCATGACTAAATATATCTACCCTCTTCCCACAGTGAGGACACACAAAATAGCTCATATTTTCAATTACACCAAGTACAGGAACTTTAAGTTTTTTAAAGAAATCCACTGCTCTTGTGGCATCCATTAATGCCACATCCTGCGGCGTGGTAACAATGATACCACCTGATACCTTCGTCAGCTGAGCCATAGACAGTTGAGCATCACCTGTTCCGGGAGGAAAATCTACAACCAAAAAGTCCAGATCTCCCCAAGTTACATCCCTCAGAAATTGTTCTATTGTCTTATGAATTAAAGGCCCTCTCCAGATAAGTGCCGTCTCTTTGGGAATAAGATTACCAATGGAAAACACCTTGATACCCTCTTTCTCCACGGGCAACATTTTATCTTTTTCTTCTTGGTTTAATTTTACAGTTTCCTCTTCTATACCCATCATCTTTGGTACATTTGGTCCATAAATATCCGTATCCAAGATACCTACTTTTTGTCCCAATTTAGCTAATGCCAAAGCCACATTTACACTCACTGTGGTCTTACCCACGCCGCCCTTTCCTGAAGTCGTGCCAATGATGTTTTTTATTTGGGGAGTAATGTTCTTTTTTTCTATTTTTACATTAACCTTTCTTATGCCTTCTATTTTTTCTATAGCCTGTGTTATGCTGGATCTTAGTTTTTGCACTACTATTTCATCTTCTATACCTAATGAGCCTTTTATTGTAACCTCTCCATGTTCGCCTATCTCTACATCTTCTACTACACCTAAACTTACAACATCTTTTGTATGTTCAGGGAACTTAACCTTTTTCAACTCATCCATGATATTTTCCTTCATCTTAGCCTCCTCAAAAATATGCTTATAGATTAGCACGAATTTTTTCTCTGTCAATCATTTACAAGCAATTCTTCATCTTTTATTGTAAAGATACTATAATTTAAGATATGGTCATAATTCTGTGTGGAATTCAAAGAACTGGAAAGTCAACTACTGCCAGAAAATTGGCGGATAAACTTAAGAAACAAGGAAAAGTTAGGATTTTGGTCAAGGAAAAACCGAGCAAGGTCTATAATGGGTTTGATGAGATATATGTAGTTCATCGTTATCAACAGTTTCCAAAGCTCTTGGAAGAAAGTTTAAATAGAACAGATTATATTATAATGGATGCTACTTTTTTTAAGAAAAAATGGCGAGATATGATTGAAAGTATTGTTGGGAAGGAAAATATTTTCACAATCTATCTCTACTGTTCATTAAAAACAAGCTTAAAAAGAGATAGACAGATGGAATCTCCGGTTGGAGAAGAGGGAATCCGTATTATAGCAACAGAGATGGAAAAACCAGAAAATCCAGATATTTCAATTGATACAGATAAATTCAGTTCTGAACAAACTGTTTCTAAAATCCTTAACAAGTTAATTCGAAATTAGCATCATCTTACATTGTTTTTTATTGGTCCATAATCCACTATTGTTATTAAGAGGAATCATAACAATTATTGGACGAACCTCTTTTTCGTATTGCTCCCTCCCATTTTGTATAGAATATTGCATTTTTAAAAATTATGCCTCCTTTACAATACTGGTGAAAAGCTATGATTTTCCAATATGTTGTGGACTTACACAAATTGTTGATAGTTTGGATAATTGTTTTATAATGAAATTGTGAATGACAAAACAGAAACTCGCATTCCAATTTCTAATGAAATTGTGAATGACAAAACAGAGACTCGCATTCCAATT
>CAZVDS010000064.1:0-6074 GCA_964626315.1 uncultured Desulfurellaceae bacterium
TTCCCAATGCTTTTAAAGCAAATCTCATTGACAGTGCAGAGGCACATCCTGGACAAGCAACATGCCCCGGATTCATATTTTCTTCTTCCGGTATTTTCACTTGTTTACCCCCCACCATAGAATGTCTCTATCTGTTTTTTTGTGTTTTAAAGTGTAATTTACCATTTGTTCAATATCTTCTGGAGTAATGTCCCTACCTCCTAATCCAGCAATAAAACCGAACAATGGTATATTTAGTTTTCTATAAAATGCAGATTTTATCTCTTCATGCAAAATACCGTGATGACCATAAGAGATGTTTCTATCTATTATGATAACTTTTTTTACATTTTTTAAACTCTTTATTATTTTTTTCTTTGGAAACGGTCTAAATGTTCTTATTCTGAGCATTCCTATCTTATTTCCTTTTTCATTTAATCTATCTATTGCTGCTCTACATGTTCCACACACTGTTCCTAAAGCAACGATAGCTACCTCTGCATCATTTAGGAGATATTCATCCAAAAGTCCATAATCTCTTCCAAATGTGTTCCCAAATTCTTTACCTGCCCTTTCTATCTCTGTTTGTGCCTCATCCATCGCCTGTTGTAATTTGTAGCGGAATTCAAAATAAACAGGAGGAGGTGTAAGGCTACCAAAGGCATGAGGAAAAGATGTGTCTAAAGAGAATGGTGGTCTGTAAGGAGGAAGAAACCTGTCTACTATTTCTTGCTCTGGAACATCCACTACCTCTTGAGTATGAGAGAGAAATATACCGTCCAGACAAACCATCATCGGTAACATAATCTTTTCTGCAATTTTGTAGGCTTGAATAACCGTATCTAATACTTCCTGATTACTTTCACAATAAATTTGCATCCAGCCCGTATCTCTCTGTGACAGACTATCGTTTTCATCACACCATACCGTCCAGCCAGGAGCCATTGCTCGGTTAACGTTGACCAACACCAAAGGCAGACGGGCACCTGCTGTCCAATGCAAAAGCTCATGCATAAGAGCTAACCCCTGAGCAGAAGTTGCCGTAAATGCACGGGCACCTGTTGCCGATGCTCCCATACATACTGCCAGAGCTGAGCGTTCCGATTCTACATTAATAAATTTGGCATTTAGTTTTCCTTCTGCCACCATAGTAGATAATTTTTCCACAATTTGGGTCTGAGGTGTAATGGGATAAGCAGAGATAGCCTCTGCTCGGGATAGGATAGCACCATAAGATGCGGCATAGTTTCCGGTAAGAAGTAACTTCACTTTTTTGTTCTCCTCATAGAAATTACACCTCTGGGACATTCTTCCATGCATATACCACAGCCCTTACAATGGTCATAATCCACAGTATATTTTCCATCCTCTTTAGAGATAGCTACATCAGGACAATATATATAGCAGTTATCGCATCCGCCGCACTTTCCGCAACCAAAACATCTTTTTGCTTCCTTTATTATCTTTTCCTTTGTTAATCCCTGATATACCTCATCAAAATCTTTTATCCTTTGAGATATACCTCTCTTTTCCTCTTTTGGTGGATATTCTTCCTTAAAGTAATCTAAATTTAGGTTTTCAAACTCCACAACAGGCAAAGTAATAGAAGGTTCCTCCCCAAAAAAGTATTTATGGATTAAAGAAGCCGTTTTTTTACCAGAACCAATGGCATGAGATACTGTTCCTTTCTGTGTTAATATATCTCCACATAGAAATACACCTTCTACTTTATTATCAAATTTTTCCTCACCCACTGCCATTACCACTTCATTTGTATCAATAAAAAATTCACTATTTTCATCTGCTTTCTTTTTAAAAAAGAGCCTGAGAAAAGAACTATATTTTTCTATTCTTAAAGGTTCAGACAAGTATTTTATATTAACGCCTTCTTCTATAGCTTCTTCTATTTCATAAGGATTAGCAGGCATATCCTCCCTTCTTCGTCTATAAAAAACAAAAACTTCTGAACCTCTCCTTAAAGCTACCCTTGCTGCATCTAAAGCTGTATCTCCACCACCAATTACAGTAATCTTTTTATTCTGAATATCATTGTTTAATTTTAAGAATTCCCTACCACTCCACACATTAGAAAGCCCTGTTCCCGTTATATCCAGTTTTTTTTCCTTCAATCCTGTGGCTATACATATTGCATCAAATTGTTGTTTTAGTTCCTTTAAAGAAAAGTTTTTATCCAACTCTTTGTTTATTTCTATATCTATCCCCTGTTTTAAAATTCCTTCAATTTCTCTCTCCACCACAGAAACGGGCAGGCGATAGGAAGGAATAATGCGTAGAAGTCCTCCCAAAAGTCTTTCTTTTTCAAAGATGGTTATTTCATATCCCTTTCTTGAAAGATGATAAGCACAGGAGAGTCCTGCCGGACCCGAACCTATAATAGCCACTCTTTTTTCTATTCTTTGACTTTTGTTTTGAATATTAATATCTAAATCACCGATGAATCTCTCTAAGAGATGAATAGTTATGCTTCCACCTAAATGTTGACGAAGACATTCCCTCTCACAAAATCGGGGACATACCCTACCACACACACCAGGAAAAGGATTGCTCTCTTTCCACAATTTAGCCGCTTCTTGAAACTCTTCTTTAGCTAAAAGGGCAATACAACTGGTAATATTAATTCCCACTGGACAGGAAGAAATGCAAGGAGACAATTTTTCTTCATAGACCGGTTCTACATATTTCCAATCTCCCGTTCTAATAGAAATTGTATTTTTTAGAGAAAAAGGAGTGAGGGGCAATTCCGATGCGCGAAATTTCATATTTTCACTTTATCGTAAGCAGCTAATGCTGCTTCTACATTTTTTTCTGTATTTGAAGAAATACTTTCCCTTATTGCTTCTACCAGAGTTTTAATTTTAACAACTGTGGCTATCTTTACAAGTGCTCCTAAAATAGTGGTATTTACAATAGGATGTCCATGTGAGCCCAATTTTTTCCCAGTGGCAATAGAAAAAGCATCTATCGCGGCCACATTGGTATGAAAAGAGAAATCTTTAGGTGTTTTACTTGTATTTATGAGTACCCATCCATTTTCTCTTATACCTTCAGTTACATCTACTATGTTTACAAGTGCAGGATCCATAACAACTACATAGTGGGGATGATATATCTTACATCTTTCATTTATCTTTTTCTCTCCTATTCTTATAAATGCCTCTACTGTAGCCCCTCTTCTTTCCACACCAAATTCTGGAAAGGATTGAACATATTTACCTTCTTTCATTGCTGCCAAAGCAAGAATTTGAGATGCAACGACTGCTCCCTGTCCTCCTCTTCCATGAATTCTAACTTCTGTCATGTGCATTATATTTACTATAAAAATGTTAAAAAATCAAATTTTTGTAGGTCTAAATATATATTGACAATATTTATTAAAACAGATACATTCCAAGACCATGTGGGATGTATTAGAAGATGCATTTACAGGTGCAGTAGGTAGTTTTGTAACCATCATTTTAATTGTCATCTTTGTAGCAATATTTGCTTCCTGGCTGATTTTACCTTTTATTCTCTGGAATATAAAAAATGAGTTAAAAAAGCTCAGAAGGGCATTAGAGGAAAAAAAGAAAGATAATTAAATTTCTACTTTTACTGTATCCCAGCTCTTGCATTGCGGACATCGCCAAAAACAAGAAGAGGAAATAAACCCACACTGGGCGCAAACATATCTTATATCTTTATTACTGAGATAATTTAAGCTTTCTTTCATTATTTTCATTCCTTCATTGTCCCTTCCTAAAGATGAGAGTATGTTTATTAGTCTTTGAGCAATGTGCATTTTCTTAATCTCTTTTTTAGAAAATAAGAAATAATATAAACTCAAAGCTTTTTTTAATTTTTCTATTCTTTCATAGGAACGAGCAGCAAAATAAAGAGCATAAATGTTATCTTTATTTTTAATAAGCATCTCTTCTATCATTTTTTTTAATTCTTTTTTATCTTCTATGTTTTCTAAAATAAGATTGGCAAAGGATGGTTTTTCTACAATTATTTTCTTCCATATTTCATGTGCTTTTCTCTCTCTACCTTTTGCTTTATATGTTTTTCCCAGCCATAAACAGCTATCTACACACTCGTCATCACTATCATAAGCTTTTTTAAACTTTTCTTGAGCTTTGTCCAAATCTCCATCAGCAAATAGTTTTTTACCCCATTCTGTATATAGGTGGGCAACTATATTGTCCTTTGTTTCAAATCTCTTTTGCCATCTGGTTGCACTTTCCCAATCTTTGTTATCTTCATAAACCTCTTCTAAAAACCTATGTGCCTGTTTGTCTCGAGGATTTAATTCTAAAGCTTTTTTGAAAGCTTCTTCTGCTCGGCTATAGAACCCCGCCTTTTTATAATCTATCCCTAAGTTTATAAAAATATCAGATTTTTTTTCATTACTTAAATGGGGACGGGCTAAAAGGCTCTTATGCACAATGAGTGCTCTATTAATTTCTCCTCTTTTTCTGAATAGGCTACCAATGCTGATATATACATCTATCAAATCTGATTGTGTTTGTGCTACTTTGACCAATTCCTCTATAGCTTTGTCCGTTTCATCATCAATTATATAGCTTATTCCTTTTACATAGCCCTCTATGCTCTTTTCTTTTGCTCTTTCCTTTCGCTTTTTTAAGAGTCGTATTCCATATCCAGCACAAAATCCTGCCGCGAAGGCAATGAGAATATCAAAGATTATCTTTTGATTTAAAAATTCAGTCCACATCTATTTCTTTCGCTTTTTGTTCACCCTTTTCTGTTATTGGTAGATTTCTCAAGTATTCAACTTCTTTTTTTAGTTCTTCAAATTCTTTGTTCTTTTTCTTCATTGATTTTCTCAATTCCATCTCATTAATGTATGAGAAAATCCAACCTACAAAGAGGCCTATAAACAGAGCAATAAATACCACTAACCACAAAGGTAAAGATGAGGATGAAACAATAAAATATCTTATCTCCACCTTAGTATTATTTTGTAAGACAAAGACAATAAATAAACCTATTATTATTACTAAAATAACGATTTTAAAGATTCGCATAACTCCCCTCGCTAAAAAATTTTTTTAACTGGCGATAGACCTCATCGTTGGATTCTGCTATTACCTTTGTATCTGCGATAATAGGCATAAAATTAGTATCCGCAGACCAACGAGGAACAATATGAATATGCAGATGATCTTTTACTCCTGCTCCTGCAATTTTACCCAGATTCATGCCAATATTGTATCCATCCGGTTGCATAGATTTATCTATGGCAAAAATAGTTCTTTTTACAAACTCATACAATTCTTCTACTTCTTCAGAAAACAAAGAGTTGATATCTGCTGTATGACGGTTGGGGACCACCATTGTATGCCCTGGATTATAGGGATAAATATTCAGGATGACAAAACAATATTTTCCTCTGGCGATGATATGATTCTTTTCATCGCTATTTTCCCTTAACTTGTTGCAAAGAAAACATCCCTTCTCATTTTTGATACTCAAAACATATTCAATTCTCCATGGTGCCCACAATCTATCCATCACACTCTCCTTCTATCTATTACTCTTTTTGCTTTTACTTTACTGCATTTTGCGGTGTTGGGTTCTACTAATTTTACGCCTATGCTTATTCCTAAAGCGTTGTGCAACTCGTCCTTAATTTCCTCCCCTAACCGTCTTTGTTCTTATTTCATCAAAGAACATCTTTCCCATCATCTTCACCCAAACATCCATTGCTCCTTCTCTATCCACCTTGTTTTCAATAAAAACAGAAAGTTGTGAATTTTATACATCGTCCCCCTTAAGAGTTTTAGAGAGTATAAACACAAATTTTTAACTTATCAATAATATTGTTGAAAAATAGTAGATTTTCCGTATCTTAAAAGCGTGGTTAGTGTTATAATTGTTGCTGCAGGTAAGGGAAAGAGATTTAGAGAAAAAAAGCAATTTATAGAGGTTAAATCAAAACCTATTATTGCTTATACCATAAACAAATTTAATGAAAATAAAAGTGTAGATGAAATAATAGTAGTAATAGGAGAAAAAGATAAAACAAGAATGAAACAAATATTAGAAAAATACAATTTTAATAAGGTAAGAAA
>CAZVDS010000065.1:0-6041 GCA_964626315.1 uncultured Desulfurellaceae bacterium
CCTTATCTATTCAAAACACAAAAGGTTTGTGTGAGCCTACAAAATGGCTCCCCGGGCAGGACTCGAACCTGCAACCTAGTGGTTAACAGCCACTTATTTACCCTTTTTCTTATGTTTACTATTTTATACTTGACTATGATAAAAGGCTTTGGTATAGTGTTTTTTATGGGGTATAAGTTTACTTATGCTTTCTAATTTATGATAGGTAGGTGTAAAAAAACATACCCTATTCATACCCCAAGACAAAGGAGGTGTTTATTATGGCAATTTATTTAAGGTGTCCATTTTGTAAAACAGACCAGAATATTAGGAATAAGATTTGTAAGAAATGCGGTAAACCATTACCCCAACAAAACAAAACCTACCGGGTAGTTGTGTATCACAATGGCAAGGCTGTTACCAAACACATACCTAATAACCTTGAGCTTGCCAGGCAAATAGAAACAAAGATAAAAACCGAACTTATAGGGGGTGAATACTATGACAGAAGGAAACAGGCAAAACAACAAATATCGTTTAATGACTTTATGATAAAGAAGTATTTACCATACGCACAAAGCAATAAGATTAGCTGGGTAAAGGAAGAAATGTTATTCAGGTTGTGGATAAAGCCAGTGATAGGTAATAAATGCCTAAAGGATATAAGTCAATTTGATATTGAACGGTTAAAAAAGAAGATGAACGAGGCAGACAAAGCACCCAAAACCATAAATTATGCCATTGATGTTATTCGTATGGCTTTTAACATGGCGATTAAATGGAACATTGCAAAAAACAATCCTGCTTTTGGAATAAAGAGACCTAAAAAGGATAATAGACGCATGCGTTTTTTATCACCAGAAGAAGCACAAAGCTTACTGAATGAGTGCAAACGCAGGAGTCAACAATTGTATGAGTTAGCTTTTTTGAGTCTGCACACAGGAATGAGATTTGGAGAAATTGCTAATCTTATATGGCAGGACATTGACTTTGAGAATGAGCTTATACGGATAAAAGACCCAAAGAACACAACTAATAGAATAGCATACATGACACCAGAAATAAAGGCTATGCTTAAAGCAAAAAGACAAGGCAAACCAAATGAGCTGGTTTTCAAGGACAGAAACGGTGGCAGAATTCAGACTATTTCAAAGGCTTTCAATGAAGCTATTAAGGCGTTGGGTTTAAATGATGGGGTAGAAGATAGAAGGGATAAGGTTATATTCCATACCCTAAGACATACCTTTGCCAGCTGGTTGGCTATTCAAGGCACTCCTATTTATACCATAAAGGAATTATTAGGACATAAGAGCCTGGTGATGACAGAGAGGTATAGCCACCTGTTGCCGGGCGTCCAGAGAAAAGCGGTTGAAGGAGTAGAGAAGATGTTTAAAGAGAAAAGCGAAGGTAAAACTATACCATTTAAATAAGGGGGTAATTGTGAGTAGTTTGGCTGAAAAGATAGAAATTACTGAGGATGGTAAAAAGGTAATTGTTCCAAGAGAGCTTTGGGAAGAAATGCTTGAAGCACTTGAAGATTATGGGCTTTTAAAGGCAATGGAAGAAGCAGAGAAAACACCTTTATTTACTAAAGAGGAAGCACTTGATTATTTAGAGAAACTTGAGAAGGAGGTAAACAGTCATGTCTAAAAAAAGGTAGTGACTATGTTGTTAAAGTTGTTTTTTAAAAAATAAGATTTTGCAGAGGAGGTCAAGATGCCACAGGTAACGCTGAACATAACTATAGAGGATTTGGCAAGAATTATTAGCAATATGGGCAAAGAGGATTTAGAGACTCTCTCCATTATGTTGACGGATGAAGGCAAGGAACTTTTAAAGAGAAAGGAAGATGTTGAGCTTGGAAGGGTGAAGACACTCTCTAAGGATAAGGTTTTTGATGTTTAGAGACGAGTATCACCCGGCAGTAAAAAAGGATATAAAGAAAATTGATAAAGCAATTCAAGAAGAGATTAAGGAAATTCACATATCAGCTATTTTGAGCAACCCTTACATTGGAGAACAGTTAGTAGGCAACTTTGAGGGTATATATTCGTATCACTTCAAAAAGACAAGGACAGAATATCGGATTTGCTACCTTATTAGTGAGCAAAGAAAAGCGGTTTATGTCTTGATGATAGGAAAAAGGGAAAATTTCTATAAAATACTAAAAAGAAGGTTGTTTTAAACAGGATTAGATTTTCCACAGCAAAGATGAACCGTAGGGAGGATGAGAGCTGTTGAAGCGTGAAGACCACATTAAAAAAGGTTTATGAGTAGGCAAGCTTGGCAAATCAAAGAATTATAGTCTTTCAACCTTTCTAATATCACAAACTTCCCCATCTACAATTATTTTATCCCAATTACATATATAATCTGTAACAAATCGTATTTCAGATGATGAATAAATATAGCAATAAGGTATTTTTAAGAGCGCCAAAGGAGTACTTCCTCTATAAACAATGATCGTATGGGTATTAATGCGACTCCATGGGATAGCGCTGCCAACATCTACACAACCTGCATAGGTTATAGGATTATAGGATTAACTAAAAATATCATAATTATCACAAAAACAATCACGATAACTTTCTTCATTTTTTCTCCTACTCATGAATTTGATTTATGCCAGCTAACTTACTCTTTCATACAAGTTCCATAAATACTCCCACCACTTTTTACACAGACAGAGCCAGGACCACAGTCAATATCAAATTGACATGTATTACCGTAAGTTTTATTTATGTCCAGAGGTGAATAAACAGGAGTCTCATCATTACTATTTCCTGGAGAAATCCCACCAACACAAACTCCATAGATTGAACCAGATGCCTTGATACATTTACTTCCGGGGTCGCAGTCTGTGTCAAATTGACACGCCATAGTAACCGATTGAAAAACGAATATTATTAATACCGCCGCCAGCAGGGAATACATTAAATTCCTCATTTTCTTTCCTCCTTTGTCTTCCATTGTTTGGAAAAAATAAACAGAAACATAAAACCTCGTCTCTATTTATATGGTACTAACGCCAAACTAATCACTACAGGTTGCCAGCGTTCGGCGAGTAAATAAATAGGCAAAAACACATACATTCATATACTTGATAATACACTTCCAAATATAAATAAAAATACTATCAGAATTATTACCGCAAGAATGCTGGACAACTTAGACCAATTGTGGCCACGCAAGTCTATGTACATATAAATTACAAACACTAAACTTCCTACGATTTGTCCAACCCAAAGATACACAAGATCTACAGTTTCGTAAGAAATGATGGTTACCCATCTATTGTGCAGAAGTGCCATAATCGGAAAGGCTACAAGTCTTGCGAATAAGCCCGCTATAATACTTATACCCAGACTTTTTAAGAGTGATATTGAAAATTCTTTGATCTTCTTGGTTGCTGCGAAGTCATTATGCACGATCACCCTCCTGCTATTAAAATATGTTACAGGCTCAATTGAGAAGCAAACGGCGAAGCAAACCACTGAATTGGGAATTGCTAAAAAAAAAGCCAAACAAACAAACATAGTTGATGTTGCAACACAGTTAGGCATAAATGTTGTAAAAAAGGGCAAATATTACATAGCGCTTTGCCCTTTCCACAATGACAAAAATCCTTCTTTTTTCTTATATCCAGATAGTAATAGCTTCCATTGTTTTGGTTGTCAGGAACATGGGGACATTATTGACCTTTATGCAAAACTCACTGGTGCAGACTTCAAGACAGCAGTAAAGGAGCTTGCACAATGAGCATGTCTAAAAAGTTTATTGAAGATATTTTTAAAACCGAACAGCAACAGCAAAAAGAAAAAATTGTTATCCTTCCAAAGTTTAGTCCCCGGGCTTACACCAAGAAAATAACGGAAAAATACAAACTTTATAGCGATAAAAATAAAACCCTTTATATTTTTAATCCTTCAAATAATTTGTGGATAACCAATGCGGATACTTATATAGAAGCAGAACTAAGGCAAAATCTTATTGGCGAAGAACAACAGAAAAGTTATTACATAAAAGAGATTATTGAAGACCTGAAGGGTTATATTTTTAATTCACGAATACCAATGCTACCAGAGCCACAAAGAGAATTGATACCTTTTAATAATGGCGTCTATAATCTTAAAACAGGTGAGTTTACAGAGTTTACACCAGAATTTTACTTTACATCAAAGCTTGCTGTGGATTATGACCCTAAGGCTGAATGCCCAAAAATAGACAAAATTTTTAAAGATATTGTAAAAGACCCAACAGACCTCTTTGAGCTTGTAGGATACACCCTGTATAGAGATTATCCCTATCAAAAGATATTTTTCCTATACGGAAGTGGCGGAAACGGTAAGAGCTTATTTTTAGATATCTTGAAACATATTCTTGATAAAGACAATATTACTACAACCAGCCTGGAGAGTCTTCAAAACAACAGATTTGCTTCAGTTGAGCTATATAGAAAAATGGCAGCTATTGCTGGTGAAATATCTTACACTTCACTGAAAAACACAGATTTGATTAAACAACTAACCGGAGGTGACCTAATCCGAGCAGAAAAGAAATGGGGACAACCTTTTCAATTTGAGAATTACGCTAAGCTTATCATTTCTACAAACGAATTGCCAAAGACAACAGATAAAACCGTAGCATTCTATCGGAGATTATATTTGATTGAGTTTCCAAACAAAATAACTGGAACGGAAAAAGAAGATAAAGGATTGTTTCATACTATTAGCGAAACAGAGTTTAGAGGCTTGGCATATAAGAGTTTGCAATTTTTAAAAAGCTTTATTGATAGAGGTTATTACTTTACAAATGACAGAAAGGAAGAGGAACTAAGAGAGCAATATGAAAAGCTTACCAATCCTTTGAGTGCGTTTTTAGACAAATTCACGGAAGAAGACACAAATGGGTTTATCCCAAAATGGATTTTTAAAGATGCCTTTAACCATTGGCAGCGATTAAAAGGATATAGAGAGTGGAATGATACTGAAATTGGCAAGGAGATGGAGTTTTTAGGTTATGAAACAAAGCAAAAGACCCTTGATAGCGAAGAGGCAAAACACACCTTGCACACCCTTCACACCCTTCACACCCTTTTCTTGACTCTTTTTAAAACATATAGGAAAAGTTATAAAAAGGGTGTGAACCCTGTGAACCCTGTGCAGGAAGATAAACGATGGCGTTGCTGGCTTGGCTTAAAGTGGAAAGAAACCGCATTAAATCAACAATGTCACGCTGTCACGGATAAAAAAGGGGGTATAACGGATAAAAAAACAGATATTAAGGAGGAGGAAGATGCGATTATTATCTGACCTTCACGAAAAAGGAATAAAAGCGGTATTACTTCCTGGTAGCCAAATTAAATTATCGCCGAAAGATAAAATCACCGATGACCTTAGAGAACAGATTAGGCAACACCGAGAGGAGCTAAAAGAAGAATTGATTAAAAGTATGATTGATGAACTTACTGAAGAACTAAGGGAAGATAACAGGAGAAACAGCAGAGGCTTTAGGATTAGAAATAAACCAATTAAGCCGGTTAAGGAGAGAAAGAGGATTGCCTTGTATAAAAGTGGGTAACAGGTATTTTTATTATGAGCCAGATGTATGCAATTGGCTGTTGGGAAATAGGGTTGGGGATTTTGCTTTGAAGGAAGAATGAACGGGTAAACAAACGATGGTTTTTGTTCAGAATTATCATTCAAAAGTATGGTTTTTTAACTCAAACGAAGGGTGTTTTTGAAAAGGTGAAGAAATAACCACGAAACTTTATTTAGCAGAGTTTATTTAGCAGAGTTTTTTTGCCACTGAATTAAAAAAAGGCAACAGATAACTAACAAAAATCAGCAATTCTTTTTCTTTACTTTTCAAATATAGTAGAGGAATGAATGTAACAATTCCCACCTCGTTATAGGTTTAGGTAAATTTGTTTAACACCATTCAGACACACATTTTAAAGCCTGTAGAGGCACGATTGACCTTTAAGGCGATGAATATATAACCAACCAAACCTATGCAAAACATACCCTATTCATACCCCACAGGAAAATAAACACAAAGAC
>CAZVDS010000066.1:0-6026 GCA_964626315.1 uncultured Desulfurellaceae bacterium
GTAGAAAGTAATCTTTTTAATCTGTCTATATCTTCTATAAATTCTTGATAAGAGAGCATATTTTTTTGACCCGCAATATATATTTCCCTTTCATTGCAATCTTCTACTACTTTTAAAAATAGTTTTTTACATTCATTTTCATGGGATAAGATATTGTTTAGAAGGTCCTTTCTTATATCTTTAATGCGCCAATTATAATAGTTTTTTGATAGATATTCTGAGAAATCATTCAACTGGCTTTGAGAAAATGATGCCTCGGTGCAGACAATTTTGCTTTCCACACCACCAATATTAGATGCAACGATACTGAGTATTTCATTTTCGTTCAGTTTGACGAAGCTGATTTTTTTTAGTTTTACAAAAGGTGTGAGGTTAAAAAATGTTATGGAAATACATTGAGCGATATTGGATATTTCATAAGCAACATTTTTTAAAAGTTTTGATATTTCCTTAGTATGTGGTTGTTTAAAATGAAGAAAAACAACCGGTTTATTATCATTGATATTTAATAGATTTTCTACATAGTATCTATAACCTTTATAAGTAGGGATTTTACCTCCTGAGGCATGAAGATGAGTAAGGTAGCCCATTCCTTCTAATTCAGACATGGTGTTTCTTAAAGTAGCTGGAGAGAAATCTACCCTAAACTGGTCCTTTAAACTACGAGAACCACGCGCTTCTCCCCATTGAATATAGCTTTTTATTACAATATTTAATGTTTCAATTTGTCTCTCCGTCAGCTTTTCCACTTTTAGCACTCTCAAGTCAAATCTGCTAATAAATATAAGTATATTATATTTTCTTTTTTTGTCAAGTAAAGCTTCGCTTTACTTGCAAACGCTGAAAGCGTTTATCAAGCAACTTTCGCAGAATTGCTTGCAACTGCCTCCGGCAGTTGTCAAGGGATAGAATACATTTTGCGACTATTCATTTTTAAGTTTTGATTTAGGAATTTTCGACATCGTGCTTCTATTATTGTTGGGTAAAAATATAAACCCGAGGAGTATACTCCTTCAAAATATGAGCACGAATTTCCCGATGAGCTTTTGAGCAATCTTTGATATTTCATTGTCTTACTCCAAATTCATATTTTTTTGATGGATTTCATGTAACGTGTTATATGATGTCGCCCGTTTGTCCAATAATATCATACGTTCCGATTTTCACCTGATGAAAAACTCAGAAATGTATTTTGAGCTTTCTCCAGTGCCATCAATCTTTTGATTCTTCTTAGTTTAATTCCCAGCTTAGAAGTAAGGGGTTCAAGTAGTTTGAAAGTCTCTTCTCTTTTGACTAATATCTCTTGAGGTAGAGATTCAATATTTTCTACGAGCTTCAAAAATTGCTCTGGAAATTCAGACACGAAATTTGTAGGTTTTGCTAAATGGTGGTTTAATATAAAACCAGAATAATGTTCTATCCATAAAATTACATAAGGATAATAAGGTCTTCCATCTTTTTCTTGTATTCTATGGGGAAAATAAAAGAAATCGATCTCCCAAATTCCTTGACGCCGAGGGATCATTCTCTTGATTTCTTCCAAACGATTTGCATCGATGGGTTTTGCAATAATTCTCGTTTTTTTAAGGGCAATGGTTCTAACCATTTATCCCTCCACCTTAAGCCATCTTTTTCTTTCTTAGGCACTCGAACTAAATATTGATTTCTCATAGGAGGAGTAAGCATCTCCGGATCATTTTTGAAGCGTAGAGAAACATCGATTGCCTGGCGTAAAGCCACGGTTAGATATTTTGCCTCTTTACTAGTTAAATACCAGGGATGATAACCAGGTCGATAACTCCTAAATAACGGCCATGAATTAGGCCCTCTGAATTTTAACTCATGCGAGGCGAAATCAAGCATTTTGGTAAGGGCGTCAGCCCGAACTGCGTACACCGTGTTATTCTCTATGAGTTCAATCAAAGTCATTAATAATTATTAAAGTTATCATAATACCCAATTTCATCCTTTAGATATTCATAGACATTAAGTACGATCGGGCAAATGGAACAATTTTCTATTACATTCATCAATCTAAAATGAAACCACTCTTATGCAGATGTGGATAAGATATACAATCTTTAGGGCGATAAGTGTAATGTGAACATAAATTATCCTTTAGAAATGGACATGGCTTCTTGTTAAATACAAATTTTTCTGGATCTTTGTCCTTCCAAATATTGGTCTTTGAATTGAGCAACAGAGATACCTGAACCTTTAGAGAATCTCTCAATATCTTCTTGATCTAGAACTGGTTGTACTTCTTTGCAACAATTAGCACAGGTTCTACAATCTATTTCTGAGGATACTTTCTGATATGATTTATGCACAATTGAATCTATTTTTTCTTCTGAAATATCACATCCTTTCAAGAAAGATCGGAATTCCCAATTCTCATCTTCTTTTTCTTTTGATAATTTCCTAATTTTATTTAGATTAGTTTCCATAGCGATTATTTCCTATATTATTGATTGCCTAACTCATTCATATCCAAACATGGTTCGCATATACTTGATATTATTATAATTATTAAAATTTGTAAATATAAATAATGGTTATCTGGATTTGTCCTTTTCTACACTCCTTGTTACTACAATATCTACATTTAGGTTTAAAACATTTTTAATAATAATATCCCCTAATTTTATTGGTGCTTTCAGTTGAATTTTTTTAATTTCATTCATCACATCAAAGATCTTACTCTTCGGTATAACACTACTTACTTTTACAGGAATTGTTTCGTATTTCTTGCTATTTTGAACAGAAACAAAGCTGGAAATGCTACGAGTAGGGTTTTCTATCTCTTTTTTTGCGTATTCAATGCCTTTTTCACAAAGGTTGTCCTTAACCGAAACTACTTTATTTTTTTCTATTTCAATCTCCAATTCACAGCCTATAGGACATAAAATACAAACAATCTTTTTTTTCATTCTATATCTAAATAAATATCCGATTTAATTTCTGTTTTTAATTTAATCTGAATTAACTCTGAAGGGAGTAATCTAATAAATTTTCTTTTTACTAATATATTATTATTTTTATCTTTAGCGGTTAACACAATATTTTTAGATGGTTCTTTAATACGAAATGAAATAGTTTTTGGTTCATCATCTTCCACAATGTAATGTGGTAATGCATATTTAACCTTCTCACAAAAATTTATTTTATATCTGTTATATCCTTTTTGTTTGGATTTTATATATTTTGCTGCGAAGTATCCTGCTCTTTCTGCCTCTAAACTGGCATAATCTGCAAGATCATGTATTTGCAAAACATTTCCACAGGAAAACATTCCTTTTATATTTGTTTGCAATTCGGAATCTACAACTGCTCCAGCGGTAAGATCACTTATCTTTACTCCTGCTTTTTTAGAAAGCTCATTTTCAGGGATTAACCCCACAGATAATAGTAACGTATCACATTTTACAAATTTTTCCGTATTTGCTATAGGTTTTAAATCTTTATCCACCTTTGCTGTATTAACACCCTCAATTCTCTCTGTGCCAAAAATTTCTGTAACGGTGGAAGACAGAAACAGGGGGATATTATAATCATTCAAACATTGTTGTATATTCCTTTCTAATCCAGCAGGATAGGGCATAATCTCATAAACTCCTTTTACATTCATTCCTTCTAAGGTTAATCTTCTTGCCATTATCAATCCTATATCTCCTGAACCCAAAATTACTATATCACCTCCTATCTTCAGATTCTGTAAATTTACCAGATTTTGTGCAGTCCCTGCAGTGTATATGCCTGCTGGTCTTGTTCCTGGAATTTGAATATTAAACCTTGTTCTTTCTCTGCAACCCATTGCCAGAATAACTGCTTTTGCTTTAATCAATTTATGTCCTGTTCTGTGAATGAATTCTAATTCTTTAGATTTTGTCAAATTTATTACCATTGCATCCGTTAAATAGGGAATGTTTAAGGTTTTTAACTCATCTATTTGTTTTTCTGCATATTCTGGACCAGTTAAATTTTCTTTAAATAAGTGCAATCCAAATCCATCGTGAATGCATTGATTTAGTATTCCACCTAAACAGGCTTCTCTTTCTAACAATAAAATGTCATCTATTCCATTCTTTTTCGCAGAGATAGCGGCAGAAAGTCCTGCTGGCCCTCCACCAATTACAACTAAATCTACAAATCTATCGTATTTCACTCTTTATCTTTCCTAAAAAGAGATTTGAGTTATTTTCATTCTTTAAGATCTCTTTTTCTTTAATTTTGTATTCTTTTCTCAGGATTTTGACTATTCTCGGCGTGCAAAAACCACCCTGACATCTGCCCATTCCTGTTCTGCATCTTCTTTTAATTCCATCCATTGTTTTTATTTCCAATGGATTGTTGATTGCATTTAAGAGTTCACCTTTAGTAATAGTCTCACATCGACAAATGATTTCACCAAAATCGGGATTCTTTTTTATCAATTCTTTTTTTTCTTCAATGGATAAAGACTGAAAATTGGGCTTTTCTGGATTACAGGGTTCAAAACTTTCATTTTCCTTCAAATCTTCCTTACCTCCAATTATATTTAACACTAAGTTTGCAATGGCAGGAGCGGCGGCTAACCCCGGTGATTCAATGCCGATTATATTTATGAGTTTGGGAACAGTTTTACTTTCTTCTATTACAAAATCTCTAAAATCTCTTTTTGTTTTGGTGCGAATCAACTTTGGTCTTATGCCAGAATAGGTGCGAATGATGGGAAGTTTCTTCAATTCAGGAACCATTTTAAAGGCATCTTCTTTCATCTGATTTAGAAATTGTTCCGTGTTTTTCAATCCATAATCATCTATGAATTCAGCAGAAGGTCCAATGAGAATGTTACCATCAACAGTAGGAGTTATATGAACACCTAAGCTGGCGCCATCTTTTGGTGGAATAGGATAGATTGCTCTGTTTATTATTTTCTCATTATCTTTGTCTGTGACCATGTATTCTCCTCTACAAGGGAAAATTCTATGGTTATTATCACCTGCAAGGTGTGATATTTTGTCTGAAAAAAGTCCTGCTGCATTGATGAGCCATCTGGAACAGAAGATGTCTTTTTTGGTTTGAATAAAGAAGTTTTTATCCTTTTTTATTCTTATCACCTCATTGTTTAGAAAAAATTTTACACCGTTTTTTAGAGCATTTTCGGCTAAGGCAATGGTAAATAGGTAAGGAGAGATTATTGCAGTTTCCTTTGAGAATAAGGCATATTTAGCTTTAACCTTTGGCTCAATATGTGAAATTTGTTTTTCTGTGATGATTTCCAATCCAACGCATCCGTTTTTGTCACCGTTTTTTTTCAACCTTTTTAATTCTTTCAGGCCATATTTATCGTTGGATATTATTAGCTTACTAATCTTTTTATAGGGAAAGTTGAGTTCAGCTGCAAGTTTTGGAATTAGAAAAGAACCTTCAACATTTGTTTTAGCCTTTAAAGTTCCATAAGGCACATAAAATCCTGCATGAACAACGCCACTGTTGCCTTTGCTGATGCCTTCCGAAACATCTGTATTTCTTTCTAAGACCCCTACTTTTAACTTATATTTGGATAATTCTCGCCCGCAGGCACAGCCTATAACCCCTGCACCAATAATTACTACATCGTAAAAGTTTTTGCACACAAAATTATTGTATATTTAGCCCTTTTCCAAATCAATACTTAAATCAGCTTTTTTCTTTCTAATACCCAGAGCACACCTAAAGCTCTAATATCCAATTCTGTATCTTGGGAAAGATTTAATAAGAAATCATCTATTTTTTTAATTGGGATTTTCAAAACTTCGATATTCTCCATATCTTCTTTTCTCTTTTTTCCTACAAATTCTGCAACTGGTGCAAAAAAATAAGTGGCTTTAGTGAAGGTTAGAGCCGGGCACAATGGCACAGAGATAATGGGAATGAGTTTTTCTGCCCTGTAGCCTGTTTCCTCTAAGAGTTCTCTTTTAGCAGTTTCTTCCTCAGTTTCACCTTCTTTATCAGTTAAACCAGCAGGAAATTGAATAATAGAAGATTCCAGAGGAGCTCTCCAG
>CAZVDS010000067.1:0-4290 GCA_964626315.1 uncultured Desulfurellaceae bacterium
GGTATGTTTTGGAAAAAGAATTTGATTTTTTACCAGAACAACATTTTACAATTTACTTAAATCAACAAAAAGAGGTGTAGATGGTATGAGTATAAATCTGGCAACAGCGTATAACAGAGCGTATCTGGCTTCGCTACGCTTCGCCCAAATCCTCGCTTCGCTCGGACTTCAGATACGCTCGGAACGCTAAGTGAAATCGTGAACTATGGGCGACTATTAGAGAAAATTATAAATGCTTATGATATAAAACATAAAGCAAGAAAGGAGGTAACAAAATGGAAAAATTAAAAATAAGGATCGAGGTAAAAAACATGCCCAAACATAGCAGATAGGCCCAAAAAAGTTTCTGCCGAGCTTGATAAAATTATATGTGGTGAATATGCCGAAATAATAGGAGACAACGAGAAAATGCTTAAACTTGCACCTAAAATGATAGAGTTTATAGGAAAGGCTGAATTTATAAGATCATAGAGCGGAGATGATAGATTTTATTATACTACCATTAAAAAAGTAAGGATAAATATGGAGTCTATAAGAATAGAATATGATTGGTTAAGAAAATTGCTACCAGAAGGTTTTCCTTACTTCAACGCTATTCACCAATTTTTTTAGAATCCGTGAAATCCTGTGGTAATCCAGTAGCTAAAATTTTTTTCAAACATTTACAAATTTGCGATTTGCCGTAAAAACCTCTGGTTTTTTGGAGCTTTTTGTGCTAATTATTAAATAGTAGAACTATGATTGGGAGGTGTAAAATGGCTGAAGAAAGACCGAGTAGGATAACTATCTATGCAGTTATACCCTGGATTGTTATTGTAATTACGATGATTACAATCTTATAAATAATTGTCGTTACTTTATTGGTTTAGTTTTCTGAAATGTAGTATTTTGGTTTGTATTATTAAAAGTGTTTTTGTAATCAGAAAAGTCTGTTGTCATTGAAGGAAATATGCTATGTAGATATCTAGTGCATATAAGTTTTATATGAGTAGACAACTAAAGTGCTTTTGGCGCTGTGCAAGTTTGTATATTGTAATAAATGAAAAGTAAAATTGTTGATGCTCTCAATTTAAAATATAATCCTGTAGCTCTTGTTTGGACGAACAAGAAACCTGAAGATGCACTCCAATTTAAAAAGGGGAGATGGGGATGCGTAGTATCTATGTTTGCAAATGCAGCTAAGGGTAGAACAGCTGTGTTTGATAGAGAAACATACGGGTGTTGGGGTGGAGGCGTAGGTTTGGGATTTGGAAATCAATATGTGAATTTCCCCGGTGGCGAGGAGTGTTTTTGCCATTTTTTATCAACAGGAAATAAACAATGGGATACAGGAAAAAATGTGGCTGATAAAATTGAGAAGTATGTGGGAAAGGAGTTCTTGGAAGACTTTCTTTATGGAGAAAGATACTTTAAATCACCCCAGTTGGTAAAAAAATTTGTTAATTCTATGCCCATCATTGATATTCCTGCAAGATATGTTGTTTTTAAACCTCTGAAAGATGTGAATTTAAATAGAGAACAGCCAGTTGTTATTATATTTTTAGCCAATCCAAATCAAGTTTCTGCTCTGGTTATTTTAGCGAATTATGGAAGAGGTGACACTGATAATGTTATCATCCCCTATGCCGCTGGATGCCAGACTATTGGTATTTTCCCATACAGAGAGACAAAATCTGATAATCCAAGAGCAGTTGTTGGTCTTACGGATATATCTGCGAGAGAAAATGTTAAGGGAGTAATTGGTGAAGATCTATTATCTTTTGCTGTTCCCTTGAAAATGTTTCAAGAAATGGAAGATAATGTGGAAGGGAGTTTTTTGCAAAGAAGGACTTGGAAAGTGCTTATGGGATAGAACAGTCAATAATTGGTTGATATGATAATATTTGAGCGATCCGTTAACAGCAAGGCTTATACAAACAACGATGAGATAAAGATAGTTGCAACATTTAAGGATGATATAGCCCATTATCTCAAATTGACTGTTTTATTACATATAGTAGGGTTAATACCCCGCGGCTTGCGACGGGGTTATTTTGTTGGTGATGGGAATAGAAACCAAATATTTTACCGATGAATACAAAAAATTGAGTGAGAAAGAACAGATAGAACTATCCAAGAAGTATTTAAAGGATACCTGTTTTGTGTTTTCGGATTAACAAAGTTATGTGTTTATCAATTAAGGAAGAATTTAAAGGGATAAAAGTGGATAAATCATGGTCATTTACAGAATACAAGCCCTCTGATACGGCTAATTTGTTATAATATCTCATTAAATTATAGAGTTTATGCGTATTACTTCATAAAATAGAATATTGTATAGAAATAATCAGGAGTATGATATTTTTTATTACATAAAACTTGACAGACATGCAAAACTACAATATAGACATATTATAAATAAAAGTAAATGTTAGAAAAATGAAAAAATACAAATTTACCAAATATTTTGAAAATGAAGTATTAAAATACTTGAAAATCCAATAAAGATGGAAAGACAGGAAGCAAATAGATGGAGGTTTTGGGGAATTGTGGAAGAATTTGACAATAAAATTTTTAGAGTAGTAACCTTAGAAGACAAGATAACAATCCACAATGCTTTTCCCGATAGGAGGTTTAAAGAATGAAGTTAAATTATTATCCAGAGACGGATTCGCTGTACATAGATCTGTCTGAAAAAACAAGCGCAGACAGTGTAGAAATATCTGAGGGAGTAGTAGTTGATTATGATTCTGATGGTAATATAGTTGGAATTGATATAGATAATGCCAGTAAAAAGATTGTACTGGAGCAACTACTAATTAATAAATTTCCCTTTCAACAAGAAATATTGAGAGCATAGACAAAGGTGTATTTAACAAGCCATCCCAGCGGATGGCATAACAGCCGCCACTGAATTTTGTCGTTAAAAAGGCAAAATGTGGGAAATTTCCTTTTTTAATAAAGACAACCTGTGCCGTAAGCACGCCTGCCTGTCGCGTCCGCCTGACTGCGAATGTCCTCGCTCAGGCAGGCGACGCAGACACGGCAGACAGGTAGATTTTTATATGAGGCAATTCAAAGTGCCGAAGGCATTTAGCGAAGCATCGCAAACATGCTGTTAGCTACTATACGTCAATATGCTATTTCCGCCTCATCTGTTAGCCGTTTCCATAACGATTCAAGATCTAATTTCTTTGCCCAATGTTCTATATAATCTATGTCTAATTTCCCATATTGTACCTCATAAACTCGCAGGGCATCGGTAAATTGTTTTTCACTTCCACCGGAAAGTTTCGCCCATCTCAATTTAGCTAAGATTGTATCCTCTGGACTCGACACTTGCATTTTTAGCCCCATAAATTCTTCACTATACCTACGTGAAAAACGTGACTGGTCAAACGGTTCGTCGGTCAATATCCAGAAGTCAACTTTATCTCCTTCTTTTAAGTCAATTAGATTGAACATACTCTGCCTCCCAATTGCCTCAAGAATGCTCTCTTTATCCAAATAAAAATCAGATGGCGGAAAGGCTTCAACCAATTCATGAACTTTCGAGCTTTGAATAGCAACGACCATATCTATGTCATGGGTAGACCTCGGTTCACCTTGTAAGCTTGAAACCACAGAACCTGTTATCATATATTGGATTCCAGCTTGGTCGAGGGCTTGAATAACCTTCTTTAATAATTCCTGTTGTGACATTTATCGAGACGCTCCAAGAGTATTTTTTTGAACTCTTCGTCTGAAAGATTCGGAAACCTCTTATGTAATCCATGAATAAAAAGTTGATTGACAAATTCAGACAACTCAAATGCCTTAAGCAACCTTTTTTCTGGCGACATTTCACGAAGCACTTGAATGTATATCCTATGATTTGAACGGTCTTTAATATTCATAATTCTCTTACAACCTCTGGCTCATCTACCTAAGCATAGCAGCTAACGGCATATCCTTACCCCTTTCTTTTCATTAATTTAAAGATTATCATAAAAACCCCTGGTCTTCCAGAGATTTTTACGGCTCAAATGTTACATTTTTAAATGGTAATTGACAAGTAATCACACAAAATTCTTGACCCATTCCCTTTTTAATGCAAGTATATTTTAAAGAATTATTGTAGAACGGGAAGTTATGTGTTTATCGATTAAAGAAGAATTTAAAAGGATTAAAGTAGATAAAGCCTGGTCATTTGCAGAACATAAACCCCCTGATACGGCTAAATGGACGCATTGTTATCATCGCTATCCTGCTAAATTCATTCCACAATTGGTTGAAAAATTGATAGATGAGTATGTATCCATTAAAGATGCC
>CAZVDS010000067.1:4300-5816 GCA_964626315.1 uncultured Desulfurellaceae bacterium
ATCTGTGATTTGCCGTAAAAAAACTTCGTTTTTTTATGATTTGTGTCATAAAATGTAGAAAATCTTAGGGGGTTAATCATCGAAGATAAAGCCGTATATACTACAAAAGAGGCTGCTGATTATCTTGGAGTAAGTTCATCTACTATTTATCGTATGGAAAAACGCGGTTTGCTTTCTTCTATAAAAACCTCAGGAGGACAAAGACGCTTCAGTCAAGAAAATCTTGAAGAATATTTGGGGAAAAGCGAGGGTTTTAGGGCTTCTCTTATAAGAGAAAAAGTCACTCCCTACGAGACTATTACCACAACTGCCCCCTATTTTCAGAAAAATTCAATATGGATTTATAATGCCGACCTTTTAAGAACAGATTGTGTTAAAGAAAAGACAATTGATTTGATTGTTACTTCTCCTCCGTATAATGTAGGCATTAAGTATAATTCTCATGATGATAAAATGTTTTATGAAGATTATTTATCTTTTACAAGAGAATGGCTTGCAAAATGTTATAGACTATTGAAGGACGATGGAAGATTTTGTTTAAATATCCCACTGGATAAAAATAAAGGCGGGCAACAGAGTGTTGGAGCAGATTTAACAACAATTGCAAAAGAGATAGGTTTTAAATATCACTCCACTATAATATGGAATGAAGGAAACATCTCAAGGAGAACAGCATGGGGGTCATGGCTCTCTGCATCCGCCCCCTATGTTATCGCACCAGTAGAATTAATTGTTATTCTTTATAAGAAAACATGGAAGAAAACAAGTGGTAGTAGAAAATCTGATATAAGTAAGAAAGAATTTATGGAATGGACAAATGGAATGTGGACTTCCAAGAAGATGCATAAAATTATTTAGTTTTATAGATGATGTTGTTTTAGATCCTTTCATGGGAAGCGGAACTACATTACTTGCTGCTTATCTAAACAACAGGAAAGCAGTAGGAATTGAAATTGACAAAACCTATTGTGAACTTGCAAAGAAGAGATTGATTATAGAAGCAAGAATTAATGAAAGAGAACTGTTTATGAAGGTATAAATATGGCAAAAACCATAAGTGAGTTAATTATAGAATATTTTATAAATCATCCTAAAGAGAATGTTCCGCATGGTCCTATTGTGGATTGGGTAACGGAACAGTGGCTAAAAGATTATGATACTCCGCCACGAGATCCCTGGAGAGCAATAAGAAAACTACACCAAGAGGGGAAACTTATAAAGGTAAGGAAAGGAGTGTATAGGTATGACCCTGATTATGTCAATGATGTAAAATTATGGGATTTTCCCTCTAAAACCAAAGAGGCAATTCTAAAGAGGGATAACTATAAATGCGTGGTTTGTGGTAGAGGCGTAAAAGATGGCGTTGAACTGGTAGTAGATCATATTAAACCAAAAGATAAAGGTGGAACAAATACAATTGAGAATGGTGAAACTTTGTGTATGGAACACAACTTAATGAAAAAGAATTATTCTCAAACAGAAGCAGGAAAAAGATATTTTATAAAAATGTATGAAA
>CAZVDS010000068.1:0-5674 GCA_964626315.1 uncultured Desulfurellaceae bacterium
TGGCGTTTGCAAGCTCAAATCTCTTTGAGATTTGTGTCTTGACATTTTGCATATTCAGTGCTAACAAATATCTATGTGTATGTGGGCGCATAGCTCAGGGGGAGAGCGCTTGCTTGACGCGCAAGAGGTCGGAGGTTCGAAACCTCCTGCGCCCACCATTTATATAAAACATGGAAAAAGTAAACTTAAAGAAAAATATAAATATACTACGATATGTAAAAGAAAATAAAAAGACAGATGTTATTGTTACTAAGGTTGATGGCAAGCTTGTTGATTTAAACACAACATTGGATAGTGAAAAACAAGTTGAACTTTTATCAGCAAATGATGATGAAGGCCTTCAAGTCCTGAGACACAGCACGGCTCATGTAATGGCTCAAGCTATAAAACATATATATAAGAATGCGAAGTTTGCTATTGGACCAGCAACTGATAGTGGCTTTTTTTATGATATAGATATTGGAAAAACACTCACGGTTTCCGATCTCCTTCCCATAGAAGATGAAATGAAAAAAATTGTAGAAGCAGATTACTGTTTTCAAAGAAAAGAAATATCTAAAGAAGAAGCGCTAAATTACTTCAAGAATGATGAATACAAAATAGATATTATTAAAGATATAAAAGATGACAAATTAAGTATATACACTCAAGGGGATTTCACAGACTTATGTAAAGGTCCTCATGTTCCTTCTACCTCCTTCATAAAAAATTTTAAACTTTTAAGTGTATCTGGTGCATATTTTAAAGGCATAGAAACAGGGCCGGTATTACAGAGAATATATGGAGCTTGTTTTGCTACAATAAAGGCTTTGAATAATTATCTCCATTTTTTAGAAGAAGTTAAAAAAAGAGACCACAGAAGATTGGGAAAAGAGTTGGATCTTTTCCATATTACAGATGAGATAGGTGCAGGTTTCGTTATTTGGCATCCTAAAGGGGCGATGCTTAGACATTTAATAGAAGAATATGCAGTGAAAGAACACCTGAAAAAAGGATATGAACTTGTAAAATGTCCTGAGATTTTGAGATCAGAGCTGTGGAAGAAAAGCGGACATTACGACAACTACAGAGAATTGATGTATTTTACAAGAGTAGAAAACCAGGAATTTGGCATAAAACCCATGAACTGCCTGGGACACATTTCCGTCTATGCCTCCAAAAAAAGAAGTTATAAGGAATTACCAAAAAGGTATTTTGAATTGGGTATAGTGCACAGACATGAAAAAAGCGGTGTTTTGCATGGTTTGTTACGATTGAGAGAATTTACACAGGATGATGCCCACATCTTTTGTAAACCTGACCAATTACAGCAGGAGATTATAGATATCTTGGATTTTATAAAAGATACTATGGATATCTTTAAATTTGATTTCAGTTTAGAAATATCCACTCAACCCAAAAAATATATAGGAAGTGAAGAAAACTGGCAAAAGGCAACACAAGCTTTGCAACAAGCATTAGAAAAAACAGACAGAGAATATCAGATAAATGAAGGCGAAGGAGCCTTTTATGGACCAAAGATAGATATTAAACTAAAAGATGCCTTGCATAGAGAATGGCAATGTGCTACTATTCAGTGTGATTTTGCCTTACCCGAGCGTTTCAAATTGACATATATAGATAAAGATGGAGAAGAGAAAAGACCGGTTATGGTGCATCGTGTAATTTTGGGCTCTATAGAAAGATTTATAGCTATTCTAATAGAACATTTTGTCGGCGATTTCCCACTGTGGATCGCACCGGTGCAAGCACGCGTTCTGCCTCTATCCGAAAAGTTCTTTCCTTATGGAAAAGAAATATATAACCTGCTTAGTGAAAAAGGAGTGAGAATGCAAATAGACCTGAGAGATGAAACATTATCCAAAAAGATAAGAGAGGCAGAAAAGGAACACATCCCATTTATGTGTATTGTGGGTGAAAAAGAAACACAACAAAAAAATATCTCTATAAGAAAGAGAAAAAGGGGGAATATGGGTAATTTTACTGCAGACGCTTTTCTAAATATGATAAATGAAATGTGTAGAAAAAAGATAAGTTAAATACATGACTGTTTCTAAACATCGTAGCACAAGAAGGGAAATACCTCCTATAAATGAGAATATCAAAGTTAAAGAGGTAAGGTTGATCAGTGAAAAAGGTGAACAAATAGGCATTGTTTCTATAGATGAAGCATTAAATAAAGCGAGAGAAAAAGGTTTAGATTTAGTTACCATTTCCTCAAAATCAAAGCCTGTAGTGTGCAAAATAATGGATTATGGAAAATACAAATATGAGCAACAGAAAAAAGAACAAAAGGCAAAAAAGAAACACAAGTTAATAAAGCTAAAGGAGGTCAAGATTAGACCTCGCATTGCTGATGCAGATTATAATGTGAAAGTATTGTGTGCACATAATTTTTTAAAAGAAAATTACAAGGTGAAATTTAATATATTTTTTAAAGGAAGAGAATTTGTAAAACATGAACTTGTTGATAAACTTATTGAGCGATTAAAAACTGACCTTGCAGATGTGGGAAAAATGGAAGGAGCACCTCAAATGTTAGGTCGCCGAATGGCAATCTTATTTCTGCCAAAATAGGAGGATACATGCAAAAGTTAAAGACAAAAAGAGGAGTGGCAAAAAGATTTTTTAAAACTTCAACTGGGAAATTCAAAAGAGCTAAAGCATGCAAGGGTCATCTATTAGAATGGAAAACAAGAAAGAGAAAAAGAAATTTAAGAAAAAATACATATATTATTAATGGAAAACAAAAGAAGAATCTAAAAAGGCTATTACCTTATTCATAGGAGGCAAAATGAGAGTTAGAACAGGTCCTTACAGGAGAAGAAAACACAAGAAAATACTAAAAATGGCAAAAGGTTATTATCAAAGAAGACATAGCACCTACAAAAATGCTGAGGAATCTGTGCGCAGGGCATTAGCCTATGCTTACAGAGACAGAAGAGTAAGAAAAAGGGAATTTAGAAAACTGTGGATTATTCGTATCAATGCTGCGGTGAGGGCATTAGGTCTCAACTATAGCACTTTTGTCCACAACTTAAAAGAGAAAGGTATAGACATAAATAGAAAAATGCTCTCAGAGCTGGCAATAAGAGAACCAGAAACATTTAAAAAAATAGTGAAGTTGGTAAAATAGAATTGAAAGAAATATTAGAAAAACTAAATCAAGAAATAAAAGAAATTCATGACTTAGAAAACTTGAAGCGGGTAAAAGCTGAATACTTGGGAAAAAAAGGCCACATAACAAAACTTCTAAAAAATATCTCTACCCTTCATCCAGACGAAAGAAAAAGCTACGGAGAAAAAATAAATGCTCTAAAAAAAGATGCAGAGAATATAATTTCACAGAAAAATAAAGATATAAGAAAAGAAATAGAAAATCTATCCTTAGAAAAAGAGAAGTTGGATATTACTCTACCGGGTAGAAGGTATGCGAAAGGCAGTTTACACCCTCTGAGCATTACTCTAAGAGAGATAGAAGATATATTTGAAAGACTGAATTTTTCTGTAGAGGAAGGACCAGAGATAGAATATGAACTATACAACTTTGATATGCTTAATATACCTAAAGAACATCCAGCAAGAGATATGCATGACACATTCTATATAGACAAAGATACGCTTCTGCGCACTCATACTTCTCCTGTGCAAATACGAGTTTTAAAGGAAAAAGTGCCTCCTTTGATGTTTATTTCTCCAGGAAAAGTCTATAGAAGAGATATAGATGTCTCTCACTCTCCCATGTTTCATCAAGTGGAGGGAATGATAATAGATAGAAAAGTAAATTTTTCTCATCTAAAAGGCATAATGACCGTTTTTTTAAAAGAATTTTTTGGAGAAGAAACAAGACTGCGTTTTCGTCCCAGTTATTTTCCTTTTACTGAACCATCAGCAGAAGTAGACATACAATGTATTATATGTAAAGGGAAGGGCTGTAGATTATGTTCATATACCGGTTTCTTGGAAATATTGGGCTGTGGAGTGGTTCATCCCAATGTATTTAAAAGAACAGGATATGACCCTAAAATTTGGAAAGGCTTAGCCTTTGGTATGGGCGTAGAGAGAATGGCAATGCTCAAATACGGTATAGATGATATAAGACTGTTGTTTGAAAACGACTGTAGATTTTTGAAAAACTTTTCTTAAACTGATGATCATTTCATTAAATTGGCTCAATGAATTTGTAGAAATTCCCTGCACTGCTCAAGAACTTGTGTATAAACTTACGATGAGTGGATTAGAAGTAGAAAACGCAATTTGTTTAAAACATAATTTAGGCTCGGCTCGAGTAGGGGAAATAAAAAATATAGAAAAGGGAAATATAAATTGGATAACGGTAGATATAAAAGAAAAAGATTTAGAAATTGCAACTAATCTTTCGCTGAATATAGGAGATAAAATACCGGTAGCAGAATCAGGAACTACGGTAGGCGAAAAAAATATAGAAAAGATGGCATTTGCTAATCGTGTCTCTAATGGTGTTATTTGTTCAACTCAAGATTTTGGAATGGAATATGAAGAGTTGATTAAAATAGAAAAAAATATAGAAAACGGCACTTACTTAAAAGATATAAGAGAATTTGATGATTATCTGATAAGTTTAGATATTACACCCAACCGTGGTGATTGTTTTTCTATATTGGGAATAGCAAGGGATATTTCTGCCATTTTTAATCTACCATTAAAAAAATTAGAATATAACCTAAATTTAGAAAAAATAAAAAATAATATAAAGATAACGGTAGAAGATTTAAAAAATTGTCCGCGTTACTCTGCAAGACTGATTAAGGATATAAATATAAAAGAATCTCCTTTTTTCATTCGTTTCAGATTGCTTAAATGTGGTGTAAGACCCATCAACAATATTATAGATATTACAAATTATGTCATGCTGGCTTTAGGACAACCACTGCACGCATTTGATGCAGAAAAATTAGAAGGTAATGAAATTATTGTAAGAGGCGCTAAAAAAGGAGAAAAAATCATTACCTTGGATGGAAAAGAAAGAATGCTCTCTGAAGAGATGCTGGTTATTGCAGACAAGACAAAACCTATAGCTATCGCAGGGATTATGGGAGGAGAAGAAACAGGCGTTACTGAAAAAACAAGAGATGTCTTAATAGAAAGTGCCCACTTTGACCCTGTATCAGTAAGAATGACAGCACGGAGATTTATGATGCACACCGATGCCTCACACCGCTTTGAAAGAGGAGTAGATCCCAAAGGAACAATGGAGGCAGCAAACTACGCTGCTTATCTCATGCAAAGATATGCTGGAGGAGATGTTTCTCAAGATTTTATAGATATAAAAAATGCAAATTTTACAGAAAAAGAGATAATATGTTCTTACGATAATATAAGAGAAATTATCGGCTATGATATAGAAAATAAAAGAATGAAAAATATTATCAAAAGTTTACATATAAATTTAGAAGATGAAGGAAAAGAATTTTTAATTTCCGTTCCCACCTTCCGTTTTGATCTGTTTAACTGTGAGGATATTGCCGAAGAAGTAGCTCGAATTTATGGATACAATAATATCCCTTCCATTCTTCCTTCCACTCCCTTAATACCTCAAAAAAAAGATGAGTTAAATATTATATTAGAAAAAATAAGGGATATACTCTTTAACAATGGTTTATTTGAGGCAATAAATTACTCCTTTGTAAACATA
>CAZVDS010000069.1:0-5631 GCA_964626315.1 uncultured Desulfurellaceae bacterium
GGAATATCTTGCCTACAAAAAACTCTTTAGCAAACATAAAAGTTTATAACTGTAATTGGAGGATATTATGAGAACAGGTTATGAAGGGTTAGGCCCTCACAAAATGATGATCAGTGATATTGTGCGTACCACATCCTACCGCAAGGCAATATTTGAGATAGTTAAAAAAGGAAATGTGGTGGTTGATATTGGCACAGGAGTTGGTATTCTGGCCTTTTTTGCCTGTCAGGCTGGGGCAAGCAGGGTGTATGCGATTGAGGCAAGTGATATAATTGAAGTGGCTAAACAAGCTCGAGTAGGCGGTTTAGAAAAACGGGTAACATTCATTAAAAGTTTCTCTGAAATGGCAAAATTACCAGAAAAGGTTGATGTTATAATATCGGAGATAATAGGTACCTTTGCTGTTGAGGAAAATATATTGGCTGTCATTTCTGACGCCAGGAAGCGTTTTCTTAAAGATAATGGAATCTTAATTCCCTCTTCTATTAAAATGATGATTGTGCCTGTAGAATCTTTTGATTTATATAAAGAGATTGAATTCTGGAGTAAGGATATTTATGGAATTGATTTTTCTTCAATTCATAAGATGGCAGCAAACAACCGATATATTAAATCACTCGATCCAAGCTATTTTTTGAGCAAGCCTTTACCAATAAACAATATTGATTTTTACACAGTGGAAAGCAAAGATTTATACATAAATAATACAGTTTCGTTTACAATTAAAAGAGCGGGCATTCTGCACGGTCTTGGGGGATGGTTTGAAGCCAAGCTTTCCAAAAACATCACACTTAGTACCTCACCGCCCAATCCAACTACTAGCTGGAAAAATGTATTTTTCCCTATTGAGAAGCCTGTTGAGATTGACGATAAAGATACTGTAATTATAAAGATGAAGATAACCCCCATAGGTATAGATTTTGTTTGGAATTGGAATGTAGATGTTCTTGACAAAGAAGGAAATAAAAAGGCTCAATTTAGCCATAGCACACTTCAAGGTTCTCCTCATCCAGATGATGGATTTCCAACTGAACTCATTTCTTACTTATCAGAAGAAAGTCAGCCATAATCTTCAACAAATTTCTTAATCTTTGGAAAGTACTGGTCAGCTCCAATTATAGTATTGTGATCTGCATCAGGAATGATAAGTATTTCTTTATTTTTTGCCCCAGAATTTTTAAAAAGCTCTTTTCCTTCAGCAGCGCAAACAATGCTATCTTTTTGACCATGAATAATAAAAGTAGGTTTTTTAACTCGGCGGATTTTCATCTCGTTAAGTAGGCAATTTTCTTCATTCAAAAGGATTTCTTTTTCAGAATCCTTTAAATGTTCCCAGAGATGCCTGAAATTATCAGCTGAACCACTTTCAATAATTAGTCCAGAAATATCATTTTGATGATGAAAAGCAAGCTCTATAGCCGGTATACTCCCTAAAGACCTACCCATTATAAAAATGCTTTTCTTAAAATTCCTTCTCTTAATTATCTTTTTAAATGCCTTAAAGATAGGGTGGGCATCACTAATCATATTGGTAATAGTGGGCATACCATTGCTTAATCCATACCCCCGGTAATCAGCCACGAAGAAATTAACTCCAATTTCATTATAAAGTAAAGCAACTTCATCATAAGTGCCTATTGTTTCACCATTTCCATGAAAATAAAGAATTGAAGGGTATTCTTTTCCTTTCACCCAAAATCCACAGCCTATCCTAATTCCCGACTCCACTTCAACATAATGGATATCGGTGGCTTTTGAAGGAGAACATGGCAAATTTTCTAAACCATAATAAGAAGACAATGCCACAGGAAAAGCAAATTGCAAAATCTCCGGTTGGTCTAGAAAAGACAAATCTTTTTGATAAACCATATATCATTACCTCCTAAATGAAGTATACTACCAATTGAGTTTTAAGAAAAGTTTAACGGAAACTTCAACAAACTAAAAAGATTTGGTTCATTGGTTTGGGTTCAATTGACTACTTGTCTTAGTGTTCATTTTTTCTTAATAATTTTATCAAATTCCTTTCAAAATTCCCTGCTCTGGATAGTGTTCTGTATTTCTTGTAAAAACTTTATGTTTTTTTATTATCGCTGTAGCCATTATCAAACAATCAACACTGGCTAAAGTAATACCTTTCTTTTTGTATTTTCTAAACAACTCACCACCTAATTTAGCAATATCCAAGGTGATAGGCTCTATGTTGCAAGCATCTATAAAGTTGTCTGTATCTTTCTTCTCTTTATCCCTGATACCGGCATACAACTCATAAACTGTAAGAATACTTATATAAGCTCCATCTGTTTGCCACAATTCTACAACAATATTCTTGACGCTTTCATCGCCCCTCAAAAAATCTATGGCTATATCGGTGTCAATCATTACGGTTTGCATAATCTCTTCCTTCGTCAGTTCTTACCTCATCAACTATTTCTACACCTGTTTCTTTTCTTTCTTTCCATTTCCCAAAGCTGTTCATTGCACGCTCTACCTTTTTCTTGTGAATATAACTTCTCAATGCCTCTGTAACGAAGAGACTAAAATTATCGGACATAGATTTAGCTTCTTTAAATATATCATCAGGAAGAGTTACAGATGTTTTAACTATATTCATATTTTCCTCCTTCTACTTAATCCTACCATAATATAATACCAATTAGAAATATTATCAAGTATGAAATTTCTTTACCTTTTCTTTAATCCAACCAACAGAGGCATCTTCATGACTATCAATACTTGGAACATAGGGTTTTATATCCAATAAAGGAGTTTCATCAACTACATCTACATCCAAAATATAAATAACTGATTTTTCTATTTTCTTTAACCTTACAACAGAAATTCCAATGGAATTGGGTCTGCAAGAAACACGACATGTAAATATACCATGAGGTTTATTGTCTGCATGCGATTTTATTACCAAATCGTATCCTTTGCATAAATGTAAATGGTAAATCAAAATCAAATGTGAACATCTATCTAAATCCTTAAGTCCTTTTATATATTCAGGAAATTTTTCAATCCTTCCCTCTATATTTCTATTGTAATTCGGTTGATTGGGTGCATCTTTTAGCGATTTGAACGGCGTATAAATAACACCTATCGGTTTATATTCAATTTTGATTTTGTTAAAATACGCGATAGATATGATAAAAGTATATATGAACTCTTAAGAAGCTTTCCAGACAACAAAGTTCATCGTGTATTTGGGAATCATGATATAGAATGGGCTGGCTTACCCGATCCAATTGTAAATAATGAGAATATACCACATGGAGTTCCTGAGGCCATCATGCTGGATGATTACATATTTCTAATTCATGGCCATCAAGGAGACGAACTATCCGATAAAAAAGCTTGGTCTAGTCGTTACTGGGTTCGTATTTTTAAAAAATTTGAGCCTATTGCGAGAAAGTTTGGTTATGAAAATTACGCAGCAACAAAATCACAAATTCCAAAAGATCGTGAACGGTTATATTACAATTGGGCAAAGGATAATAAAATTATTCTCATTTGTGGGCACACACATCGTGCCATCTTTGCTTCTCGCTCATATTATGAGTGGTTGAAAGAATAAATTGAGTTAAAGAAATCTGAAAAAAAGCAAAGTTCCACAGACAAAGAGAAGCTTAAAGAATTATCTAAAGATATCAAAAAATTGAAAACTAAGCTACGTACAGAAAAAAGAAAGGGAAGAAATATTAATCCATTAGAAACCAAGGGGAAACCATTACCATGTTATTTCAATTCAGGGAGCGGGCTTTACAGAAAAGGCATAACGAACATTGAAATTGAAAGAGACAAAATAAGATTAATTAAATGGCATAATGATGATTCCTTCCCCTTAGAAAAGCGCAGAATAAAACTATGGAAAGATGATAGTCTGTCCGAATTTAGAGAAAAATTAAATATAAAATCCATGTAAAATGTCCAGCTCTCGTTGCAGCTGACTGGCTATGTCCGGCGGTTAAACTCGGGTGTTAGGTTGACTGATAGAGAAATTTTACTATGAAATAAATGAGTAATGCAATAATATATCTTAGGATGAGTGGACAAGAAGCGAAGGGGATATTGAGAGAAGGGGTTGATATGAGACTGTATATATCACCGGATTGGAAGGACATAGTAGTGCATAAACGCCTACCCGCCTCTGGTGGGAAGTAATTTGGTTATTTTAAGTTAGGCAAAATTTGACAAGCATACGAAACTACAATATAAACATAATATGAATAGAAGTAAATGTTGGGTTTGATAGAAGGTGAGAAAAAGGACGCTTTCTCGAAAAGTTAGTCGCATACCTTGAACGCCATTTTGCAGCTAACGACTCGGTAACAGTGGAGTCACCCAAACGCTTGAGCGACAAGTCGACGGGACGGCTGAGTGGGGCGAGGATTGGGGTCGCATCTTCACATTACACATTTCCATTGGCAGGTAGAGAGATTTTAGGTATGAAAAAATAAGTGGTATGATAATATAAAAACAAATTATGAATAGATTTATTCAATCGACAAACAGGTTTTTATTCGTAATAGCAGTGTTGATATTCGTAGGCATTCCTCCATCATTTGCTGCTGAATTGCAAATGTTTTCCAATGTGAAATTGATAAATAATCCAGCAAATGATGGGGATAGCTTTCTTGTGGAAGCTAATGGAAAATCTTTCCGTGTGAGACTTTATTTTGTTGATTGTCCTGAAACCTCCGTTAGCTCTAAGAGTGATGCACGGCGGGTTCGGGAACAAACACGTTATTTTGGATTAACCAGTGCAGAACGCACTATTCATTTTGGTAATGAAGCAAAAACTTTTGTTGATCATATCCTTGATAAACCTTTTACTGTTTATACAGCCTTTGCGAGTGCCTTGGGAAGGTCAGCCAAAGGCCGAGTATATGGATTCATTATTACTGTTGACGGAAAAGATTTGGGGAGTTTACTCGTTAAAAATGGACTTGCCCGTACTCACGGTATAGGCAGGAAAACACCTGATGGAGTATCGCGTGATGAAATGATAGAAAGACTTCGTGATCTTGAGATTTCAGCCATGTTGAAACGTGTCGGCATTTGGTCGGAGAGTAATCCTGATCGGATTGTGGAACTCCGTGCCAAACAACGTAGTGAAGAGAGCGAATTACAGGAAATACAGAGCCAGGTAACAAAGGCCAAATCCCCACAAGGCTTACTTGACCTAAACACTGCCACTGAAAGAGAACTTCAGTCTATCAAAGGAATTGGTCCCGTTCTTGCTAAAAGAATTATAGCCGGCCGCCCCTATAAAACAGTAGATGATTTGCTCAAAGTAAAAGGAATTGGCCCCAAAAGGCTTGAAAAGTTTCGTTCTTATTTTGTAGTAGGCAAGAAATAGAGCAAGAACTGTGGGTGGAGGATTTGGGTTGTATCTCCACATCACACAGAGGCCAGATTTCCCCTCTTCATAGATTTAATTATTGCATAACTTTAAAAATAGAATATTATTATATATAAAATAGGAGAAGATAATGCAAAAAAGAGGTTTGTCTAATGATTGTTGTGCAAGTAACCTAAATATCCTATGAGTTTTGGTTTACACCCAGAATGTGAAAAAAGAATTATAAAAATACTTTCTGAGCAATTACTCAATGTAAGAGTTCGAAA
>CAZVDS010000070.1:0-5175 GCA_964626315.1 uncultured Desulfurellaceae bacterium
AGATAAGATTTCATTAATGTGTACCAAATAGGCAATTAATTAACAATATAAATTCTTTCTATAGAACCGACAGGTTTCTATGAATAATTATAAAGAAAAATGAGAAATTATTATGAAGTTATTTGCTTCACTATATCAGCCCGATTGCCTTAAAGATGTTTAAACATACCTTTGTTCTGTTCAAGGTGTAAATATGTATACCCGGCACAGCTCTATTAAGAAGCTCTTTTATCTGCATTATTGCATATTCTGTGCCCAGAGCTTGCACCGCCTCTGTGCCTTTTTTGTTAGCAGTATATAGGTCTTTTAAAAACTCCTCAGGTATACTCGCTCCACATTGAGAGAGAATACGTTTAAGACCTGTTAAGCTTGTCACGGGCAAGATTCCAGGAATAATAGGTTTATCTATGCCCAAAGCTTTTGCTCTTTTTATAAAATTCCAATAGATACTATTATCAAAAAAGAGCTGAGTTATAACAAAATCTGCGCCTTTATCCAATTTGAATTTAAGGAATTTTAAATCTTGTTTCAGGCTGGGTGATTCAGGATGACTCTCAGGATAGCCAGCTACAGCAATACCAAGTTGTGGATAGTGTTTATGAAGGAAAGTTACCAGATCTGAGGCATGTTTAAATTCACTTTTTTCATAATTAAATACTTCATCTTGAGGAAAATCACCTCTAAGTGCCAACACATTGTCTACTCCTGCTTTTAATAATGTTTTTAACAAAAAATGGAGCTTGTCTGCAGAAGCGCCTATGCAGGTTAAATGTGCCATAGGTTCTAATTTAAACTCTTGTTTTAAACGAATGGTAATTTCCTTAGTGTATTCTTGACTGCTGCCTAAAGCTCCGCAGGTAACGGAGACAAATAGAGGGTTGACAATTTTCAACTTCTCTACTGTTTGGAAAAATTTTGGCCATAAAGTTTGCTCTTTAGGTGGGAAAAATTCAAGAGAGACAAATGGTTTTTTGCTTTTCATAAGATTTATAATACGCATTACCTTCGAGCCACAGATAGGGATAAAACTGTACCAAAAATACCCAACACTATATTCGGTAACCACATGTAAAATGGGACATGCATAGATTTAGCAATACTTTCACCAAATACCTGAAAAATATAGAATAAAACAAAAATTAGCAAACATAGAGCGAACCCAAAAGACTTGCCTGCCTTTTTTGAAGTCACCCCCAAACCAAAGGCAATGAGAGAAAGGACAAATACAGAAAATGCCAGCACAAACATCTTGTTAATTTGCATCTTTGCAAAATCATCTTTTATACGCATTAGTTGCCACATACTCATATATTTAGGATTTTTTCTTATCTCTTCTTCTTTTTGAACAATCCTTTGAGTAGAGATGAGGGTGTTGAATTTTTTAAAAGTAGCGGTTTCTATTCCTGTGTTTGTTTCTTTATACATATTTCCATTTTTCATTGAAAATGTTGTTCCTTGAAGTGAGTCTCCAAAATATCCCTCTTGAGCTGTGATTGTTTCTTGTGGTGTTTGTAAAAATATGGATTTGAGTTTTAAAGTATCAGGAGAGATTGTTTCTGCATAGATAACAGAGTTCTTAGAAAAATGAAAAAATGATTTTTCTGAGATTTTTGAATATATTTTATGTTTGGCTAACTGAAGTAGTGTAAGGTGAAATTCTCCTCTCTGTTTATAAGCTATGGATGAGGTGTTTAGGAAGGCTATGAGAAATATAAATATGGTAAAAACAAGAGCGGGTTTGTATAGAATACTTTTACTTATACCACTGGTTTGGAAAGCAACGATCTCATTGTTTTTGGCAAAATCAGTATATACGAAGTTGACTGCCACTGTAAGTGCCATAGGAATGGTAAATATAGAAACAAATGTTGTTTGTTGATAAAGGATTTTAAAAATTATATAAAGTGTGACACCCTGAGCAAAGATAACATGAGACATTTGAATAATATTCACCAATAACATCAACGCCGTTAATATGATAAATGAAGAGAGAAATGTCTTTATAAGTTGTTTTAATATATATTTATCTACAATTTTAAACATTTAAATACCATCTTATAATTGTCCTTCCATAGAAGATGCAGAAGAAAGCAGCGATAGAGATAAAAGGAGCATAAGGAATTTGTGATGAGGCTTTACCCTTTTTGGATATAATAAAATACATACCGTAGACGCTTCCGATGAGCGCACTTAAGAAAGTTGTAAGTATAACTCCCTGTATACCTAAAAATGCACCACAAGCAGTAATCAATTTTATATCTCCTCCTCCTAATGCTTCTTTCTTAAACGAAATTCTACCGATGAAGGCAATAAAGACAAACAAAATAAAACCACCCGTTGCTCCTATGACCGCTTCTAAAATGTGATGTGGCAACGAAAATAGTATGCCTAAAACGATTAAAGGGAGAACAATTTTATCTGGAACGATTAAGTATTCAACATCAATAAACGAGATAACAAATAATGCATAGCTAAATATTGTGTATTTTAAGAGAAGAAAAGAAAATGAAAACTTTTCATACAAAAGAATGAGAACTATAGCGGATAGAAATTCCACAACCGGGTAGCGTATAGGTATATGAATGTTGCAGTTTCGACACTTACCTTTTAAAATGATATAGCTTAAGAGCGGGATGTTATCAAACCATTTGATATGCGTACCACAGAATGGACAATGGGAAGGTGGAAACAATATAGATTCGTTATGTGGTATTCTGTATATACATACATTTAAGAAACTGCCCAAAATAAGACCAAAAATAAACAAAAAAACTTCATTCATAAAGTTCTTTCTTTTTTCTGGTAGAAAATATGGCAGCCACAATAATGCTTAATCCGTATAAAAATATCAAGGGAGCAACCATCAAAAGTTGAGTAAATATATCGGGAGGGGTGAATATAGCAGCCACAATAAACATACTGAGAATTGCATAGTCTGCTTTTTTAATAAGTATTTTTGCATCAATTATCCCCAATCGAGAGAGGAAAAAACTAATAATTGGCATTTCAAACACAACCCCGAAGGCAAAGAGAAGCTTTAGAGCAAAAGCAACATATTGTTTTATACTGGGCAAAGGTGTAAGTTCTCCTTCACCGTAGCTTAAAAGAAACTTAAACCCGTATGGAAAAACCAACTCATAGGCGAATATAGCACCGCCTATAAAAAATATAGTTAATGAGATAATCAGAGGAATGGCAATTTGTCTTTCTTCTACCTTTAAACCTGGCTTTACAAACAGCCAGATTTGAAAGAATAACCAAGGAGAACTCAAGAATATGGCTGCTACTAATGCGATCTGTATTCTCATCCAGAATGCCTCTGTTAAACCAGTGAATATAATTTGGCTTCCTTGTGGTAAGGTGGAAAGAAGAGGAGAAATAATAATATGTAAAAGATTCTTAGAAAAGGGATAGGTTATACATAAGGCTACGATTATACCGATGAGAATGAAGATTAACCTGCGACGCAGTTCCTCTAAGTGTTCAAGAACCGTTGCTTCTTTTTGCTGATTTTTTTTCTTTACCATCTTTCTTTTTATTGTCTGTATTGATTATTTTATCTATTGGTCTTTTGTAAAACATTTCATCTTCATCATCTATGTTTATAGAACTTTTTACATTGTTCTTTAAATTATCCACACTGCTTTTTAATGACTGATAAAACTTTGCTACCCCTCTCATAATTTCAGGAACTCTTCGTGGACCTACAACAACGATAGCAATGAGTATAATTACCAAAAGCTCAGTTGGTCCTATAGATGGAAACATATCTCCCTCTTATCATTGGCAAATGTTATTGGAAGGGCAGATAAAAGTCAATGTGATATTTACACATTGAAAAGAAAATTCAAGATATCGCCATCCTCAACGATATAATCTTTACCTTTAAGCATATATTTACCAGATTCCTTAACCTTTTTTTCATCTCCCAATTCTACAAGGTTATCATATTTTATAACTTCTGCTCGAATGAAACCTCTTTCCATGTCTGTATGAACAGCTCGAGCTGCCTCCGGTGCTGTGGAGCCTTGAGGAATCATCCAGGCTCTGACCTCGTTTTTTCTTACGGTGAAAAATGTAATTAAATCCAGTGTTTTATAAGACAATATGGTAAGTTTTTCTAAAGCAGAAACATCTATACCCATTTCTTTAAAAAACTCTTTCCTTTCTTGTTCTGATTCTATTGTAGAAATTTCTCTTTCAATCTTTGCTGATATTTGAGTCCATTCCATATTTTGATCGGCAAATTGTTTTTTTAATGTTTCTAATAATCTATCATTAGCAATATCATCTTCTCCCACATTCAATACCACAATCATATTTTTAATGCTTGAAAACGGGTAACTTTTTATAAGCTTTTTCTCTTCATCAGAGAGTGATAAATTGCGTAGGGGTTTTCCTGCCTCCAGATGTTGTTTAAAACGCAAAAGCAATTTTTCTTCATTTGCTATAGACTGCGCAGATTTTTTTGTAAATTCTTTCTTTAATCTATCAATGCGTTTTTCTATAAATAATAGATCGTTTAAAATCAGCTCATCGTTTACCATTTTTATGTCCCTTGCAGGATCTACGCTACCTTTTATGTGAAATACTGCATCGTCTTTGAAGGCTCTTACGACATGGCACAAAACATCCACACTTTGTAAATCCTGAAAGATTTTGGTGTTATTTTGTTCCCCTATGTCCGGAATAATCAAAAATTCCAAGGTAGCAGGAGTGGCCTTTTTGGGTTTATACATTTTTACTAATTGATTGAAACGCTCATCTCTGACATAGGCTATACCTATGCCTTTCACAGAACCCGTTTCCTTGCCTGTTAAAAGTTCAAATAAGGTTCTTTTTCCCATCTCGGGAAGTCCCAATAATCCTAACTTCATAATAAAACTATGTTATATTAAATAATAACATTGTCAAATACATAGAAATAACGGGTAATGGAAGGTGTAAGGAAGTTAACTTATAGAATCCGCAATTCTTTCTGCTTACACTGCTTTCAAAACGGGCTTTCTCACAACTATTTTTCTGTAAATTTTAAGATAGTCTCTTGCCATGCGGGAAGTTGTGAATCTTTCTTCAAATGCCTTTCTGCAGTCTTCGCGATTCAAACCTGATGTTTTTTCCACTGCTTTCACTGCATCTTCTATATTTTCTACTATGAATCCTGTAACTCCATCT
>CAZVDS010000071.1:0-5090 GCA_964626315.1 uncultured Desulfurellaceae bacterium
GAACTTCTGATAAAGATGTTTTCGCCTGCGGTGATTGTGCAACAAAGTTCTCATTCATCACAGGGGACCTGGTGCCCATCAGACTCGCCTCCCTTGCCTGCTCCGAAGGAATAATTGCTGGTAGTAATCTGTATAAATTGAATAGACAAACAATAGGTGCTGTAGGTGCATTCGCCACCAAGATAGGTAATCTCTGCATCGGGGCAGCAGGTCTTTCCACAAAGATGTGCAAGGATAACGGAATAGATTACTACACAGGAGAGATTCAAGCTCCAGACAGACATCCAGCGGGATTGCCCGGCTGCACAATGAACATGAAAGTAAAACTCATATTCAGAAAGAGCGATAATAAGATCATCGGTGGACATGTAGCAGGCGGCATGGGAGCAGCAGATATGGCAAATATCATTTCTGTAGCTATTCAGAGTGGTCTAACCTCTGATGAACTGGCGGTAAGACAGATTGCCACACATCCTCTCCTCACCGGTTCTCCACTTGTAACCCATGTAATGTGGGCAGCAGAAGATGGTGTTCTAAACAAAAATAAATAATAACTTAGGAGGGGTCATCCCCTCCTAACAAAATTATCTGGATCAAATTTGCAGTGTTTTAAATAGTTACGCGAATGATAGTATTGACAACCAAAAAAGAGGTATATATTATGGTTATGCCCTAGGGCCGTTAGCTCAGGGGTAGAGCAGTAGCCTTTTAAGCTATTGGTCGCAGGTTCGAATCCTGCACGGCTCACCATGTTCTTTATTATAAGGTTGTCCCCATCGTCTAGTTGGCCAAGGACATCGCCCTTTCACGGCGAAAACGTGGGTTCAAATCCCGCTGGGGACGCCAAAATAAAAGAAGGTTGTTATGACAATCCGGAGGATTGCCGTAAAAACCTTAAAAAATTGGAGGTTTTTATGAAAAAAGCAGATTTGATAGACAAAGTTGCAGGATCCACAGGCTTGAGTAAGGTTAATGTGAAAAAGGTGATTGATACCACTGTCGAGGAAATCATGGATGCAGTGAGCAAAGGTGAGAAAGTTGGTTTTGTGGGTTTTGGTTCCTTTGATGTTAGTAACAGAGCAAAAAGAACAGGCAGAAATCCTCGCACTGGAGAGAAAATAACGATTGAAGCCTCTAAGTTACCAAAATTCAAATGTGGTAGGATTTTTAAAGAGAAAGTCAACAAGTAATTTCAAAAGGGCGAGTAGCTCAGGGGAAGAGCGCCTGCCTTACAAGCAGGAGGTCGTAGGTTCAAATCCTGTCTCGCCCATTATAGGGGGCCGTAGTTCAGCTGGTTAGAATGCCGGCCTGTCACGCCGGAGATCGCGGGTTCAAGTCCCGTCGGCCCCGCCATCAATGAGACTTCTTTTTTACAAATTGAAACAGTTTTTTATCCTTTATACTTTTTTTATGAATAATTACATCTTCCAATGAAGTACATGCCACCTTAGATCTAATTAAGCCCACCATGCACCCATACTTTCCTTTCAAAAGATTCTCTGTTGCCCTCATAGCAAAACGAAAAGCCAATGTTCTATCAAAAACAGTGGGAGAACCACCGCGCTGTACATGTCCCAACACTGTCACCCTCGTATCAAATTCTGCATCTTTCAACTTACGCACCACTTCTTCTGTAGCTCTTGTTCCTTCCGATACCACTACTATACTATAGGTTCTTCCTCCTTTATGCTCTTTTTCTAATCGCTTTACAATAGAATCTACATCAAATTTTACCTCAGGAATAAGCACTGCATCTGCTCCTGAGGCAAGGGCACTTGTTGCCGCCAAATAGCCACATTTTCTACCCATTGTCTCCACTACAAACACTCTACCATGAGAAGAAGCAGTATATCGTATAATATCCAAAGCCTGGATGATTACATTCAATGCTGTATCTACACCCAACGCTATATCTGTTCCATATATATCGTTATCAATAGAAGCTGGTATACCCACCACAGGAACACCTGCTTTATACAAGTCTTTTGCTCCCCTCATAGAACCATTACCACCAATTACAATCAAGCCTTCTATGCCATCTTTATCTATAACATCTAATGCCTTTTTAAAAACAGCTTCCTCCTTAAATTGAGGATAACGAGATGTCATCAAAAATGTCCCTCCTTTTTGAACTGCATCCTCAATAACCTTAAGATCTATCTTTTTGCAATTGTTCTCTACTAAACCTCTATATCCCTCAAAAAAAGCTATCACTTCCACATTATTTACAGATGCCTCTTCTACCACACCTTTTATCGCCGCATTCATTCCTGAACAATCCCCCCCGCTGGTTAAAACACCTATCTTCCTCACTCTTTCTCCTTCAAAATACCTCTTATAATTAAAGCCAATTTTTTTGATGCCAAACGAGCATTTTTTATCACCATTTCAATGGGAGTAGGTTGCATACAATCCGGTTTATTAACATTTGAAATGATAGAAAAACCTAAAACTTTAATATTCATATGTTGGGCAACAATAACCTCTGGCACAGTAGACATACCTACCGCATCTGCTCCTATCTGCCTTAACATTCTTATCTCAGCTGGTGTTTCCATTGATGGACCACATACCCAAACATAGATTCCTTGTCTTAATATTATTCCTTGTTTTGCTCCTATTTCTAATGCCTTCAGATATAACTTTTTGTCATAAGGCTCACACATATCTGGAAAACGCTCTCCTAACTCTTCTATGTTCTCTCCTCTCAATGGATTTTCTCCACAGAAGTTTATATGATCGGTGATAACCATTATGTCCCGAGTAAAAAAAGAGGGATTTAAGCCTCCACTAGCATTTGTTATGATGAGAATTTTAATACCCAAAAGACCCATGATTCTTATAGGATAAGTGACTTCCTGTAAACTGTATCCTTCATAAAAATGCAATCTTCCCTGCATGCAAACAACATCTGTATTTTCTATTTTCCCAAACAGAAAAGAACCTTTGTGTCCTGTGGTGGTAGGAGAAACCATATATGGAATATCAGCATAAGGAATAGAGAACTTTGCATCTATGTTTAAGCTTTCACTCAACCCTGTTCCTAAAACAATGCCTACTGTTGGACTGAACCCATCTGTTTTTTCTCTTATATAGCTTATAGATTCTTTTAATTTTGTAAGCATTTTTCTCTTCCCAGTTTTTAGGATATAATACACAAAATAGGAGGTTTTAAAAGTGACTTGTTATTTTAAAGTAATCTTTCCCCTTAATATAGAAGATGGTTTTGTATATGAGCATGATAGTGAAATAAAAAAAGGTGTTAGAGTAGAAGTGGATCTTCGTGGAGAAAAAAAGATAGGTATTGTGTGGAAAAAAACAGAAAAACCATTTTTTAAAACAAAAAAAATAGAAAAAATAATAGATGAAAAACCACTAATAGATGAAAGTCTTATAAAAACTATACAATTTACATCCATATACTATAATGCTCCCTTAGGTATGGTGGTTAAATCTGCTTTTCCTAAAAAGCTATTCCAGCAACAAAATTTAAATATACAATCAGATACAGAGATAAGTTGGGGAGAAAAACCTGCATTTTCAGAGGAACAAGAAAAAGCATATCATGAAATTGTTCCCCATATTGAAGATAATACATTTCAAACATTTCTACTTTTTGGCGCACCAGGTAGCGGAAAAACGGAACTTTGCTTGGGACTTATTGAATATGTATTGAAAAATAAAGGGTCAGTTTTAGTTCTTGTTCCAGAAATACTGATTACCTCTCAACTTATCAAGATATTCTCTGAGAGATTTGGGGAAAAAGTAGTAGATGTAAATCATTCTCGACTCACACCAAAACAACGATTCAATGTATGGTGTAAAGCAAAAATAGGGACAATAAAAGTTCTTATAGGCACTCGCTCCAGTATATTTGTGCCCTTAAAAAATATAAAACTTATTATCGTAGATAACGAACAAGATGAATCATATAAACAAGAAAACACCCCATTATATAATGCCAAAGATGTAGCAATTATGCGTGCAAAATACAGTTACACCTCTATAGTGCTTGTTTCTGCTACACCTTGTTTGGAGTCTTTATGGAAGGCAAAAACTGGTGAATATAAACTAATAGAAATAAAAAAGCGTATTCAAGCAAATGCCAAAGGCATTTGTCAAAATGTGCTCTTACCACAGATAAAAGTTGTCTCTTTAGGAAAAAACCTGATTACTCCTATTGCCAAAAGAGAGATGAGAAATACACTGCGCAATCAAAAGAGCACTGTCGTGCTTATAAATAGAAGAGGTTTCTCATCATTTATCATCTGTAGAGAATGTGGATATATATTTAAATGTTCCAAATGCAGTGTTTCTTTAACCTACTATAAGGATGAACATCTTCTTAAGTGTCATTTTTGTGGTGCAACTTATCCTTTGCCTAATATATGTCCTCGTTGTGGTGGTTTCCAGCTTATTCCCTGGGGAACAGGAACAGAAAAAATGGAGAAAAGTATAAAGGCTATATTTCCTCAATCATATATTATACGGGTAGATAAAAATACAATGAGTAAAAAGAAGGATTTCCAAAAGATTTTAAGAGAAATGGAGGAGGAAAAAGCAGATATAATAGTGGGCACGCAGATGTTATCAAAAGGACACAATTGGCCGCATATTGAATTAGTAGTAGTTGCGTCTTTTGAAGCGTTGATTTCTTCGCCTGATATAAGAGCTATGGAAAAAGCAGTCTCTTTGGTTATTCAAACCTCAGGAATAATAAGCAGAAAAACACCGGGAAAAGTTGTTATTCAATCTTTAAATCCTGATAATCCATTATTTGAGTATATGAAAAAAAATGATTGGAAATCATTTGCTGAGAAAGAATTAAAAGATAGACAAACTCTTCTATATCCTCCCTTTGTTCATCTTATTAAATTTATATTTCAAGGAAGAGGAGAAAAAAAGGTAAAACAACAAGCCCAGAAATTCACTTCTTTGTTGAGAACAAAAGAAAATTTAGTTTATGGTCCAATAAAAGCGCCTATAGGTATGATAAAGAATAAATTTCGCTACCAGGTTTTAATTAAAACAAATGATGTCAAAAATACATTAAAAAAAATTAATGAAATAAAAACAAAAGATATTAAAAC
>CAZVDS010000072.1:0-4948 GCA_964626315.1 uncultured Desulfurellaceae bacterium
TACACTCTATATTCGTTCTTTTGCTCCCTATTTTCTCTTTGTTTGCACTGTAAATTTTGAAAAACAATCCATTATTCGCTTTGCTTTTAGAGACAATACTTTGTTCAGGCAACTCTTTGCCTCTTCTGTGGAAACAGAATATGTTCAGGGAAGGGGGTATATAAAGACAGATAGAGAAATTAGTTTAAACAATGTAGAAGGAGAGATAAATATTGAGGCAAAAAGAGGAGAGATAAAGCGTTTTCCTGCATTGTACAAAATATTCGGTATAACAAATATTGCCGAGTTTCTTACTCTAAATTTCCCACAGATAAAAAAAGGACTGGTTTATAAGGAGATTGTTGCCAATATAAAGCTTAAAGGTGGTTTACTCAGTATAAAAGATGAGAATCCATTGATAATAAGAGGGGAAGAATTGAATATGTTTTTCGTAGGGGATTATCAATTTTCTGATAAGTATATAAATGGTATTGTTACTTTTACTACATTCCGCACTATAAATAGAATCATTTCTTCTATTCCTGTTTTAGGACAAATTGTAGGCGGAAAAGAGAAGAGTTTCACCGGTTTATCATTTCGTGTGAAAGGCAAAATCGATGACAGCATGACAGCTTATCCCGTTCCTCTTACATCTTTAAGTAAGGGTATGCTAAATATAATAAAGAGAACTCTAACTATGCCCTTACATTTATTTTAAAATTATATCTTTTTTACTTCTTCTTCTGAGATTGTTGCTGGTTTTTAAGCCATCACATATTTCTTTTTGTAAAAAGGCACTGTTACATAAACCCTTTCCAAAAGTATTTTTAATCTTTTCAACTGCAATGCTTCTAATGCTTCTTGGGGTAATGTTTCCATCTCATCGTCGTAAATCATGCCTGTTTTCTTAACCCTAATAATTTATCAATTTTACTTTTGTTAAAACCTACCACAGTTTTTGAGCCGATTAAAACAACGGGGACACCCATTTGCCCTGTCATTCTTATTATATCTCTCTGTGCACTTGAGCTTCTTGACACATCTACTTCTTTAAAAGAAACATGATTTCTCTTTAGATAACTTTTCACTTTATCACACCATGTACACCCAGGACCGGTAAATACTACTATTCTCATTCAAAACCTCCACTTTATGTTATCAAACATGCACAAATATACATAAAGTGAATAATAATTCAACAAATTTATTCATGAAAATAATGCAAAATAGCTGTTATTATATTGTTATGAAAAAAATGTAAAATCACAACAGATTAATTCTCCCATTATGTTATTTTATTTGATTTTTGTAAGCTTTATAAATAATCTATAAATGTGAGTAAAATATTACATATTTTCTCCATAATTATTTTTTTTAGTTTTTTTTCTATATTATGTGTTGCACAAAGTAAGGAAAAGAACTGCTGGTATTATTTTGATAATGGAAAATACCAAAAAGCTATTGCTCAAGGGAAAAAAAGCATACAAGAAAATCCCAACAACCCTGATAATTATGCATGTTTGGGTGCATCTTATCGGATGTCCGGGTCATTTAAAAAAGCTATCTTTTACCTAAAAAAGGCGGAAAAGTTAGCTAAAAATGTAGTCCTTCAAAATCTAATTTCCAACCAATTGGGCACGACATATTTAAACTTGGAGAATTATGACAAAGCTCTGCATTACTATAATAAACAACTCCAGATATGCAAAGAAGGTGAAGCAGAGGCACTCAACAACATAGCTTTTGTTTATCAAAGTAAGGGCGATTTGGATAATGCTCTTAAACTCTATAAGCAAAGTTTAATTTTGACAAATGATAATAATAAAAAAGCCAGCATTACCAGCAGTATTGGTGTAGTTTACTTTAATAAAAGAGACTACAAATCTTCTCTGAATTATCTCTCTACAACTTTAAATTTGAGAAAGAAAATAGGGGACTGGCCAGGAATAAGACATACTATGATTAACATGGGTAATGTCTATCGTAAACTAAAGGATTACAATAGCGCTCTTAAATACATAAATGAAGGATTGCGAAGAGTAAAAATAGTGGGCGAAAAAAAGTGGGAAGCTCGTGGATACCAGTATTTAGGGCTTTTATATAAAGATATGGGAAAAGAGAAAAAATCTAAAGAAAATATGGAAAAAGCAAGAAAAATATATAAAGAGAGAGGGTTAAATGAAACAATGTAAGGTTTTAATTGCGGGACCGTTTAATTCTGGCAAAACACAATTCGTTAGAACAGTTAGTGAAATTAAACCGATAACAACAGACCAAATCGTCTCGGATGAAAGTAGAAAGATGAAAGAAACTACCACTGTGGCACTGGATTACGGAAGGGTAAAACTAAACAATATCTATTTTCATTTATTTGGCACACCAGGACAGGAGAGATTTGATTTTATGTGGAACATTTTATCACTAAATATGAATGCTTGTCTCATTCTTGTAGATTCAACATCTAAAAATTTTAATGAGGCGAAAGATATTATTTCTTATTTCAGTAAACGACACAACAGTATATTAAAACTTATCATTGCTACTAAACAAGATTTACCACAAGCCCAATCATTGTCTCAGCTAAATGAGCATTTTCTTCGCTACAATTTGCCTATTATGGCTTGTAATGCTAAGGATAAAAAAAGCACATACCGAATATTATCAGAGTTAGAAAAGCTCATTAATCATAGATAGATTTTTCTTGCTTTTCTTTTAAAAAGCGAATATTATCTTAGCGATAGAAAGTTTTTGGGAGGAAAGATGAGAACCAATAAGTTGTATGTCGGTAATCTTAGTTACCAAACGACAGAAGACACAGTAAAGAATACTTTTGCTCAGTATGGGAATGTAATGTCAGTAAGAGTATTTGAAGGTAAAGGATTTGCATTTGTAGAAATGGGCACCGTAGAAGAAGCTGAAGCGGCAAAAGATGCCCTAAACGAAACAGAATTGGAAGGAAGAAACATTAGGGTAGATGAGGCAAGACCCCGCCAACCAAGACCTTATCGTAGATAAAAAATAAATCCTTAAATAATTTTTGCTTTTTTATAGAGTTTTTCTACTATCTGGCGGTCTAGTTTTTCTAATTCTTTTCCATATAGTTTACGCGCTAGCTCTTCCGCCCTTTTAACCCGCTGGATGAACTTTTTTATTGTTTTGTTTAATGCCCGATGTGGGTCTATATTTTCTTTACGAGCAAAATTTACTAATGTAAATAAGACATCTCCTAATTCTTCTTCTTTATCTTTACCCTCTGCACACTTTAGCTCTTTTATTTCCTCGTCCAATTTAGAAAAAACATCTTCTGAGGTATCCCAATCCAATTTTTCCTGCGCAACCTTCTCACCTACACGATAAGCTTTAATCAAAGCAGGGAGATGCTTGGGCACACCTTCAAGCACGGATTTCGTTTCCCTTCCTTTTTTCTTCAATGCTTCCCAGTTTTTCAAAACATCCTCTACTCCTGTTACTTTTACATTACCAAATACATGAGGATGCCTGTAGACAATCTTTTGAGAAATGGCATCTATCACATCTTCTATGTCAAATTTATTTTTTTCCTTTGCCATCTGCGCATGAAAAACAACCTGTAGTAAAACATCACCCAATTCTTCCTTCAATTTCGAAAATTCTTCACATTCAATGGCATCTATTACCTCATATACCTCTTCAATAAAGTTTTTCTCCACAGATTTGTGTGTTTGTACTTTATCCCAGGGACAACCATTTTCTCCTCTCAATCTTTCTACTATTTCTACAAATTCTACAAATGCCTTTGCTATTCTATCTTTCTTGAATGTATCCATTTTCAAACCCCAAATTAAAAAATGTCTCTTTCACTTCTTCCCATTCTTCTTCTGTAATTTTTCTGTTTATCTCAGGAAATTCAGCTGCCCCGTAAGCAGGAAAATACTGACTCATTAAAGAAATGTAGCTGCTTTTTGACAGATTTTCTCTTATCCAATCAAGTATCTTTTTAACCTGACTGGCAAGGGAAGGCAAAACCAATATCCTTATTAAAAGCCCTTTATATGCAATATTATCCTTTGTCTTTAAATCTCCAACCTGCTCATACATCTTTTTTAATGCCTTTTTTGCCACATCTGGATAATCAAAAGCATTGGAATATTTTTTTGCCACATTGTTGTCAAAATATCTAAAATCCGCCAAATAAATATCCACAAAACCCCGCAAAAGGTCAATGACTGTTTCTTTATCATAAGAAGAGGTATTGTAAACAATAGGAATATGCAGTCCTCTTTTACGAGAGAAAAATATAGCCTCTGCTACATTGTGAACAACATGGGAAGGGGTAACAAAATTTATATTGTGCGCACCACTTCTTTGAAGGTGAAGTATTGTATCCACCAATTCATCTACTGTAATTTCCCTTCCTGTATTTCGCAACTGAGAAATGGGATAATTCTGGCAATAAACACAAGCCATATTGCAGCCTACAAAGAATATAGTGCCAGAACCATTTACTCCAGAGATGGGCGGCTCTTCCCCCAAATGCAAGGTTGCACTGGCTACCACAGGACTCCATCCTATGCCGCAAAAACCTTTTTTTTCATTTTCTCTGTCTGTTTTACATTCTCTGGGGCAAAGGATACATGTCTTTGCCATATTCTTCAGTTTCTCAACTCTTTCTCTCATCAATGAAACCTATTTTCCCTAAATAATCTCTTATTCCTTCTCTTATATTGTAAAAAGTGGAGAAATTTAATTTCTGTTTTGTTTTTCTCATGTCTGCCAATGTTTCGCACTGATAAAATCTTTCATAGGGATTGTCAATATATGTTGTTTCCTTATTTGCCTGCAAAAGTTTATTGAGAATCTCTACAACTTCATTAAATGTAGTTTTTTCACCCGTGCCTACATTGAATATCCCCCTTGCATTTGATTTCATGGCCACAATATTCGCCTCTACCACATCAAAAACATAGATAAAATCTCTAAACTGCTCACC
>CAZVDS010000073.1:0-4738 GCA_964626315.1 uncultured Desulfurellaceae bacterium
AAAACCGCCGGGATAAAGTAGGTATTGTTGTAAAAGTCAAGTTTTGTTTGTGTAATGATGACATTAAAATCCAGTTTTTGCGCATATTTTTTTCCGAAATTACGCATGGAAACAGGAATGCTGACCATTTTTCTAAATTTTACCTCTATTGGTATCAATCTATTGCCATTTTTGATTATAAAATCTACCTCTGATTTGGAGATGGTTCTATAAAAATGTATGTCTTCTGAAGGAAAAGATAAGGCAAGGTGGTTATAAACAAAATTCTCTACTATATTACCATCGATCATATGATAATTCGTAAAGTTTCTACCCATAGCATATCTGACAATACCCAAATCTTCCACATATACCTTGGGCATTTTAGACAATTCCTTCCTGATATTGGTATAAAAAGGTCTTACAAAGGCGAAAATAAAGGTTCCCTGAAGTATGTCCAGATAACTTTCCAGGGTTTTGAAGTGTAAGTTTAGCGTGTCGCAAACCTCTGTTTTGTTCAAAAGATTGCCTATCTGATGAGAAAGAATGATTATGAGGTGATTGAAGGCAGAAATATTACCTATTTTAAAGAAATTTGCCACATCCTTTTGAATATATGTTCTTACAATTTCCCTTAAAAGTATAGTTTTCTTCTTTTCCTCCTTTTGTAAGCACACTTCTGGATAACCACCCCAATTGCTATAGTTAATAAAGTGAAATTCCAGATCATTTTTATATACTTCGTAGAATTCTTTTAAATTATTAAATTTCAGAGATAGCTCAAAAAATTCGTTATATTTATAATCTGAAACACCCCACAAGTATTCAATGAAAGAAAATCTATTTAGCACAAACTCTATCTTTCTACCGGTGAGAAACTCTCTGTTTTGAGACAATTCAAGGCTTGATGACCCTGTTACAATGAGCGTTAGATAGTGATGAGCCATATCATAAAGGACTTTCAAAAACAGTCCTACACTTTTAAGATATTGACATTCATCTAACAAAACATAAGTTCTTTTTTTCTCACTCACACCATATTGATCCTTTAAAAACCGCAATAGATACTTAGGGTGAGAAAAAATTGGATTGTCCAGTTCCTGGTCAACAGAAAAGTAAATTACATCCCACCCAGTAGAGCGCAGATAATCTTTAATCTGTCCAAGCAGGGTTGTCTTACCTGTTCGCCTTGCACCCTTAATAATAATGATTTTGTCTTCTTTGAGCCAATCTTTTATTTCATTAAATAGTAATCTTTTAACCAATATTTTCCCCTTATGCAGTAAATTCAAGGTAAATTTAGCATCATAGTGTAATAAAATCAAGAGAAAAATTACACTTTTATTTCTGTCCGACATTTACTTTTATTCATATTTTGTATTATAACTTCGTATGCTTGTCAAATTTGTCAATAAAAACCCTTGTTTTTTCTTTTATTTATTATAAATTCAAAAACAGGATGTATGTGCCTAAATATATTAAAACTTATAAAAAGGGGCTTTTGGAAGAAAGAATCAAAAGAGCCTATGCTATTTTAGAAAAATGCACCCTCTGTCCAAGAAACTGTAAGGTCAACAGATTAAAGGGTAAAAAAGGTATATGCAATACTGCCGATTTGCCTATTATTTCTGATTACTTTCCCCACTTTGGTGAAGAAACGCCGCTGGTAGGAAAGTATGGTTCAGGAACAATATTCATCTCTTATTGCAGTTTGCTCTGTATGTATTGTCAAAATTATGAAATTAGTCATTTAGGGCAGGGAGAAATAACTTCCATTGAAAAATTTGCAGATATGATGATTTCTTTGCAAAAACAAAATTGTTATAATATAAACATTGTTACTCCCACCCATATTGTTCCTCAGCTGTTAAAGGCTTTAAAATTTGCTATAGAAAAAGGACTGTATATTCCACTGGTTTACAACACTGGTGGTTATGAAAAGTTAGAAACATTGAAACTCCTGGACGGAATTGTTGATATCTATATGCCAGATTTTAAATACTGGAGTCCCGAGATGGCAAAGAGATATTCCAACGCCTACGATTACCCTGATGTAGCAAAAAAGGCAATAAAAGAGATGCACCGTCAGGTAGGTGAACTAAAAATCAATGAAGAAGGTATAGCTGAAGAAGGACTCCTTATCCGTCATCTTGTTCTTCCCGGAAAGATAGCAGGAACAAAGGAAATTGCAAAATTTATCGCTGAGGAAATTTCTCCAAACACTTATGTAAATGTTATGGCTCAATATAGACCTTGTGGATTGGCAGATAGAGATGATTTTATAAATAGAGGTATTACTCAAAAAGAATACATAGAAGCTATAGAATCAGCTCTTGATGCGGGATTAAAACGATTGGATAAAGGGAATATTATACTCTATCATAAAATTTCTCATTGAAAAAAATTTTAGAGTATCTCTATCATACCAAAACCCTGCGAATTTCTACTGCCTAAGCCCACATTCAATGCAAATTGTAAAAACTCCATCTCTCCTTCAAGCCTAAAATGCCCCTTCCAGCCCTTGATAAGAGTTTTCTTTTCTCCTGCTCCAAAATAGACGATTTTTTCATTTCTGTTACCTTTAAAAAGTGGTTTTATTGTAATGTTATGCGGACATTCTTTTTTATAAAATGCAGTCCACTTTTTCTTCAGATTTTTATCTATCAGTTCGCTGAACTCCTTCTCAAAGGGTGTGTAATAATGCGTAATTTTCTTTCCATTAGGTTTTGCAAAGGTGGAGTGAGTCTCAATAGGCGTGATTGCATTTATCTTTACACTATTTTCTTTTATTTTATCATGCTTTATAACGGCAATAGATAAGACTTGAAGCTCATTTTTCCCCAGCTTTATTATTTCACTTTTTATGAGATTGGTGGCAATTTGTTCCAGTATCCAATCCACAGGGGATGAAATGTAAAAACTAATTTCTTCGGGAAAACCAAATGTCCTTGTGTTTTTATCAAAAAATGCCCTTTCAAGAATACAAGAAAAGGTAAATAGCTTAAAACTTCTCTTTTCAAAACAAAATCCTCTATTATGCAACCATTCTGCGCTGTCTTTATCAATATGATTATAAATTAAGGCTTGTATATACTCATTGAAACCAACAGGTAATTTGATTTTTTCTTTTCCTGCAAGTTCTACTTTTATTCTCATTTTATTTAAAATATTCTACTTTCCCATTTTAATGATGTCAAATGGACAACCCGTTAGCTTTTCATCCATTGCTCTATATGGTCATCTCTTCTAAACACAGTTCCTGTAAATAAACCAACCAATACACCATCTTCTCGTTTAATTTCCACCCCATTATCTGCTACCTTCATTTCTATTGCACATTTCCCTAATTTTGCCTTTACAACTTTCATCCCTAAGTTCACCGCTATTTGGTCATTTTTGTTCATCCATTGTGCAATTTTCCAGGCTTCGTTATCTTTTCCAGACATTTTGCTCTCCTCAATGTTATTTAAATCCAAGGAACAATTATTGAACCCTTATTGTTTTTTGGCTTTCCATAAACCTTGTATTTTCCTAATAAAAAAGAAATGCCTGTCAGGCAGGCTATAGCCGCATCCATTGAATCATCAAAAACTTTTCCCTTTATATTATTTTTATAAATATCATCTGTAAAACAATTAAGCCACTGTCTTAAATCTACATTCAATTTTTCAAAAAATCGGATAAAACCACTCAAAGTATCTTTAATCATCTGTTTGTCTTTATGTTTATCCTTTTTATATCTTCTTACAACTTTGTTTGCAGTTACTTCATCGCCTAAATAACTGTAAAATCCTGCTTTACCTAAAACCCATATAGATGCAGAAGGAAACACTTCAATCATCAATCTTTTATTTTTTTTAATATTTAACGGTTTAAAATCAAAACCTAAATCTTTTACTCTTCTTACAAAGGCAGTAATTCTGGGAAAAAGAGGATTTCCGGGTTGAAGAAAAGGTCTGAATTTACTCTTTGCACTATCAGAAATCAAATCTTTTTCACATTGCCTCAAATAAACACTACCTTTTACAGGCTTTCTATGCCTTTTGCCCCTGTTTCCCTCAAGCGGTGCATCCACACATAGAATGGCAGGAATATTATCATCTAAAATACTTTTTAATACGCTGGTGGTTTTCACAGCATCAGCATCTCTGGTGGGTTTATCTAAGGAAATGCAATTTGGTTTCATTTTAGAAAGCTCAGCCACAACTAAATGCGGTGGATACAACTTACCTTCATGATAATCACAAGAAAGATATACATCATTTTGACTGCTTTTATTTTGCAGGCTTCCGCCCCAAAAGGTAATGTCCAAACTAATAATCCGAATCAATACTTATTTCTCTCGCGCTAAGATTGCATTGCCTTCTTCAAACAGTTCATAGTTAATCTGCCTGAGTAAAGCTTTCTTTACTTTTTTACTCAAAGCGTTAAAAGATACGAGAAGATGAGGTTGTCCTTGTTTAGATCGTCCTATCTTTAAAAATCCTGAATGTGCACCTGTTATTATGACTCCAATCTTCCCATCTTTATCCTTGACCAGTCTTCCGCATGCAGGAATTTTAGTAAACTTTTCGCCGAAAAACCCTTCCACCGTTGAAACCCTATATCTGCGAAGGTAGCCCATCTCATCTGCCAATCGCAGGCTTCTAACAGACACTGCCCTACCTCCTACCTCTAAGTCTGAAAAACCCAACGGTTTCCACTCCATAATTTTAAATTATAAAAGTTCCTGCTACTGCCGTCAATTGGTTATATTAAC
>CAZVDS010000074.1:0-4660 GCA_964626315.1 uncultured Desulfurellaceae bacterium
TATTCAGGGTTGGTCCCATTACGGATACAAACAGGTTCACAGCCTGTATATACAAGGAAACGGAAGCGATACAATAGAGAACTTCAGAACATTTTTGTAATGCTGGCTTTTAGACTCTCTCAGTCTCATCCAATTAGTAAAAAATACTACGAAAGAAAGTTAAATGAGAAAAAACGAAAAATGACAGCTATCTGGGCGTTAGCAAGACAGTTGGCAAAGATTATCTTTGTTATGATAGTAAGGGGAGATAAATATAGAAATAAGCAAAAAACAAAGACAGGATTATAATCGTTTGCACAATACATAGCAGGGACGCCAAGACATAATTTGATAGCAATTTACCGGCCCCGTTTTCCTTATTAAGTGAGTTTTCAACGATGAGTATCTGAATCTTCGGTATAAGGTATATAAATATACTTAATACACATACCTATCTGGTGAGTCTAGTCCTTTCCATAAACCTCTTAAATTTCTTTGCGTAAACGGTTCTGGAGGTTTTAAATAAGCCATAATGCTGTTTTTGTCATCATTTTCTATTATTTCTATTTCTTTGTCTGATAGATTGAAAGCTTTGTAAACTATTTCATTAAGCCTGTTTAAAGCTTCTTTTTTTCGCTTTTCCATCTCTTTTAGTTTTTCGCCGTTTAGAATGGACTTCCACTTTTCTACTGCTTTTTCATTGGTAGGAATTTTCAACTTCAAAATATCATCTGGATTAGCCGATTTAACTTTATAAAGTTTAATAGCATCTATCAGAAGGTCGTAAAGCTTTCTATTGTTAACTTGAAACCACTCAAATAGGCTAAGAGAAACGGTATACCATTCTTTTCCTGTTTCTCTTTTAGACGTTCTGCTGGAAAATCTAAATTCTATGCTGGCATCTTGAAAGGCAATAGGTTCTACCGTATCAAGTTCTACTTCACCTTCTATGAGTTTTAAAACATCAATGTTTGTAAATCTGCAAGCTTCAAGATATTTCTGCCTTAGTTCTTTTAGTTCTTCTTTAAAATTTGTTAATTCATCTGACCAAGGTAATTTTTTAAGCGTTCTTGAATAAAGATGGGACCATAACTGAGAAACAGCTCCTTCTCTTAAATAAAAAGCATAATAAAATCTATAAAGTGAAGATAAAACAAGAAAATCAAACGGGAAATCTTCTAATTCTTCTTTTGGAAAGAATATCGTAGCTGTATTTAAAAATGCTTTTTTTCTTGGATTAAAGGGACAAGCCGTTGGAGATAAACAAATCATCATAAATGCAAATGCTTTTTCAGGTAAAACATCCGGGAATCTCCAGAAAGATGGATCGCTTACTCCTGTCACGTCTATGTTTTCTTCGGTGGGTTCGTCAATTAACTGACAAGGTAAAATATTTTCTCCTTTATAAATTTTCCATTCTCCTTTAGGTTTCTGCCTTCTAAATGCAAGTCCTTCCCCTATCATTTTAGAATCTTCCCAGTTTTCCTTATTGAAAGGTTCTTCTAAAGATGCTTCTACAAAACGGCTATTTTCTCTTCTTCTCCACCAGGTCCTTGTTATGTCTAAAAAGGTTGGAAAATCTTTTATGTGTTTTATAACCTCAAGTCTTTCTGGAGTTAGTTTCGAAAGGATGCGAATACTGTCATCGTCAGAGAAGATGTCAAAGTATGGAAGTTCTGCTACTGTTAAGTCTTGCAAAATATTTGGGGAACAAATATTCTTTTCGGTAGGATTTTCAAGAAATTTAAGAGTAACTTTATCATTTTCAGTAGGCGGCCTGTTTTCAACAATAAGAATAATCGGATTAACCGAAACATCAGGAAATACACATTTAGCGGCAAGCTCTAAATCTACAATCTCTTTTATTGACCACTTTGTTTTAAAATATTCTCTTAAAGGAACTTCCTGCCCGCTATCAAGAACGGATAAGGGTAAAACAAAACCTAATATTCCATCTTTTTTCAACCATTTTTCTAATGCTTTATAAACAAATAGAGAACGGATATTTGCTTTTGCTAATCTACCGTAAAAATTCTTTTCAGATGGAGTTAAATCCCTTTTGTTTATTTCAGGGCGAACATAGGGAGGATTACCAATTACCGCATCATATTTTTCATTATCATAGATTATCCAAAGCCCTCCAGGTTCAAACATGTCATTAATTAATAAAGCGTTTCCAGAGGATACTTTAAATGAAGGGAATCCTTTTTCTTTAAGTTCTTTTGAAAAAGGCAAAATATGCCAAGTAAGTTGGAGTTTTGAAATAGCACTTGCGAATGGGTCTATGTCGTTGCCGTGAATTTTGGACAAAACTTCTAAGGCTTTTTCAAACGTAACAGTTTGTCTTCTTATTCTTTCTCCTACTGTTTTAGTGAACCAGGAAACTAAGAAGGTTCCAGAACCACAGGCAGGATCAAGAATGGAAGCTGTATCACCTTTTAATTCTAAGATTTTTTGTGTTATGTAATTTGCAATCCAAGGAAGTGTGAATACCTGTCCTAACTTCTTTCTAGTGTTTGGAGAAACCATGTTGGTGTAAATGGCTGAAAGAATATCCTCTTTGGCGGTAGAGAAATCAAAGAAAGATAACCAGTAGAGAACATGCTCTATAATCTTTGAGAACTTGTCATCCGCAAGGTCAATTACCCAGTCGTAAACAGTTTCTTCCATAATAGTTGGAAACATGTTTCTTGCGGTTTTTGCTGTTTGCCTTATAAGTTCTGTATATTCCAGTTCAAACTGTTCTTTTACTTGTTTAAAAGCGCTTATGCCACCATTGGAGAAAAACCTTTTACCAAAAAAGGAATAATCTTCCAAAAATCGGATAGTAATAACTTTCGATAAAAGCAACAAAGCTGAGTTAAAAACAACAGATGATGCAAAATTTTTATCAAGATTTCTTTTTTGAAGCCACAAGTAGTTGTAAAAAAGCCTAAATAGTGCAGAACTTTGAGAGAAGAGTTTTCCTAATTTTTCAAATCTTCTTTCCAGTTCTTCCCAATCTGCTCCAGATCCAACGCAAAAACTGACTTTTGGAGAAAATTGAGGATTTAAAGTAATAAGTTCTCTTGTCCCAAAAGCTTTCTCTAGGTAAGATAAATGGTCTTCCATCTCTACCCAAAAAGCTTTACCGTAAAAGTTGAATAATCTCTCTGTTCCATCAAACATTAGCGAAAAACTTTTAGTAAGAGTTGAGAAGAATTCCTCTCTATACTCTTCAAGGGATTTAGACGCTACTTTACTTGTATCTCCGTTAAGAAAGTCTTGAAGATGCTTCTTCCTTTTAAAGGCTTCTGGGGATAGATTTTCTTCTAAGAATTCGTAAAGAGCTTTTTTATCTTCTTCTACTGATATATCAAAAATCTTAGAGGAACTAATATCTATTTCAAAACCAACTACTGGCACTATTCGCCAGAATTGTGGGTCTATAAAAATAAACCATTCGGTTTCTACTGTTACATACTTTTTCTTTTCTTCTAAAATCATTTCTGTATCATCTTGATTAGCAAAAAGTCCTTTTTCTGCCTTCGCTTCTACTACTATCCACAGTTGCTCTATGCCATTATCCTTAACAACTACAGAAACATCAGGAATAACACCTTTTTTAGCAATTGAAATGTCAGTTCTTATATCTTTTGAACGCCAGCCGATAGATTCAAAAACTTTCTTTATGGTAGGATACATGTTTCTTTCTTCACCAGGAGCAATATTTAATAACTCTTCTAATGCTTTTTTATATTTTGAAAACATGATAAATCTCCTTTTTTTGTAACCTCAAATACAATTGTATTTTAGTTTTTCCATACTGCGCAGCATACCCACTATTCTCATCTCTTACTAAGAAATAACCTATCCTCAGTATGTCTGAAATATTCATCTTATTTCTCACAATTTAAATCTTCACAATCATGGGCGTACTTAAAAACTTCCTATGTAATTCATCCCTCTTTCTAGCAGTTAGCTGTGCATAAACTAGAGTATTCTTAATATTCTTGTGCCCTAACAATTCTTTCACAATCATCACATCCGCTCCAGCATCCAGTAAATGTACTGCTAATGAGTGCTTAAGCGTATGGAAATGTCTCTTGTGAGGCGGTATTCCTGCTTTCTCTGCATATTTAACAAATAGATAATGTAACTGTCCTCTAGATATCGGATTTTTATTCCTGGATAGGAATAAGGGCCCCGGATATTTTCCTCTAATTTTCAAATATCTCTTTACTGCCCTGACTTCATCTGGCCACATTAACTGTTCTCCGGAAAGAGATCCTTTGAGCCTCTTTATGAAGATTTTTTGCCTGTGAAAATCGATATCTTCAACCTGTATTAATCCGACTTCTGATGCTCTTAGGCCATGACGGTAGGCTAAAAGGAAAATTGCATAATCTCTTACAGACTCAGATTTGACTACTTTCAGCAGCCTTTTAAGCTCCTCTTGGCTCAAATAATTTAACTTTTTCACTGTGTTAATTATATCCCCATTTCATCTGCTCGGTCAAACTTTCAATTGAACATTACGGTAAAAATTTTCTCTAAAAGTGGATTCTGTATGCCTTGATTTTTCAATATGTGGCTTTAATTAATTGAACAAAAGGAGCCTTTGTTTAATTTTTGCTACATGTTTAGTTAAAAAATTTTTTATGTAAGGTTCAATCAGGGGGCTATCTATACAACCTTGGAT
>CAZVDS010000075.1:0-4580 GCA_964626315.1 uncultured Desulfurellaceae bacterium
ATATTTTCCTTCATTTCCTGTTTACTTTCATAACCTAATAGGGAATAGATTTTTGAAATTTCTGTTTTCATCAGTTCTTCAATTTTAGAAAATACTGCCTCTCTTGAGTTTTCTCTTATTACTTCACTGTCCAATAATGTATCAGCCCCCTTTAATATGGCAGTGGCAAATCTTTCACTATCCTCAATAAGCGGTGTTGCTATGTTTACTATTGTTTTAACGATAACATTGGAACTCTGTGCATAATCATAGATGGCTTCAGTTACATATTTTCCTACTGCTTGCCTTGTATTTTCCTTTTTTAAACTTTTTCTTAGACTTTCTAAAATACTATCTGTAAATTTATCAGAGAACTTACGCAAATTTATCCTAAAATGTTGGGGCAAAATGTCATAGATTTCTTTTTTAGAACAAAAAACATCATCTACTATCCGTGAAATTTCCCTGTATAAAAATATATCAAATTTCTTTCTTACTGCCTGAATATTCATATTTTCTTTTAAAGTTCTTAACCATCTTCGATTTAGGTGGATAAATGTGTTCAAGGGTTTTTCTTCTAATCCCTGAAAAAATTCTTCTCCTAATTTGTATAGCGCTTCCTTATTTTTACGGGTATAGATATTTCTAATTATATCTTTTTCTTGAATCAGCTGTTGAGAAACTAAGTTAGCAATGCTTTCCGTAAGCTCTTTTCTTTTCTTTGGAATTAAACCTGGAGTAAGTGGAATTTTTATATTCCCAACATAATACGGTTTTTTGGGATGGAATAGCATCTTTATCGCTAAGTAGTTGGTGATATATCCTATTGATGCTCCAACCATAGGAGGTATAATGAATCTATACATTTTATGAGAGCAAGTTTTTTATTCTGGAGATGAAATTTTCGGATACATTATCTCCTCCTGCGTTGGCAAATTCAGTTAGTATTCTTTTTTGTTCTTTAGTAACTTTTTTTGGAATTTCTATAAATACTTTTACTATTTCATTGCCTACAACACCATCAACGTTGATTCCCTTACCTCTCAGTGTAAATGTTTCATCATTTTGTGTGCCTGGAGGAATGCTAAGTTTTTCCTTGCCGTGAATAGTAGGAACCTCTACCTCTGCACCCAGGGTTGCCTGAACAAAGGAAATAGGTAATTTAATATATATATTCTTGCTCTCTCTTTTAAATAATTTATGAGGTTTAATATCTATATAGATATATAGGTCTCCCCCATTGTTTCCCTTGTCTCTCACCCGCAGAACATCGCCATTATCTACTCCTGCAGGAATACGAACACTTAAATCTTCATCACTATAAATAAACCCTTTGCCTTTACATTCTTTGCACTTTTTGGTAATAATTTTACCTGTCCCTCCACATCTCTGACAGGTTTTTCTTATAGACATGAAGCCTGCGGTAAAGCTGACTTCTCCTGTTCCTCCACATAAAGGACAGGTAGATAGTCCACCACTTTCGGCTCCTGTGCCGCTACAATGAGGACAAATCTTTGATCTTCTCACCTTTATCTTTTTCTTTACCCCGAAACATGCTTCCATAAAATCTATGGTAAGTCTTACCTTTATATCTTCTCTTTGTATACGACTCTTTTCCTCTCTTCTTCTATGACCGAAAAAGTCTCCAAATATATCTTCTTGTCCACGGCCAAAGAAATCCCCAAATACTCTGGAAAAGATATCTCCTATGTCAAAATCAGCCCCAAATCCTTCTGTTGTTCCAAACTGGTCATATTGTGCTCTCTTTTGAGGATCAGACAAAATAGCGTAAGCTTCACTAATTTCCTTAAACTTTTCTTCTGCCTCTTTGTTCCCAGGATTTCTATCCGGATGATACTTCATAGCCAATTTTCTATAGGCTTTTTTCAAATCTTCTTCTGTAGCCCCTTTAGACACACCTAAGATGTCATAGTAATCCTTCATTTATTTTTCTTTTCCCTCCTCTTTTTCTTCCTCTACCTCTGCTTCTACTACTTCTTCCTCTTTTTTGGGTTCTTCTTTGCTTTCCTGTTGTGAGGTAGCCTGTGCTTTTTTGTAAGCCTCTTCTGCTAAGTGATGAGATACTGTGAATAATTCATTTGTTGCCTTTTCTATAGCTTCTTTATCTTCTCCCTCCATTGTCTTTTTTGTTTTATCTATAGCTTCTTTAATCTTTGCTTTTTCTTCTTCACTGACTTTGTCTCCTAATTCTCTTAATGCTTTTTCGGTAGAATAAACTGCGTTATCTGCTTTATTTCTCACTTCTATTAGTTCTTTCTTTTTTTTATCTTCTTCTGTGTGCAGTTCTGCTTCTTTTTTCATTCTTTCTATATCTTCTTCCGACAATCCTGATGAAGCTGTAATCCTAATTGCTTGCTCTTTGCCTGTTGCCTTGTCTTTGGCTGTAACATTCAGGATACCATTAGCGTCTATATCAAAGGTGACATCAATTTGTGGTACGCCTCTGGGAGCAGGTGGAATACCCATCAATTCAAATCTTCCCAGGGTGCGATTGTCTGCAGCCATTGGTCTTTCACCTTGTAGGACATGTATGGTTACAGCGGTTTGATTATCATCAGCAGTGGTAAATGTTTGGGTTTTTCTGGTGGGAATTGTGGTATTACGAGGAGTGATATTCGTCATCACGCCACCTAATGTTTCTATTCCCAAGGAAAGAGGTGTTACATCTAATAAAAGTATATCCTTTACTTCTCCTTTTAATACTCCACCCTGAATGCCTGCACCCAATGCTACTGCTTCATCTGGGTTTACATCTTTACGTGCTTCTTTACTGAAAAATTTTGATACTCTTTCCGTTATTTTGGGCATTCTGGTCATTCCGCCGACAAGTATTACATGGTTGATGTCCTCAGATTTTAGCCCTGCATCTTCCAGTGCTAATCGACATGGGCCAAAGGTACTTTCAATTAAATCTTCTACTAAGCTTTCAAATTTTGCTCGGGTTATCTTCATCACTAAGTGTTTTGGTCCCGAGGCATCAGCAGTAATAAATGGGAGATTAATTTCTGTTTCCAGACTTGAAGAAAGTTCAATCTTCGCTTTTTCTGCCGCTTCTCTTAGTCTTTGTAAAGCCATGGGATCTTTTCTTAAATCTATAGCATTTTCCCTACGGAATTCATCAGCAATGTAATCTAAGAGTTTTTTATCAAAATCATCTCCGCCCAAATAAGTATTTCCATTGGTTGATTTAACCTCAAATACACCTTCTCCAATCTCTAAGATACTAATATCAAATGTTCCCCCGCCTAAGTCATAAACAGCGATTTTACCCTCTTTTTTCTTATCCAAGCCAAAGGCTAAAGATGAAGCAGTAGGTTCATTGATTATGCGCAGAACATTTAATCCTGCTATTTCTCCTGCATCTTTTGTGGCTTTTCTTTGACTGTCGTTGAAGTATGCTGGTGTGGTTACTACTGCATCTGTAATTTTTTCTCCCAGGTATTCTTCTGCATCTTTTTTCATTTTTTGAAGAATGAATGCAGATATTTCTTGTGGTGTATATTCCTTGCTGTCGATCTTCACTCGGCAGGCACCGTTAGGGTCAGGAATAATCTCGTAAGACAATCTTTTCTTTGCTTCTTGAGCTTCTGACGATTCAAATCTCCTACCAATTAATCTTTTTATAGAATATATTGTTTTTCTTGGATTGGTGATTGCTTGCCTCTTTGCTGATTGTCCTACTAACATTTCTCCTTTATCTGTAAACGCTACAATAGAAGGTGTTGTATTTTGCCCCTCTGCATTGGGTATTATCTTCGCTTTTCCAGCTTCTACCACTGCCATACAAGAATTTGTTGTTCCTAAGTCAATTCCTAAAACTTTAGCCATACTATTTACCTCCCTCATTTCCTTCTTTATCTTCTTTTTTCCCGCTCACAATAACTTTTGCCGGTCTTATGAGCATGTCCTTATATGTATATCCTTTTTGCAATGTTTTTAATATGGTATTGTGTGGATATTCATCCGATTGCTGAACCTGCAATGCTTCATGATAAGAAGGATTGAATATCTCATCCTTTGTTTTTATTTCTTTTACCCCTGAGTTTTTTAAGATATTGTTAAAATTTTTAACGATTAATTTAATTCCTTCTGTAATTTTTGATTGATGCTGTTCTGAATTTTCTATCGCTTTTTGAAGGTCATCCAAAATAGGCAGAAACTGTTTTGTTGTATCTGCCTTTATTATGCTGGATAGCTGTGTTTTTTCTTTCTCTGTTCGCTTTCTAAAATTATCAAACTCCGCCAATAATCTTAAATATTTTTCTTTTGTCTCTTGCAATTCTTGCTCTATATCTTTTTGCTCTTCTTTTGTTTCATTATCTTTCACAATCATACTCCTTCATCTAAAAACATACTTATTTTTTTTGAAGTTCCACTAACTAAGCGAATAATTTTTTCATAGTTCATGTGTAAAGGACCTATAATTGAAAATACGCCTACCATATCATCTTCTAACAGATAAGGAGCAGCAATTATTGATGTTAAGTGCAACTCTTCCATTGGATTTTCTTCTCCTATGATTATTGCTGGATTTTCCTCTTTTGTAATCTTTTCTAAAAGTTTTAATATATCTTTCTTTT
>CAZVDS010000076.1:0-4448 GCA_964626315.1 uncultured Desulfurellaceae bacterium
ATAAAATAAAAGATTCTCCCCTATTAAAGGATATTCCTGATGGCACTTATTTTTATTTTGATCATTCTTATTATGTTTTACCTGATGAAGATGTGACAATTACAATTACACCATACAATAAAAAATTTTGCTCGGCTATTCAAAAAGATAATATCTTTGCTACTCAATTTCACCCTGAAAAAAGTCAAAAATGGGGATTGCGTCTATTACAGAACTTCTACAATCTCTGTAAGGAAAGATGCTGATTATACCTGCTATTGATATATATGATGGTAAAGTGGTAAGGCTTATTAAAGGAAAAAAACAAAATATGCATGTGTATAGTTATAATCCTTTGAATATAGCGGAAAAGTTTTGTAGCTTAGGTGCAAAGAGAATCCATATTGTGGATCTAAATGCCGCATTTGGAGGAAAAAATAATCGTGATATTGTAAAAGATATTGTGAAAAATATTGATGTTGAAGTTGAAGTAGGGGGTGGGATAAGAAACTTAAAGATTGCAGAAGAGTTATTTTCCTATGGTGTAAATAGTATTATCATAGGTACGATGATGGTTAAAAATTTTAATGATTTTGAAAAGATTGTCTCTTTATACAAAAATAAGATCATCGCTGGAGTAGATGTTGAAGGAAATTATGTTAGGATTTCGGGATGGAATGAGAATACAAAGGTTGATTATGTGGATTTATTGTTAAGAGTAAAAGAGATGGGTATAAAACAGACTATTGTTACCGATATTTCCAGAGATGGGACATTAAAAGGCATAAATCCTTTATTTTATAAAGAAGTGGCCTTAAAAACAGGCTTGAGTGTTGTTGCCTCGGGCGGTGTTTCTAATATAGAAGATATAAAAAGATTGAAAACGGTAGAAAAATTTGGTGTTATTGGAGTTATTATAGGAAAGGCAATTTATGAAAACAAGATAAGCCTTAAGGAGGCATTATGTTCAGGATAACAACGGTTGTTGAAAATACATCGGCTTCAAAGCCAAAATTTAAAGCAGAACATGGTTTTAGTGTTTTTATTGAGACGGAAAAAGAAAAATTCTTTTTTGATACTGGTCAAAGTGATATTTTTATACATAATGCAAAGCTTTTAAATATTGATTTAACAAAGATAGATAAGATAGTTTTGAGTCATGGGCATTATGACCATGCAGGTGGTATAAAGTATCTTTTGAATTACACAAAACCTGTGGTTTACAGTCATCCTGAAATTTTTAGGGATAGATATTCTAAGCTGAGTGATACGGGAGATTTAAGGTATATTGGTATAGAAAAAAGAGAATTTTATGAGGAAAAAGGAGTAAGGTTTATATTGGATGATAAACCTATGGAAGTAAGTAAAAATATTTATACTACAGGCTTTGAGGAAATGACCACAGATTTTGAAGAAGTGGATAAAAACTTCGTTTATAAAAAAAACGGTTTATATGAGAAAGATGATGTGACGGATGATATGTCTCTGATTTTTGATATGAAAAGGGGGTTGTTTATTATATTTGGTTGTGCTCACAGAGGTATTATAAATATCATAAGACAAGCAGAAAAAACATTCAATAAAAAGGTGTTTGGCTTTATAGGTGGAACGCATTTAGGTCCGGCCAGCAATTATCAAAGAAAAATGGTAATTAAGGAGTTGGAAAAAATGGACCTGGAAATTATAGGACCATCTCATTGCACAGGACTAAAGATGACGGCAGAACTGTATTGTGCATTTAAAGAGAAGGTGATATTTAACAATGTAGGAACGGTTTTAGAGATTTAAATGTTGGCAAAGAGAATTATTCCCTGTTTGGATGTAAAGGAAGGAAGAGTGGTAAAAGGCATAAATTTTGTAGATTTAAAAGATGCAGGAGACCCGGTAGAGTGTGCTTTAGTTTATGATAAAGAAGGGGCAGACGAACTGGTTTTTTTGGATATCACTGCTTCTCATGAGAAACGCAATATCATGATAGATGTGGTAAAAAGAACGGTAGAAAATATATTTTTACCTGTTACAGTTGGAGGAGGGATAAGAACATTGGAAGACATTCGCAATTTACTTTTAGCTGGTGCGGATAAGGTATCTATCAACACTCAAGCCGTACAGGATCCTGAAATAATTAAAAAAGCATCACGAGCATTCGGCAGTCAGTGTATTGTAATAGCTATAGATGCAAAGAAAAAGGATGATGGGTGGGAAGTATACATTCATGGTGGAAGAACGGCTACGGGATTAGATGCTGTTCTGTGGGCAAAATTTGTGGAGGAAGAAGGGGCAGGGGAAATTTTATTGACCAGTATGGATAGAGATGGAACAAAATTAGGTTATGATATTCCATTAACCCGTAAAATTATAGAGGCGGTGAATATACCTGTTATTGCCTCTGGTGGAGCAGGGAAACCAGAACATATGTTAGATGTATTCAGAGCTGATGCAGATGCTGCATTAGCCGCTTCTATCTTTCATTATGGTCAATATTCAATAAGAGAAGTAAAGGAATTTTTGTCAAAAAATGGTATATGTGTGAGGTTAACATGAAACTTATAGAGACTCTAAAATTTGATGAAAAGGGACTTATTCCTGTAATTGTGCAGGATTTTTACAATGATGAGGTTTTGATGCTTGCCTATGCAAATAGAGAAGCGATAGAAAACATGTTAAGGGATGAATCGGGTTGGTATTTTTCGCGAGAGAGAAAAAGACTATGGAGGAAGGGTGAAGAATCGGGACATACCCAAAAGGTAAAAGAGATCTATTTTGATTGTGATGCGGATACACTTTTGATAAAAGTGGAACAGAAGGGAGCGGCATGTCATACTAATCATCGTAGTTGTTTTTACAGGAAATATTTTAGAGGAAAAGTGATGGAAACAGAATCTCCTTTGCCTGAAGAATTTGAAGAGATTATATACAAGGTAGGCTTGGATGAGAGAAAGGTAATGGATGAAGTATATAAGATTATCATAGAAAGAAGAGAAACGATGCCTGAGGATTCCTATGTTGCTTCTTTATTTAAAGAGGGATTGGATGAAATACTGAAGAAGATAGGAGAAGAATCTACAGAAGTGATTTTGGCGGCTAAAAATGAAAAGGAAAGTAAGATTATATATGAAGTAACAGATCTGTTTTTTCATATGTTGGTTTGTCTGGCTTATTTTGATATACCGCCATCAACTATCAGAGATGAGCTAAGACGCAGATTTAAGATATCTGGAACATTTGAGAAAGAAAGTAGATGAAGATTTGTTTCATCTTAGATGAAACCTGGGACAGTGCGTTAACAGATTTAGGATTAAAATCAGCAACAGTGCTCTCTAAAAAGTACAATGTTATAGTAGGAGCGATAAAACATAGTTTTGCATTTCAAACAGCACATGAAGAAAATTTGGAAACATTTGACATCCTTCCTTTAAGAGGAAATATATTTTCTTCTTTAAGAACTTTTTTGTTTTTGAAAAATAAGCTTTCTTCAATTAGACCTGATATTGTGGTTAGCACAAGAGGAGAAGCATTCCTTTTTTCCTATATTTTGAGAAAAAAATTAAATTTTTATCCCGTAAGAGTTTATGGAGAAAATAAAGATTGGCATTTTTCTTTGCATAATCTTATCTATAAACATTGCTCATTTATTTTTACCTCTTACGCATTATGGAAAAAAAGCCCCTTTAAAAATAGAAAGGTAACCATTATGAGAGGGATGGTAGATGAGAAGAGGTTTAGTTTTAAAGAAGATGGCATGATTTTGAGAAAAAGGATGAATATCAGAGGTGATGAAATAGTATTTGGTGCGGTGGGGAGATGGGATAAGGTGAAGGGTTATCCCATACTTATAGATGCCTTTTATAGGTTGAATAAAGAACTTCCAAAAACAAAATTGGCTATTGTAGGCGAGAAAAAGAGAGAAGATGTAGAAGGGGTAATAGGAAAAATAGAAGAATATGGTTTAAGGGATAAGATTTTTTTAGATTTTGAAAAAAAGGAGGATATTTCTGTATTTATGTCTGCTGTAGATGTGGGTGTAATTTCTTCTATTTCTTCTGAAGTTATTGCAAGAGTGCCTCTGGAATTTATGTCGGTTGGGAAACCGATAGTTACGACGAATGTTGGTGTTTTACCGGAGATTATCAAAAGCTCTTTTGGTTTAATTGCAGAGACTAATGCAGAGAGTCTTTATCGTAAAATGAAGGAAATAATAAAAATGGATTTGAAGCAGATGGGAAAGAATGCAAGAAAAGAGATAGAAGAAAGTTATTCATCATCTGTTTTTCTCTGTCAATGGGAAAGCATTCTTCAAAGAGATAAGTAGAGAACTGTGATATAGTGAATGCAATAAGGTATCCCCATTCTGCTTTAGCAAAATATCCGGAATCTTAATTTAGATTCCTGCCCGTGTCATTCCGCCCCCGTGTTAAGCACGGGGTGACATTACCTGATGCGGAATCTGGAAAGAATATTAACCACAG
>CAZVDS010000077.1:0-1040 GCA_964626315.1 uncultured Desulfurellaceae bacterium
AGAAATTGACTTCTTTGTCTATGTGGTTCCTCATAGCGAACTTTCAACATCAACCTGCTGTATAACGTCACGGATAACCTACTGAAAAAGCTTATAAAAATATATTTGTTAGCTGTTTTCAAATAATTTTCCTTGTCTACTATACGCCTTGATTCTATCTTCTGCTAATTTTACATACTCAGCGTTATTATCATATCCTACATAATTGTGGTCTGTTTTAAGAGCTACTAAACAAGTAGTTCCACTACCGGCAAAGGGATCTAAAATTGCATCGTCTTTAAAAGAATAGAGTTGGATTAATCTATAGGGCAATTCCTCAGGAAAGTGGGCGGGATGGCCAATTTTTTTGGCAGATACAGCAGGAAATGTCCATACACTTTTAGTCCATTCAAGAAATTGTTCTTTCTTAATAGTATTTTTTTTATCTCCCCTTTTTCTTGAGAAGGTCTCTTTGCAAAAAACTAAAATATATTCATGAATATCTCTTAAAACAGGATTAGCAGCAGATAGCCAGCTACCCCATGCTGTTGAAGGACTTGCACTTGATACTTTGTTCCAAATTATTTCACCTCTCATCAGATAGCCTATCTCCAGCATTCCTTGAATGATGTAACTATGCAAAGGAATATATGGTTTTCTTCCCAAGTTTGCTACATTTATGCAAACTCGCCCTCCTGGGACAAGCACTCTATATGTTTCTTTCCATACTCTATTTAGAAATTCTAAATACTCATCAAGAAATAAGTCTTTATCGTATTCCTTTGCAACATTATAGGGTGGCGAGGTGATCATTAAATGAACACTATTATCTGGTAATTCAGACATATTTTCACTTGATTTGCAGAAAATTTTATTTAAATATTTCTTATCAATTGGATTCTCGATATATTTTACTTTTTTATTTGAAACAATACCCTCATATAAACGAGTATTATAAAATTTTGTAGAATCATGATTGATTCTACCAGGTGTTCCAAAGGAACTTGTCTTTGTACCTGATCTCTTGAACGTCATATTTATTCCTTTATTAACCTTAAGAA
>CAZVDS010000077.1:1050-4310 GCA_964626315.1 uncultured Desulfurellaceae bacterium
CCTTAAGAATCTTTCTGCTTTCTGTTCATAGGTAGCTTCTTTATCAGTAATCTCTATGATATGGCCTATTTCCTTTTTGCTTTTCATACTCGAAAAGAATTCCATTTGATTGCTTAATAATTCATCTAATGCATCATATAACTCTGTAATTGTATCAAATCTAACGAATCCTTTTCTCGGAGTTGATTTAATATTCTCTCCATTTTATATAGAGGCTGTGGATTTGTTGACCAAAAATCCTGTACAATCCCAGATTGTTTTAAGTGATCAACTTTGTCGAAATAGCTTTTTGTTATAGGTGTATTTCCCAAAATTATTATTGGAATTTTTGACGCTTTGTATCCTGAAACTCTTATATTTATACTTTTACCTATGGCCTTCAACATTGAATCAGAACGTAATAATCCTGGATTACCCTGATGAGCTTTATAGTCACCTATACATATCAGTTCTCCGTTTCTATATTCCCAATTCCATACAATTGACATTTTTACTTCAAAAATTACAACAATATCTTCAGCCTTTTGTTCTCTCTTTTTAACCTTGCAAATTGCGACATCTGAAGGTGACTGAGGTGTTAAGCCGATTTCTCTACAAATTACACCCTGAACAGCAAATAAACCTCGTTTTTGAGCAAAATCATGTAATAAATCCACCGAATATTTTTCAGTGAAGTTGTCAATCAAAGCATTCCGGCTTCGGAGGGTTGATTTTTTGCCCTTATAGGACTTCGGCCAATAAGCATAATATTTGCCATCATCTGAAATGTAAAAAAGTTGTTCAGGCTCTGCAAAATTTTCTAATGCTTGTAGAAAAAATTCAATTTCTTTATTCTTTGTCCATAATTTAGGCATCAATTTATCCTTTCTTAATTTTGGCTAACATCTTATTATATAGACTACCATATTATAAGAACATTTTTTATGCTAAACAAGCAGTTTTCCCTTAAAATTTTCAAATAATGCCTTACAAAATGGGTAATATTCCATAACATAATATATATTTCCTTCGTAGGTATTCTTAATAATTTTTCTTTTTTAAAATCTGCCTGCCCTTAGATTTTTATGTGAGGCAACAGGGTGTGATTACTATTTAGCTCTCTTTGATTTCTTTTTATTTCTCCTAAGAATCTTTTACCTATGAACTTTTTTAAGATAGATGCATTTGTTTTTGTAGAAAAATCTGAAGTTCCTCTGTTGTTTAGAAGAAAACCAGAAAAATCTATATTCTCTTTTTCCAGATAGTAAACCGACAGAAGTGTATCGTTGATAATGCCAAGTCTATTTTCGCCTACCAGTATAACGGGTATCTTAAGCATCTTTATAATATCAGAGACGAGAAGATTTTCATCTATAGGAACGAGTAATCCGCCAATTCCTTCAACTATTATTGCCTCGTAGGTTCTCGTCAGGTAATTCCATTTTTCCATAATTCTCTTTATGTTTATTTCTTTTATAATCACACCTGGCGCTACAGGTTCTCTGATTTTATAGAGAGAATATGTATCAACACCTGTTTTTTCTTTAATAAATGAAATATCTTCGGGAATATTTCCTTCACATCCACTTGCAAAGGGTTTGAAATAGGCTGTTTTTAACTTTTTTCTTAGACAATCTTTTACAATCAGTGTCGAAATATATGTTTTTCCCACTTCTGTTCCTGTGCCTGCTATGAAGAATGACTTATTTTCCCTTGAAAAACTCATAAATGGAATCTTTTGCTATATCACACATCTTTTTGATTTCATCGCATGTAATAACATAAGGTGGCATAAAATATATAACATCACCCAAAGGACGCAGTATAGCACCTTTGTTCAAGGCTATTTTGTAGATTTCAAAACCAATTCTCTTTTTCCAATCAAATCGTTCTTTTGTATCTTTGTCCTTAACGAGTTCAATGGCGGTTATAAATCCTCTCTGTCTTATCTCTCCAATATATTTAAAATCCTTAAAATTTCCCATATTTTCCATTACAAGTGATGCCTTTTGTTCAATTTCTTTAAGCCAATTTTTCTCTTCAAAAATATTCAAAACCTCACAGGCTGCCGCACAGGCAAGGGGATTTCCAGTGTAACTGTGGCTGTGCAAGAAGGCTTTCAGGCTTGCATAATCATCGTAGAATACATTGTATATTTCATTTTTTGTAAGAACTGCACTTAATGGCAGGTATCCGCCTGTCATTGTTTTTCCCAAACAGATGAAATCACCCCATATTTCTGCCTGTTCTTCTGCAAACATAGTGCCTGTTCTTCTAAAACCTGTTGCTATCTCATCCACAATCAAATGAACATTGAACCTATCACAGGCATCTCTCAGTTTCTTGAGATAAATAGGAGGATATATTTTAAATCCGCCTGCACACTGAACCAGCGGTTCAACAACAACGGCATTCACATCTTTATGATATTTCTCTAAAGCCTTTTCCATAAAGATAAAGCACTCTCCATTGCAGTTTTCTCTGTTTTTGCCAAATGGACATCTATAGCAATCAGGACCTTTGACAAATATGTTTTTCATAATGATAGAATCGTATTTTTTCCTGTAAAGATCTTCTCCGCATAAACTCAATGCGCCAAGTGTTTCTCCATGATAACCATGGTTTAAGGCGATAAACCTTTTTCTTTCTTCTCCTTTTTCCAGGTGATATTGATAACTCATCTTTATCGCTGCCTCAACTGCGCTTGAACCATCTCCGCCTGCAAAGAAGACATGCTGAAAATTACCTTTTGTAAGTTTCAAAAGCCTTGATGCAAGTTCCTCTGCTTTTTCATGAGTAAAGCCTGCAAATATCACATGTTCCAATTTCTGTGCCTGTTCGAATATTGCTCTGTTTATTCTTTGATTGGAATGACCGAATATATTTGTCCACCATGAGGAAATGGCATCTATGTAGGACTTTCCATTTTCGTCAAATAGCATTGCCCCTCTTCCGCTTTTTATCTTTATTATCGGGAAATTTTCGTGGTCTTTCATCTGCGTGCAGGGATGCCATATCATAAAAAGAATTTATAGTTTACAATTGTTAAGTTGTCAATATAATAAAATTAACAAATATGCTTAAAGAAATTTATGAAAAAGCTATTTCAAATAGTGTGACGGAAAAGGATGCGGTATATATATTGAGTTTGAATAGTGAAAGACTTCTTGAGCTTTTCTTTTATTCTGATAGCTTAAGAAGGCATTTTAAGGGGAATAAGGTTGAGATATGTTCTATTATAAATGCGAAATCTGGCAATTGTCCTGAAGATTGCGCGTTTT
>CAZVDS010000078.1:0-4246 GCA_964626315.1 uncultured Desulfurellaceae bacterium
CAGACCCTGCCTTTGCTACCAGGACCTATGTTGAACCCATAACATCCGATGTTGTGTCAGAAATTATAGAAAAGGAGAGACCTGATGTTTTACTTCCTACTTTAGGTGGACAGATGGCATTGAATACAGCAGTAGAGATGGCAGAAAAAGGAATACTGGAAAAGTATAATGTAGAACTTATCGGTGCAAATTTAAACGCTATAAAGATGGCAGAGGATAGGCTTTTGTTTAAAAACGCAATGAAAGAAATAGGACTACAGGTGCCTTTATCTGGTTTTGCCCACACCCTCCAGGAGGCAAATGAGGTAATAAGGGAGGTAGGTTTCCCTGTGATTATTAGACCGTCTTTTACTTTAGGGGGAACAGGGGGAAGTGTGGCTTATAATATAGATGAATTTCAAGAATGTATAAGATGGGGATTGGAAGAAAGTCCTGTAGGTGAGGTTTTAATTGAGGCTTCTGTTTTAGGATGGAAAGAATATGAATTGGAAGTAATGAGAGACAAAAAAGATAATGTGGTTATCGTTTGTTCTATTGAGAATTTTGATCCTATGGGTATTCACACTGGAGACAGTGTTACCATTGCTCCTGCCCAGACCTTAACCGATAAAGAATATCAGATTTTGAGAGATGCATCTATTGCCATAATTAGAAAAATTGGAGTGGAAACAGGAGGTTCAAACATTCAATTCGCCGTAAATCCAGAAAACGGTGATTTTGTAGTTATAGAGATGAACCCCCGTGTTTCTCGCTCCAGTGCGTTGGCTTCTAAGGCTACGGGATTCCCTATTGCCAAGATTGCAGCACTTCTTTCTGTAGGTTATACCTTGGATGAAATACCAAATGATATTACAAAAAAGACCCCTGCCTGTTTTGAGCCTACATTGGATTATGTGGTTACAAAAATTCCTCGCTTTACATTTGAAAAATTTAATACAAAGGATGAGTTGACCACACAGATGCGCTCAGTAGGAGAAGTTATGGCTATAGGAAGAACATTTAAGGAATCCTTGCAGAAAGCTATGAGATCGTTAGAAATAGATTCGTTTGGATTTGAGATAATACAAGAAGAAGATAATGAACAAATAAAGAGAAGACTTGCAATGCCAAATAGCAGAATGATGTGGTATATTGCCGAGGCTATAAGGAGAGATTTTTCTATTGAAGAGATTTATAATCATACAAAGATTGACCCCTGGTTTTTATGGAACATAAAACAGATTATAGAAGAGGAAAAAAAAATTAAAAAGGAAAAATTAAATAAAGAATTGTTAAAACAAGCAAAACAGTATGGTTTTTCCGATAAAAGAATTGGTGAGATTTTAGGTTTAGATGAAGATGAAATAAGAAAGAGGAGAAAAAAGTGGAATATATACCCTACTTATAAGATGGTTGATACCTGCGCAGCAGAGTTTGAAGCTTATACTCCCTATTTTTATTCTACTTATGAACAAGAAAATGAATCTCTTTCTTCAAGGAATAAAAAGATTATGATTTTGGGTGGCGGACCTAATAGGATAGGTCAGGGAATTGAGTTTGATTACTGTTGTGTGCATGCTGCATTTTCATTGAAAGAAGAGGGATACGAGACAATTATGGTAAATTGCAATCCCGAAACAGTGTCTACAGATTACGATATATCTGATAGATTATACTTTGAGCCATTAACCTTTGAAGATGTAATGAATATTGTAGATAATGAAAAGCCGGATGGAGTAATCGTTCAGTTTGGTGGACAAACACCGTTAAAATTAGCGTTACCCTTAAAAAGAGCAAAGGTTCCTATCATTGGCACATGTCCTGAGAACATAAACATTGCTGAAGATAGAAAATTGTTCAGAGAACTTATAGAAAAGTTGCATCTTTCACAACCAGAAAATGGAACAGCAACTAACAGGGAAGAAGCACAAAAAATATGTAAAGAGATAGGTTATCCTGTTTTGGTAAGACCATCTTATGTTTTAGGTGGAAGAGCGATGGAGATTATCTATTCTGAGGAAGAATTAAATAGATATATAAAAGAAGCGGTGCATGTTTCAGGTGATCATCCAGTTCTTATAGATAAATTTTTAGAAGATGCTATAGAAATAGATGTAGATGCAGTGTCAGATGGTAGTGAAACAAGGATAGCATCTATTATGCAGCACATTGAACCTGCGGGCATACATTCCGGCGATTCTGCATGTTCTATTCCTCCTTTAACCTTGCCACCTGAAATAATTGATGAGCTAAAAAGACAAACCTATATTTTTTCTCAAGCCTTAAATGTTATAGGTTTGATGAATATACAGTATGCAATAAGAAATGGTAAGGTTTATGTGTTGGAGGTTAACCCTCGTGCTTCCCGCACAGTGCCTTTTGTTAGTAAATCTACAGGTATCCCCTGGGCAAAGGTTGCTACGAAATTGATGGTTGGAAAAACACTTAAGGAGTTGGATATAAAGAAAGTTATACCGAAATATGTGTCTGTAAAAGAGTCTGTTTTCCCATTTACCAAGTTTACTGAAGTAGATGTTATATTAGGTCCGGAGATGAGGTCAACGGGTGAGGTGATGGGTGTATCGGAAGACTTTGCCTCTGCTTTTTATAAAGCGCAGATGGCTGCTGGCATGAGATTGCCTAAAGGTGGGAATGTATTTTTAAGTGTAAGAGATAAAGACAAAGAAAGGGTTGCACAAATTGCTTGTCAATTGATAAAACAGGGTTTTAGAGTATTTTCTACTAAAGGAACATTTGAAAAACTAAAAGAAGAAAATATAAATGTGGAATATATAAAAAAGCTTTCTGAAGGAAGACCGAATATTATGGATATGATAAAGAATAGACAGATTTCTCTTGCTATAAATACGCCATCAGGGGAAAAAGCACGCACTGATGCTTATGCTATAAGGAGAGCAACAATTATGCATAATATTCCCTATTGTACCACGGTAGAGGGTGCATTGGCTTGCGTGCAGGCAATAGAAAGTTTAAATATAGGAAAAGCTATGAGCGTCAAATCATTGCAGGAGTATTATAAGGAGCAGGAAAATGAGTAGCATACCTATGACAAAAGAAGGTTTTGAAAAACTAAGAGAAGATTTAGAACATTTACAAAAAGTGGAAAGACCAAAGGTAATAAAGGATATTCAAGAAGCAAGGGCACACGGAGACCTTTCAGAAAATGCGGAATATGATGCGGCAAGAGATAGACAAGCATTTATTGAGAAAAGAATAGCAGAGCTTTCACAGAAAATTAGAAAGGTGCAAATTGTGGATACTTCAAAACTATCGAATGGAAAAGTAGGTTTTGGGTCTGCAGTTGTTTTGCATGATTTGAATGAGGAAAAAGAGATAAATTATATTATTACAGGGGAAGATGAATTAGACCCAATGCAAGGAAAAATCTCTGTAAACAGTCCCATTGCCCAAGCACTCTTGGGAAAGGAAAAAGGTGATACAGTAGAAGTGAGAGTGCCGGCAGGAACAAAAAAATTAAAGATCAAAAACATAAAGTGAAAGCTGTTATTTTTTCTAATAGTGAGATTGCTAAAGACATTTTTGTTCTTAATATTAAAACGGAGAACCCCATAAAGGCAGAACCGGGTCAGTTTGCAATGATAAGGGTATCAAACACGCTCGATCCTTATTTAAGGAGGCCATTTAGTGTTGCAAAAATAGAAGAAAAATCTGTGACTTTTTTCTATAAAATAGTGGGAAAAGGAACGAGTATTTTAAGTGAATTAAAACAAGGAGAAGATATAGACCTATTATGTCCGTTAGGCAATAGTTTTAAATATAAGGGTATCAAACAAGCCACACTTGTTGCAGGAGGAATGGGTGTCGCTCCGCTTCTATTTTTAGCCCAAAGATTAACAGAAAACAATATTCCTTTTAAATTTTTTTGGGGAACTGAAATTAAGGATGAGTTGTTTAGCAACGAGTATGATTTTTTATATTCCACTATGGATGGTTCTAAGGGCTTTAAGGGAGATGTAGTAAAACTCTTTTCACTGAATAAAACTGCTAAACATGTATTTGGTTGTGGTCCTTCGCCCATGTTGTATGAACTTTTTCTAAAACAAAAAAAGAAAGATTTTGAACTTTATGTGTCTGTGGAGAGTATAATGGGATGTGGTTTTGGTGTGTGTTTGGGTTGTGTTATAGATACAGATAAAGGCAAAAAAAGAGTATGTAAGGATGGACCTGTTTTTAAGGCAGAAGATATAACATGGAACAAAATCGTTTAAAGATTAAAATCAAAAAT
>CAZVDS010000079.1:0-894 GCA_964626315.1 uncultured Desulfurellaceae bacterium
GGCTGTTTAAACAGTGTCTTTCCTGGAAACATTACAATAAATCCCTTCTTTCAAAAGGAGGATTTATAGTTAGCAGAAATGTAAAGTCTGTAAAGCTCTCAAAAGAGACAAAATCTCTTCTTCAAACAGACAAAGACGAACTTTCGGGTGAAGAAATAATTAAACTTATCTTAAAAGCGAAAATTGACCTTTTGTGGAATGGAGGAATCGGCACTTATATAAAAGCATCTACAGAAAGTCAATCTGAGGTAGAAGATAGAGCAAATGATAGTGTAAGAGTTAATGCCGATGAGCTTAAGGCAAAGGTAGTAGGAGAAGGAGGAAATTTAGGATTCACCCAGAAGGCGCGCTTTGAATACGCTACAGGTGGCGGAAGGATAAATACAGATGCTCTGGATAACTCGGGTGGTGTAGATTTGTCCGACCATGAGGTAAACTTAAAGATCTTTTTACATGTTTTAATGAAAGAAGGTCTTATTAAAAACATGAATGAGAGAAATGAATTATTGGAAAACCTCACTGAACAAGTTGTCTCGAGGGTAATTGTTCACAACTATATGCAAAGTTTTTCTATTTCATTAGATGAAAGAAGAGCAAAAAAAGAACCGGATATATTCTATGAGCTACTGCGATATTTGCAAAGAGAAGGTATACTAAATGTAAAGGAATATCCTTTACCCACGAGGAAGGAATATCTTACTCGCTTAAGTAAGAATATATCGTTTGCCAGACCCGAGTTGTATATAACTATGGCTCATATGAAAATACTCATTAAAAATAGCATTACCCAAAGAAACGCTATAGACGAAAATATTATAAATAAATATACACTTCTGTACTTTCCTCCTTATATAAGGGAAAACTTTGCTGAGATAATAGAAAAACATCCTTTAA
>CAZVDS010000079.1:909-4226 GCA_964626315.1 uncultured Desulfurellaceae bacterium
CTGATGTAGACTATACCACTATCGTCAAATCTCTTATTTTCATCTACGAGCTTGTTAATCTTGTAGATATAAGAGATAAATTATTTAAAGAGGAAAACAAGATTTCTCAGGATTTTATTTATAAATTATGCATGGATATGTTTATGTCTGTAGAGACAATGGCTATTCAACAGATTTATCTACTGAGAAAAAATATATTTATTGACAAAGAACATATTGAGGAAGGTAGAAGATGCTTTGATGAATTTAGTAAGAAATGTATCAATGGCTTGTTTAAAGATGCATTTTTAGCTAAGGTAGAAGAGTTAGTCAAAAAGGGGTTAAATAAAAATATTGCTTTTGATGCTGCTAAATTCTATTTTGTAGAATACTTTATCCCCGCATTTAATATTTCAAAGCTTTTACAAAAAGACCTTAAAGATGTGGCAAGAACAATCACTGAAATAAGAGAAACATTTTTTATTTCAAAGATAATTGAAAATGTAAAAAGTATACCTATTACAAATGAGTGGGACAGAAAAGCCCAGCTGTGGATGATAAAAAATTATTTTCTTGCTTCCTCTACACTCACCTTGCAAACAGTTAAAGAATTTAATGGAGATGTCCAAAAACTTGTAGACAGCAGAAAAGAAGAATATGAAACATTAGTAAATAAGTTTACATCTTTAGAGGGAATATCAATTGAAAACTTACATCCTTTCGTTCTTTTATATGACACATTACAAACAATCTTAAGATGAAAAATAAAATACTAAAAAAATTGATAGAAATTGTAAGCAAAAAAAATGTAGACACAGAAAAGATAGATCTATTACACTACGCATATGATGCTACTCAGAATATGTATTTGCCAGATTTTGTTGTTTTTCCAGAGAATACGGAACAAATTTCTCACATTTTAAAATTATGCACAGAATATAAAGTGCCCATTGTTCCTCGGGGAGCAGGCACTGGCTTCTCTGGGGGTAGCTTGCCTATCTCTGGAGGTATATGTTTATCTTTAGAAAAAATGAACAAAATATTAGAAATAGATACAGAAAATCTCGTTGCTCATGTTGAAGCAGGAGTAATAAATTACGATTTACGAGAAGAAACAGAAAAATTTGGTCTTTTCTATCCTCCTGACCCTTCCAGTTATAAGTATTGCACCATTGGAGGAAATGTGGCAGAAAATGCAGGTGGACCAAGAGCAGTAAAATATAGTGTAACAAAAAATTATATATTAGGCATGGAATTAGTATTTCCTACAGGTGAAATTGTAATCTCAGGTTCAAAAAATATGAAGGATGTTGCGGGATACAATTTAAAGGATCTAATGATAGGCTCAGAAGGAACACTTGCTATTATCACAAAATTATTTCTCAAACTTGTTCCTTTACCTCCTTACAGAAGTGTTCTTCAGGCTATTTTTTCAGATATGAAGGAAGCGGCTCAAACCGTGAGTAATATTATAGCAGACAAGGTTATACCTTCCGCTCTGGAATTCATAGATGGACCTTGTATTAGAGCAATTGAAGATTATTTACATATAGGATTACCTAAAGAGGCTCAAGCTATACTTATCATTGAATGTGATGGCATGAAAGACTCAGTAGAAGCTGAACTTTCTCTTATTGAAAAGATATGTGCAAAGAATAATGCTCAGTATATAAAGAGAGCAAAAGATAAAGAAGAAGAGGAAATTTTATGGAAGGCAAGAAGGTCCATATCACCTTCTTTAAATAGGATAAGAGATGGAAAATTAAATGAGGATGTTGTTGTCCCCAGAGCAAGTTTGTCCCAGATGATTGCATCCATTCAGGAAATTTCAAAAAAATACAATTTACCTATTGTGAATTTTGGTCATGCTGGCGATGGAAATATTCATACAAACATAATGTTCAATAAAGGAAGCGATGAAGAAAAAAGAGCAAAAGATGCAATGATAAATATATTTGAAACAGTAATTGAGATGGGGGGTTCTATTTCTGGTGAGCATGGTATAGGGATAACAAAACAAGATTTCCTGGAAAAACAGTTGGGAAAAGAGACAATTGATATATTTAAAAGGATTAAAAAAGCATTAGATCCCTATAACATACTCAATCCTCACAAGATGAAACTATGTTAGATAAGAAATGGGAGACATGCGTAAAATGTGGTCTGTGCAGGTCTGTATGTCCCGTATTTAGAGAGGAAAAAAAAGAGCAATATGTAGCTCGGGGACACATCACTTTAGTTGAAGAATTCTTAAAAGGTAATATAGATTTCTCCAGTAAAAAAGCAAAAGAATACTTGGGAAAATGTCTTTTATGCACAGCATGTGTAGAAGCTTGCCCCAATGAGGCAGAAACAGATTTAGCCATGATTGTTATTAGAATAAAGTATGCACAAGAATACAGTGTGCCATTCTACAAACGCATCTTGTCTTATGTTATGAAAAATAGAAAGGTAATGGATTTTGCAGCTAAAACAGGAAGACTAATGCACAATATCTTATTTGTTCAACATTTAAATACATCAAGAAAAGGCATGTCTCCTCGCATAAAGTTGGGACTTATTGAAAGAAAGAGGTTGCTTTTACCTATAGCTGATAAGACTTTTTTAGATTATTATCCTTCACATATTAATGGTAAAAACGGAAAGATTGCGCTCTTTCCCGGTTGCGGTATAAACTATGCTTATAGAGAGATTGGTGATGCATTTATTAGAATTTGCAAAAAGCTAAATATTGAAGTTTTTATCCCCAAAGAACAGGTATGCTGTGGGGGACCATTATATTTTTCTGGTTTGATTGATACGCCTATGAAATTAGCCAAAAAGAACATAGATCTGTTTAATGCTTTAAATATAGATTTTGTTATTGTTATTGAACCTACCTGTGCTTCAATGGTGAAATTTGAATATGAAAGATTGTTTTCTTACTTACAGGATAAAGAATACTTGGAAAAGGCAAAAAAAATTTCCAAGCTTATAATTAGTAGTGAAAAATACTTACATGATTATACTCTTTTAAAGGAAATGTTAAAAAAAACAAGAATAAAAGAAAGAACAATTACATATCATGACCCTTGTCATCTGGGTAGAGCACAAAAAGTCAAACAAGAACCACGTACACTTTTGAAGGCTATAGATGGTGTAAACTTTGTAGAGATGAAAGATGCAGACACATGTTGTGGTAATGCAGGTTCATTTAGTGTGGATTTTAGAGAAACTTCTGTAAAGATTGCATTAAGAAAAGCAGAATCTATAATAGAGACAAATGCAGATATAGTGGTTACCAGTTGCTGTGGATGTATTATGCAGATAGCAGAAGCATTGCATATAAAAGGAAGGGA
>CAZVDS010000080.1:0-4220 GCA_964626315.1 uncultured Desulfurellaceae bacterium
GAGCTTAAAAAAACTTTGTTTTTTTATGGCACAAATTTATAATTTGAGCTTAAAAAAACTTTGTTTTTTTATGGCACAAATTTATAATTTGAGCTTAAAATCCTCTAAAGGAGGATTTTATGGCACATAAAAAAGGGATGGGTAGTAGTAGAAATGGAAGAGACAGTGCAGGCAAGAGATTGGGTGTAAAACGAGGAGATGGTCAGTGGGTGAAAGCAGGCGAGATAATAGTAAAACAGAGAGGAACAAAATTTCATCCTGCAGAAAATGTAAAGAAAGGCAAAGATGATACATTATTTGCTACTCAAGATGGGAAAATAAAATTTTTCACTAAGGGAGAGAGGAAATATATTAGTATTACCCCTTAGATGTTTATAGATGAAACAAAAATATACATAAAAGCAGGCAATGGTGGTGAAGGCATTGTTAGCTTTCGCAGAGAAAAATTTATTCCCAAAGGTGGGCCCGATGGTGGTGATGGTGGTAAGGGAGGGAATATAATAATCTGCAGTAAAAAGAATATTAATACCCTTTATCATTTTAAGTTTAAACGCCATTTTAAAGCAGAGAATGGGAAAAGAGGCGGTTCTAATAACAAAACGGGAGCAAAGGGAAATGATGTGGTAATAAATGTACCATTAGGCACAATAGTAAGTGACAAGAATAGTGTTTTGCATGATTTTTTAAAAGAAGAATGTGTAATTTTTGCTCGTGGAGGAAGGGGTGGAAGAGGGAATGCAGCCTTTAAGAGCCCTACCAATAGGACACCAAGAATCAGTGAAAAAGGAGAAAAGGGAGAGGAAAAAGAGTTATTTTTGGATTTGAAACTCATTGCTAATGTAGGATTGGTAGGTTTACCTAATGCAGGGAAATCCACATTTTTGAGAGCCATTTCTCGAGCTAAACCCAACATTGCTCCTTATCCCTTTACTACACTTACGCCTTTCCTAGGCTATGTAACTTACAAGCAAGATGATTTTATCGTTGCTGATATTCCCGGTATCATTGAAGGCGCAAGCAAGGGAAAAGGACTGGGTTTAAATTTTTTGAGACACATTGAAAGAACAACACTTCTTCTTCTGATTATTGATGCCTCTAGTGGTTTTAAACAGATAGCAAAAACATACAATGTTTTAATGGCAGAGATGAAAAATTATAGTGAAGATATGCTAAATAAAAAAAGTTGCGTAGTTTTGAATAAAATGGATTTAGTAGAAGAAAGAGATTTGGAAAATAAAGTTAAAAAAGAGATAAAATGTGATGTTTTTCCTATAAGTGCATTAAAAAAACAAGGCATTGAGAAAGTCTTAGAATGGATATACAGTCAAAGAAAATAGTTGTTAAAATAGGTAGTTCTGTCATTGTTAAAAATGAAAGAATAGATAAAGAATGTTTAGTTAATTTGGTTAAAGATATAGCTTTTTTAATAAAAGAAATGAAAAAAGATATGGTTGTTGTATCCAGTGGAGCGGTAGCGTGCGGTATTTTTTCTACAAATTTGAAAGAGGTACCTGCAGATATAGTGAAAAGGCAAGCCTTTGCCTCTATTGGTCAAGTAGAGTTGATGAAGCTCTATCAGGAGATGTTTTCTGTCTACAATCTTCATACCTCGCAGATACTTATTACCGTTGATGATATATACAATCGCAGGAGATATCTGAATGCGAGAAATACAATAGGTCTTTTATTGAATTGGAATGTTGTTCCCATAGTGAATGAGAATGATACGGTAGTGGTAAAGGAGTTGAAATTTGGAGATAATGATAATCTTTCCTCATATGTTACCGGTCTTATAGGAGCGGATACGCTTATTGTTCTCACTGATGTAGATGGACTTTTTACGGCTGATCCTAAAAAGAAAAATGCAGAATTGTTAAATTATATTAAACTTTCACAAAGAAAAGAGATAAAAAAGTTTGCTTCTGGCTCTACCAGATTTGGTTGTGGAGGAATGGAAAGTAAAATAGAGATGGCGTTTAGAATGGCAGAAGAAGGAAAAACAACTATTATTGCCAATGGAAAGAAAAAAAATATTCTGAGGGAAATTATAGATGGTAAGGCAAAGTGCACGACATTTATTCCTAAGAAAAAACATCTTACATCAAAGAAGTTGTGGCTGAAAACTACATTAAAAAAGGGAGAAGTGTTTGTTGATGAAGGGGCAAAAAAAGCAGTTCTTGGAGGAGGAAAAAGTCTTTTGCCCTCCGGTATAAATAAGATAGATGGAAATTTTGATAGAGGAGATATAATAAATATTGTATACCATAAAAAGATAATAGCTAAGGGTATAGCGAATTATAGTTCTCAAGAAATAAAAACCATAAAAGGATTACATTCAAGTAAAATTGAATCCATTCTTGGATACAAATATTCTGATGATGTTGTTCACAGAGACAATATGGTGCTGGTAGGAGGAAAAGATGATTAAAGAAGTCGTGAGAAATATAGCAAAAAAGGCAAAAGATGCCAGTTTTCACTTAAAGAATGTAAGCACAGAAAGAAAGAATGAGGCACTAAATATTGCCGCTCAACTTATTAGTGAAAGAAGAAAAGAAATTAGTGATGCAAATAAAAAGGATATAAGAAAAGCTGAAAAAGAAGACTCATCTAAGGCATTTGTGGATAGACTCACACTTACTGAAAAAAGAATTGATGGCATGATCAGATCATTGAATGAAGTAAGGATGCTGGAAGATCCGGTGGGGAATATTATTCGTGGATGGAGAAGACCAAATGGTTTACAGATTTTACAGATGAGAGTGCCTATTGGTGTAATCGGTATCATCTATGAATCCAGACCAAATGTTACAGTAGAAGCATCAAGCCTATGTTTAAAAGCAGGTAATGTCACCATTTTGAGAGGAGGAAAGGAAGCTATCAATTCAAATCGTTTACTTTGCAACATATTGAATGAGGCTACCAGTAAGGCAGGTTTACCTGAAGGATGCATTGCTTTTATAGACTCACCAGATAGAAAAGCTATGGAGCATCTCGTTAAAATGAGTAGTTTAGTTGATCTTATCATTCCTCGGGGAGGAGAAGGGCTTATAAATTTTGTAACAGAAAATGCTACTGTCCCTGTGATTAAACATTATAAAGGTTTATGTCATACCTATGTGGATGAATCTGCTTCTTTTTCTATGGCAGAAGAGATTGTTTACAATGCAAAGGTGCAGAGGCCAGGTGTATGCAACGCCATAGAAACATTATTGGTGCATAAAAATATCGCGGAAGGCTTTTTACCAAATATGGTAAAAAAGTTGCAAGAGGAAGGAGTAGAAATTAGAGGATGTAAAAGATTAAAAAGGATAATTCCCCAAATAAAAGAGGCAACAGAAGAGGACTGGAGTACAGAATATTTAGATCTCATTTTATCGGTAAAAATTGTGGATGATATAAATGGGGCTGTTGAGCATATAAACAAGTATGGTTCTCAACATTCGGAGGCAATTGTTACAGAAAACTATGAAAGAGCGATGGAATTTTTATACAGGGTGGATGCAGCTACGGTGTATGTGAATAGTTCTACCCGATTTACTGATGGTGGCGAGTTTGGTATGGGTGCGGAAATAGGCATCAGTACAGATAAAATACATGCCCGAGGACCAATGGGACTGCCAGAGCTGACTACTTATAAGTATGTAATTTTAGGTAATGGACAAATAAGGAAATGAGAATAGGCATTTTTGGAGGCACATTTAACCCTATACATTTGGGACATCTTAGATCGGCACTGGATATAAAAAACACATTCTTGTTAGATAAAATATTATTTATTCCCACTGGTATACCACCTCACAAGAAAGATAATGTTGCTCCTATTCAAGATAGGATGAATATGCTAAGGATTGCAGTGGACAATATAGATGGATTTGAAGTATCCGATATTGAAGCGAAGAGAAGAGATATTTGTTATGCAATAGATACGGTAAAAATACTCAAAGAAAAATATAGAGGTATTCAGTTGTTTTACATTGTTGGCACCGATGCATTTTCATATATTCATACTTGGAAAAATTATGAAGAACTTCTAAGAAACATTTCATTTATTGTTATGGTAAGACCGAAATGTATGCAAGAAGAATTACAAAGAATAGAAAATATTCGTTATATAAAAGTAGATAAAAAGAAAAAATTTTCTAATAAAACTTCCACTGTATATCTTTATCCAGTTACCCAGTTAGATATATCTTCCTCTTTTATTCGTTTGTGCGTAAAGA
>CAZVDS010000081.1:0-4218 GCA_964626315.1 uncultured Desulfurellaceae bacterium
TATAACCTAAGTTAAATTTTTCTTGCTAACTATGCGGAATAAGCCTATATTTAGAAGAAATGAAAGATATTATTAAAAAAACAGAAAAATATGTGATGCACACTTACAGTCGTTTTCCTGTCTGTTTTGACCATGGGGAAGGATATTATATCTATGATATAAATGGTAAAAGATATATAGATTTCTTGGCTGGCATTGCCGTAAATGCTTTAGGTTATCATGTTAAACCGGTTATTGAGGCTGTAAATGAGCAAAAAGAGAAGTTGTTTCATGTATCCAATTTGTATTATATAAAGGAGCAAGCAGAGTTAGCGGAACTCTTGGTAAAAAACTGTTGTTTGGATAAGGTGTTCTTTTGTAACAGTGGGGCAGAAGCAAATGAAGCGGCAGTGAAATTGGCAAAAGCGTATGGAGGAAAAGAAAGACCCAATATAATCACAATGGAGGGTTCTTTTCATGGAAGAACAATGCTTACCTTAGCTGCTACTGCTCAAAAGAAATATCATGAAGGTTTTTATTTTCTTCCCACCGGTTTTATTTATGTGCCATTCAATGATATAGATGCAATAGATAAAGCAATGGATGACAATGTTTGTGCTTTATTTATTGAACTTGTTCAGGGAGAGGGGGGAATAAATGTTGCAGAGCGTGATTATGTAAAGAAATTAAAAAATTTATGTGAAAAAAGAGAGGTATTATTTTGCATAGATGAAATACAATCAGGTATGGGAAGAACGGGAAAATTATTTTCCTACGAGTGGTATGACATAGAACCAGATATTATAACTTTAGCCAAAGCTTTAGGAGGAGGCTTGCCTCTGGGTGCAATGCTGGCTAAAGAAAAGGTAGCCGAATGTTTTAAACCTGGAATGCATGCTACCACTTTTGGCGGTAGTCCATTTTGCACCAAGGTAGCAAAAGCTCATTTAGATTTTTTACTTTCTTCCAACATAATAGATGAGGTTTGTAAAAAAGGTGATTATTTTAAAAGAGGTTTACAGAAACTGAGGAAATTCCCAATAGTAAAAGATGTAAGAGGCATGGGTCTTATGCTGGGTATGGAGTTAAATTTAAAGCATGATGATTTAAAGGATTTTGTCTTAAAAACGATGGATGCAGGTTTTCTTTTAGGGATAGCCGCAGAAAATGTCATCAGATTTGAACCTCCATTAATTATAGACTACAATAGCATTGATGAGCTTCTCGTATTTTTAGAAAGAGAATTGGCTAAAGTTTAATGAAATTCTCTGAAGATAATATCCGCCATATTTCTGAAACGATTGCTACTATGTTTGGGGTAGGTTATGTGGCTTTTGCACCAGGCACGATAGGCACACTGTTTGGTGTTCTTATTTATCTTTTGATAAAAGATGTCTCAATAGCGGTATATATTATTATTTTTATTATTATTTTTATTATTGGTATTATTTCCAGTGGTAATGTGGAAGAAACATTTGGAGAAAAAGACCCTTCCTTTGTGGTTATTGATGAAGCGGCTGCTTTTTTGGTAGTTATGTTTCTTGTTCCCTACTCATTTTTAGCTCTTCTTTTAGGGTTTGTTATCTTTCGTGCATTGGATATAACAAAACCTCCACCCATAAATTATTTAGAGAGGGTAGAAGGTGGATTTGGTATAATGATTGATGATATAGTGTGTGGTCTTATTACCAATATTTTCTTACAAATTCTATTTGGTTAAAAAAATGGAAGTAGGAATAATAAAAGTAGATGATAATTTTTTTATTGAGGATTTGTTACATAGGTTTGGAATAAAGAAAAACATAGAGATGATAATTGGAAAAGATATATCTATTATAAAGGATTCTTTGAAATATTTGAGAGATAGGTGTGATTTGGTGATTCTTATTTTTTCAAAAGATTGCAAGAATAATGTGTTTAAAGCATTTAGATTTACCTTTGGGCTTATTCCACAAATAAAGGATAATGCTGTTTTGCCAAGGGATTTTGAAGAGATAAACAAAGATATATATCTATTTAAAACAGAAAAAATAACATTTTTTATTATAGACAATAGGGTTTTGTCTAACTTTGACTATAGCATAATTGGGAATATTTTAGGATTAGAAAGATATTCTTATTTTAAGGTATTCAACGTGGGACGAAAAGAGATTAAAATGATTACAGGAGAGAGAGAAATTATTTCTGACGAAGTGGAAAGTGTAATTGTAGTAAATGAAAAAGAAAAGGAAGAATTGTATTGTATATTAAAACAAGGATTTCCTTATAGTTTTTACACCGACTCAGGCGAATTATTAGAATCGGTATTTAAAAAACTCTGCAATTTATATCACCTGCATATTGCCACCGCAGAATCCTGCACAGCAGGGAGCTTAAGTTATACTATAACTCGTATCTCTGGCAGCTCAAGCTATTTTGATAGAGGTTTTACTGTATATAGTAATAAAGCGAAACATGAGATTTTGGGTATTTCGTGGGGAATGCTGAACCGTTTTGGTGCGGTAAGTAGGGAGGTGGCTTTATGTATGGCTCAAGGAGCATTGAAGAGAAGCGAAGCAGATATCGCTGTATCTACTACAGGTATAGCCGGACCTACGGGAGGAACAGCAGAGAAACCGGTGGGATTGGTATACTTTGGTTTAGCAACTAAGGAAAAAAATAAGGTATACAAGAAGATATTTACGGGAAATAGGGAAATGATAAGAGATAAGGCAACAAGATTTGCCTTAGGAATGATGATTGAATTTATAAAGAAGAATTACGAGAGATAAAATGAGATTATTTGTGGCAATAGCTGTTCCGGTTGAAGTGAAAGAAAATTTATTAAAGATTGTGCATAGGTTGAAAAAATATAATGAACCGATAAGATGGATAAACAGGGATAATTTTCATTTTACTGTGAAGTTTTTGGGAGAAGTGGCCGAAGAAAAATTAGGCATGATAGAAAAAACATTAGAAAAGGTAGCCTCTTCAGAACAAGAGTTTCGTATTGATATAACTGAAGCTGGAGTTTTTCCCAATATGCTTTATCCACATGTATTTTGGGTGGGAAACAATAAATGTTTACCTTTTAAGAGAATATGTCATCATTTGGATATGGAGTTGGAGAAACTGGGTTTCACTAAAGAAAAAAATGATGCTGTTGCACATATTACATTGGGTAGAATGAAAAGGGCAAATTCAAAAAGGGTTTACTTGATGGTTAAAGGCGCAAAAGATATTTTATCTCAACAGAAATTGGGTGTAAAGGTGAGAAAAATAAGTTTTATGGAGAGTGTGTTAGAGAGAGATGGTGCTTGTTATAAAGTATTGAAGGATTTTAATATAGGAGGTTTACATGGATGATAAAAAATTAGAGGCATTAAATACGGCGTTGATAAAAATAGAGAAGGCTTACGGCAAAGGTGCTGTGATGAAGTTAGGAGAAGGTGTAAAGATAAAAACTGATGTTATTCACACCGGTTCCATTGGTTTAGATTTGGCAACAGGTATGGGAGGTGTGCCTAAAGGTAGAGTGACAGAAATTTATGGTCCAGAATCATCTGGGAAAACGACACTTGCTCTACATATGATTGCTGAAGCACAGAAAGAGGGCGGGCAAGCCGCATTTGTAGATGCTGAACATGCTTTGGATGTAAACTATGCCAGGAATTTAGGGGTAAATGTAGAAGATATTTTGATTTCTCAACCTGATTCCGGAGAACAGGCATTGGAAATTGTAGATACTCTGGTAAGGTCAGGGGCAGTGGATATTATCGTGATAGATTCTGTAGCAGCACTTGTTCCCCAAGCAGAAATCGAAGGCGATATGGGTGATTCTCACATGGGGTTGCAAGCTCGTCTTATGTCACAAGCCCTGCGTAAACTCACTTCGGCTGTGAATAAGTCAAATACAGCCGTTATATTTTTAAATCAATTGAGGATGAAGATAGGAGTTATGTTTGGAAATCCAGAGACAACTACGGGTGGCAATGCCTTAAAGTTCTATGCTTCTATGAGAATGGATATAAGGAAAACCAGCGCTATAAAACATGGAGAACAAATAGCCGGATATAAAACAAGAGTGAAGATTACAAAAAATAAATTGGCTCCTCCATTCAGGACTGCTGAATTTGACATTATGTATGGAGAAGGCATAAGCAGGCTGGGAGAATTATTGGACTTAGGTACCAGCGAGGGCATTGTGGAGAAGAGTGGAACCTGGATTTCTTATAAAGATGTAAAATTGGGACAGGGAAA
>CAZVDS010000082.1:0-3399 GCA_964626315.1 uncultured Desulfurellaceae bacterium
TCTTTAATACAGAGTGCAAAACTCAATATATCAAAAAAACTTGCATATTATGTACAGAAAGATATTGTAAGGGAACTCCACGGTGCATCTCAAGATCTCGGTGTAAGACAAGCTCCCTTTTATGTTTTGATAGATGCTCGTATGCCTAGCATACTAGTAGAAACACTATTTGTCTCAAATTCTCGCGATGCAAAACTCCTTTCAACAAAAAAATATAGAACCTATATTACCAGAGGCATCTGTCAAGGTATTATTAAGTTTTTAAAAGAAAAAGACAAATAAGGTTATTCTTTGAATAGAAAATTGGGCAAAAGCTCATATCCTTTTTCCACTAATATCCCTCCGCATTTTTCATTGAATGAGCCCTTTTTTTCTTTATCCTTTCCACTGTCCCAAATGGCAAAAGGAACAGGAGCAGTTGTGTGTGTTTTTAAACTTATGGGTGTGGGATGATCAGGTAAAAGTAGAATTTTTATTTCCTTGTCCTTAGAAAAATCTAAGACTCTACCTGCTACTTCTTTATCAAATAATTCAATGGCTTTTATCTTTAATTCTATATCACCCATATGTCCTGCCTCATCCGGTGCCTCTATATGGATGTAAGATAGGTCTACATCTTCTAAAACTGAGAAAGCTGCTTCTACTTTTCCTTTATAATTTGTATCTATAAAACCTGTTGCACCTTCCACCTCCATTACTTTAAAGCCAATTAACTTGGCGATACCTTTCATTAAATCCACAGCACTGATCATAGCCCCTGTTTTCTTGAATTTTTCTTTAAAAGAAGGAAATGACGGTTTTTTTCCTCCTCCCCACAGCCATATACAGTTTGCTTCATTCAAACCTCTTTTTCTCCTTTCTAAATTCACAGGATGATTTTTTAAAATAGAAATACTATCTTTCATTATATTTAAAAGTTTTTCTTTAGGGAGAAAAGAGGATACATCCTTTCCTGAAATATCGTGGGGGGGTATAGTGGAAACAACATCTCCACCTTCCCATATAAGTAAATTTCTGTAACTTATTCCGGGAAAAAATCGCCATTTAGAGATTATATTTTTGTTCAAAGCATCAATAAGTTTCTTTGACTCATCTGTAGTAAGATGACCCGCACTGTAGTCTTTCATTATTTTATCTTCAATGGTTACAAAATTACATCTATAAGCAACATCATCCTGCTTTAATAAAATATTTTCTGCTGCCGCTTCCAATGGCGCTCTTCCCGTATAATATTTTTTAGGGTCATATCCTAAGATACTCATATTGGCAATATCTGAACCTGGCTCCATTCCTGAAGGCACATTTCTTACCATTCCTGTGAAACCACCTGCTATTCTATCCATATTTTCTGTATTTGCATATTCTAAGGGTGTTTTGCCGCCTAATTCTTTTAGGGGTTCATCTGCCGCTCCATCACATAAAAGAATAAAGTATTTCATTCTGCTATTTTCTTAAAACGGTCCTTTAGTTTTTCTAAAACCTCAGGTTTTGTTGTATATTCCATCTCTTCCGGAGGCAATATTGCGGGCATAATAGGACCCTGTTTCCTTATCGCTACATTTAATTTTATTGCTTCTTCTCTTATATGATTCCAGCACGGGAATTTGAAATAATCTACCGGTATATGTTCTCCTATCTCTGACGAAGGATCCTCTAATCCTTGCAATTTTCCATTTGTAACATGCAATCCAATGGCAGAGATAGGTGGAGGTCCATCAAAATAGGTGGGGTCTGATTCTTCAATAGATACAGGATAGAATACAGCATTGTGTGAACCCCTCATCCATCCTGGAACAAAAATAGGATCCATAAATGGTTGTAGTATCTCTCCTAATGCCGGGAATCCCGACTGTGCCCGAACAATACATACCGGATCATCTTTCCCCACATATTTACCAGCAATGAGATTTAATCTCTCAGTGCTGATAGAAGCGGCTATACCCAATTCCTCATTTTTACTAAAAACTCTTTTAATGGCAAAACGTGTTGTATCTCCTAATATAGCCAAAATATCATTTAACTCTTCTGGTGCAGAAAGCATAATCTCTTTATGGTCAATAAGATCAAATATCTGGAACTTAAAACCGTCGTGCATACGAGGGTCTATAACCAAGCCTGTTGTTTTGAATGGATTTGCAAATATATTCAAAAGTGGCACAGAATAGGCAGAGGGTGCAGTTTTATCTGCCATAAAGAAAACCAAAGGTTCGGATTTTCTCTCTTCAAAAGTCATTTCCGCCGCACCTGGGCCTAACCCTCTTATATTTCCAGAAAATGCATCCTTTAAAAGGTCCTGTCCGGCGGCATAAACCTTTAATTTTTTAGCTACATTAGATGCTTCTACAAACGCATTCCAGGCTAAACCATGAACCTCACTGTTGTTTATCCCCTTATTGTGAGTTGTGATAATCTGCATATCATCACCCACTCGTGTAATATAAAAATCATTTACAATATTCTTCTCTACACCGTCACGCAAAACCTTTTTCACCGCTTCTAACATTAGAGGATGTGGTCTGGTGTGTCCTCCTACTGAACCTACATCAGCTTTAATTAAACTTACCGTTACTTGAGCCATTATCTCCTCCTATTTTATTTGATAATTCTTTAGATCTCTTTGTTGCTCCTTCTATCGCCTTTATAAATGCATCTCTCATTCCCTTTTCCTCTAATATACTCAGTCCGTAGATAGTTGTTCCTGCAGGCGAGGTTACCATATCCTTGAGCTGAGCGGGGTGTTTCTTTAATTTTAATACCATCTCTGTTGCTCCTTTTATCGTTTGAGCAGAAAGTAACATTGCTGTGTCTCTCTTTAATCCCATCTTTACACCACCATCTGCCATCGCTTCTATCATTTCAAAAACATAGGCAGGACCACTGCCAGAAAGACCCGTTACTGCATCCAAAAGCCCCTCTTCTATCTTTTCTACTTTTCCTATAGATGAAAGTATTTCATACACAATCTCTTCATCTTTTTCTTTTACTTTTTCATCTTTACAAAAACAAGATATAGCCTCTCCCACTAAAGCTGCGATATTAGGCATTGCCCGAACAATTTTTCCTTTTTTCTGTAAATGTTTTTCAATAGATGAAATTCCAACACCAGCAACAATAGAGATAATCAACTTTTCATCATCTATTGCAGGTTCTATCTCTTTTAACAGACTAAATATATCTTGAGGTTTTACGCAGATTAAAATAACATCTGCCTTTTTTACGCAACTGGTATTATCTAAAATTTTTATCTTGAATCTTTTTTCTACTTTTTCTTTTTGAAGCTTGTCAGATATAAATAAATATTTTTTGTCTAACCCTTTTTTAATCAAACCTTCTATCAGTGCACCACCCATATTCCCCGCACCAAGAAAGGCAATACCTTTTTCTAACATATTTTAATAT
>CAZVDS010000082.1:3409-3804 GCA_964626315.1 uncultured Desulfurellaceae bacterium
TCTCAAGGCAAGACAGTTGACTAATTTAAGGATTTGTTTTAAAAAATAAAGCATGAAAGCAATAGAAAATTTATTTACCGTAAACTTAAGGGTGAGAAAAGACGAAAAAGTTCTCGTATTTACAGATACAATAAATGAAGAGGAAAAGATATCTTCCAAGGAAAGAGAAAGAAGAGAAAAACTGCCCCTGTTGGCTAAACAAATACAGATGGCAGGAGAAAAATACTGTCATACCTTTTTCTTCTCTTATCCTGCTTTGATGTCTCATGGAAAAGAGCCGCCAAGAAAACTGTGGGAAGAAGTATTTGGAAAGGAAAATATAAGAAAGATAGAACAATTCTGGCAAAAGATAGAGGAAAAAACACTAACAAAAGATGAAGAGAAAGAGATAAAAG
>CAZVDS010000083.1:0-3685 GCA_964626315.1 uncultured Desulfurellaceae bacterium
TATATGTTGATATTCAAATGAGTTTTCTGGTATACCTTCTTCAAAAAGAACCCGGTCCAACTTAGATTTGAGAAAGGGAATATTGGATGCCCGCTCAATAAGTGCTTGAGGCATAAACATTCCCATAAATACATTGCGTCCCGTGATTTTTCCCTTTTTATCAAAACAGGCAATAGATATATAGTCCATGCGTGTTTTTTTATACACATTGCTTATAGCGTTTGTCTTATCAATCACAAAGATTTCCTCTTTTTTTATTCTCCCTTGAACAATGGGTGGTAGAATACTTATGTTTTTTTTCTCTTTAAATTTTGAATGTTCAACATCCCTCAAAATTCCCAATGCATCTTTTTTATTTGCCTGTATGAATAATTCTCCTTGCTCATGGATTATTCTGTAAGAACGAAAACCCAAAAACAAAAAATTTCCCTCTAAAAGCCACAATAAAAGGGATTTCGCATCTTCTATATCCTTTTCGCTTGTCTTGCTAAGATAAATAGGGTCATTTAGATTTCTTACAATGGTTTTTAACTCTTGTTTTATTTTTTCAAAATCTTGTTTAGCAACGAGGGATTCGGTAATGGCTTTCTTGCTTTTTTTATTTATTTCTTTTTTCACTAAATCTGGTATATAGTTTACACATGCATATATGAGAAGCTCTTTATCTCCTATATCTAATGGACCTTTTATAGAAATTATGTTTCCTTGGTTTTCTCTTTCTACAGTAAATATGGGGTGAATAACAAATTCTATTCGCAGATTGTATTCAGAGAAGAGAGATGTAATACTGTCCATAATAAATGGATTGCTGTTTACCAGTATTTTAATTACAGAAAAGACATTTCCTTTAAATTTCTTATCTTCTATTAAAATTCTTATAGGTTCTGTTCTTTTTTCTATAAATGTAAAGGAATCTTCAATAGTAATTCTGGCAACACTTTTATCTGAAGATAATGCGTATATTTTTAATCCTTTATCAATAACATCTTTCCATTGTTTGTGTAGGACTTCTTTTATCACAATGTATAAAAACTATCAAAATCTGCTTTTCTTTGCAATAGAATTTTCATGACACTCTGGAGGATTTGACAATATTTGATGTTTCGTATATAGTGTGAGGTAAAGTGAGAGTTTAAATGTATTCTATAAAATTAGATGAAGGAGGAATTTTATGGAAGGAAAAGTACCAAAGATAACAGTGACAAAGAACGATGAGGCTCCGTATCTGGCATCGTTTTCTTTGCTGCCTGCCGTAAAAAAGTTCCTGGATGCAGCTGGTATTGAAATTGAAATGAAGGATATTTCACTGGCAGGAAGGGTATTGGCAAATTTCCCCGATTATTTGAAAGAAGACCAAAAAGTTCCTGATGATTTAGCAGAGTTAGGGGAAAAGGTAGTAGATGACCCTGACCTTAATCTTATCAAATTACCGAACATAAGTGCTGCAGTGCCACAACTGAAGGCTACCATAAAGGAATTGCAGAGTAAGGGATACAATGTTCCTGATTATCCTGAGGAACCTAAAACAGAAGAGGAAAAGAAACTACATGAGAGATATTCAAAGGTTTTAGGAAGTGCTGTTAATCCGGTGATAAGACAGGGAAACTGTATTCGTATGGTTCCTAAACCGGTCAAAGAGAGTGCGAAAAAATATCCAGAACTCATGGCAGGAGGAATGCCTTTAAAAGAGTGGAGTAAGGACTCTAAGACCCATGTAGCACATATGGACAGTGAAGATTTCTATGAGCATGAAAAGTCTGTAACAGTAGAAAAAGCAACAAAGGTAAAAATAGAGTTTACCGATGAGAATGGCAATACCTCTGTAATGAAGGAGTTGCCTTTAATAGAGGGCGAAATATTGGATGGCACCTTCATGAATGTAAGGGCTTTACAGAAATTTTATGAAGAGCAAATAAAAGATGCAAAGGAAAAAGATATTTTATGGTCAATACATCTGAAGGCCACAATGATGAAGGTTTCTGATCCTGTGATGTTTGGCTATGCAGTAAAAGCATACTTTAAAGATGTTTTTGAAAAACACGCCAAAACATTCAAGGAAATAGGTGTAAATCCAAACAACGGTTTAGCAGATTTGTATTTGAAGATAAAAGATTTACCAGAAGACAAGAGAAAAGAGATAGAAAAAGACATACAGGCTGTTTACGATAAGAATCCAGCAATGTTTATGGTTGATTCCGGTAAAGGTATTACAAACCTGCACTCGCCCAATCTTGTAATCATAGATGCTTCTCTACCCACTATTGTCAGGGATGGTGGAAAAGCATGGGGCCCGGATAATAAGCAACACGATACGAAGATAGTGATACCGGATAGATGTTATGCCACATCATATAAAGAGGTTGTTGAAGATTGTAAGAAGAATGGTGCTTTTGATAGGGGAACAATGGGAACAGTTATAAACGTTGGGCTTATGGCAATGAAGGCGGAAGAGTATGGTTCTCATGACAAAACATTTATGGCACCATCCAATGGAACCTTTCGGGTGGTGGATGAAAGTGGCAAGGTGTTGATAGAACATAAGGTTGAAAAAGGCGATATCTGGAGGGCTTGTCAAGTCAAGGATATCGCAGTTAAAGATTGGGCAAAAATTGGTGTAGAACAGGCAAGGAAAACAGGTTATTCCACAGTTTTTTGGCTGGATGAAAATAGGGGCCATGATGCAGAAGTAATAAAGAAGGTAAATGAATACTTGAAGGACTGTGATACAACAGGGCTTGATATTCGTATAATGAAACCTTCGGAAGCGATGAGATTCACAGCGGAGAAGGTCAGAAAGGGTGAAAATGTAATAAGCGTTACGGGGAATGTTTTGAGAGATTATCTAACAGACCTATTCCCCATCACCGAAGCAGGAACAAGTGCAAAGGTGCTTTCTGTAGTTCCATTGCTGGCTGGTGGTCTCATGTCTGAGGCGGGTGCGGGGGGTTCCGCTCCAAAACATGTCCAGCAGCTGTTGGAAGAAGGTCACTTAAGGTGGGATTCTACTGCTGAGTTTACAGCATTAACCTCGGCTTTAAGATTTATTGAGGAAAAATACAATCATAAGAAGGCAAAGGTTTTAGCTGATACCTCTGAAAAAGCAGTGACCAAACTCTTACTCAACAAACTATGGCCAGGAAGGAAAGCTGGGCAACATGGCAATAGAGGAGAGATTTACTATTTCATTAGATATTGGGCTGAAGCTTTAGCAGAGCAGGATGAAGACAAAGAGCTTAAGAAAAAATTTGAAAAACCAGCTAAGGAATTGGCAGAGAATGAATCCAAGATAAATGAAGAACTTATTGCTGCTCAGGGTCATCCTGTTGATGTTGGTGGTTATTATCTACCTGATGAGGATAAGGCTGCAAAAGTAATGCGACCCAGTCCAACATTAAATGCTATAGTAGATGCTATGTAATTTTCAAGTAATTGGAGGTCAGACTTTCTACAAAAGGAAGTCTGACCTCTTTCTCCCACTAACTATTTCCTTTAAGAAAATGCGAGTATTTAAGTGAAGTGCACATCGGTTTCGCTGTTGAAAAATCTATTAATTTAATATTAATGTAACAGATTTATAGTATATTATCAAAAAATCTATGTCATTACTAAATCAAGAATTTAATATAGCAACTTGACAAACGCTTTCAGCGTTTGCAAGCAAATCTTTGATTTGTCTTGACAAATG
>CAZVDS010000084.1:0-3471 GCA_964626315.1 uncultured Desulfurellaceae bacterium
GGAGTATCATTAAATGGTGGGTATCTCATATAAAAATTGGTGAAAAAACTAAATATTATTTTCAGTACAGATTCTGGATAAAACCATTTATTAAGTCAAGATGGCAAAAAACTTATGGAACTTTTAAAACTGACATTTTTTCCAATACTAAGAATACTTAAGTCAGATCGTGTCTATTCAGAAGAGTTTTTCTAATGTAGTTAAAGCATCTGATCACATTCTGATTATTTTAGATCTGGATAATAGATGATTTTCTACCTGAGACAAGGCCGGTATCGTTGTACATACGGATAACATGGGATTTGTTGTTAGAACAGCAGTTTATGCTAAAAAACAAAAGAGGAATATTTATTATAATGGCTATAATCAAATGAAAGATGAACACTTTGGTTGCATTGGTTGTTTTGTGCTCTTTCTTACAATCTTAGGTATTATCATATTTATCATATCCAAGCCGTTGGGAGCGATTCTTTTTGCTATCATAGGAACAATAATAATAGCTGGAATAATTCTTGATAAACGTGCTCATATCAAACAAATAAAAGAACAAGAAGTTTGGATAGAGTTACAAGAAGCCGAGCGAGAAGAGGAGGAAAAGAAAAAACGAGAGGAGGAAAGACGATACTTTCAGAAATTACAAAAGCTCGATCAGCTGCAGAACCTTTCAGGCTCAGAATTCGAAAGTCTAGTTGCAAAGATTTTCCAGCAGATGGGTTATAAGGTTACGATTACACCTAAAACAGGAGATGAGGGAATTGATATAGATACGATAGATCCACAAGGGAAAAAAGTTGTAATCCAATGTAAAAGATGGCAAGGCACAATAAGTTCTAAAGTGGTCAGAGAGTTCTATGGAAGTTTAATGCACGCCAAAGCAGAAAAAGGTTTTTTAGTTACAACCGGCACTTTTTCTTCTTCAGCTATAGCTTTTGCGGAGGGGAAACCTATCTCCTTAGTTGATGGGAAAGATTTTATAGATACAATGATGATGTTAGAGGAATCACCTCAACAAGAGTCTACATGTGCACAAAAAGCCCAACTCGAGCAAGAATTTGAAGCTGATGAAGAACATAGACTGATACCAGCGCCGGAGAAATCATCTCAACAAGAAGATAAACAAGTAAAAGAAGAACAATCTGAATTAGAACATGGAGAACATAAGCCAAATAAACGTGAAGCTAAGTTAGTCAAACATAAACTCCAAGAAAAATGGAGGGAGAAAAAAATATCAAACCTCCACATAGGCTGGATGATATGGTGGAGAGCTTTTGTACCGTTAGCTATAACATCTGTTCCCTTTAGACAAGAAATAGTAGCAGTTTGGCTTGTTGTTTTAATTTTATTTATATTTTTATTGGACTGGGCGGGTAAAGTCGTAGTACGAAGGAAATATGGTCTAAACACTGACCGCTTCATTGGATGGAGTATTTGGTGGCGAACTGTTTTGCCAGTTTTCTTTATAGGTATTATCTCCTTTGGTTTATTTGATACTTCTTTTGTTGGTTGGATTATTTTTTTTTGGGTGTTGTGTATTTTTGCAAATCTTAATAGCCGGATGGGCAACAAATCAGGTAATTTATAAGTTATCGCTATTAATAGTTAATGGAGATACAATTACTAAATGAAAAAAGATAGCGTATTTATTATTGTAGTCTAAATCGAGGAAGATTAGATCTTTTCCTTTCTGGGTACACTGGGAAGTATATTACACAGGTGTATTTAATAGTGAAGCAATGAGTTTATTGATATTTCTAATTCGCCTAATGCAGATTATGTAGTTTCTGGTGGATAGGAGGAATAGTTAGTGTGATTGCGGCCTGGTTAATAAAAATGAAAATAGAGGATCGATTTGTTCATCAAATAGGAGATATCTGAGACGTTGTTGTTTTCAAGCAGGTAGTCACATGGAAATTTTTAACGTGGGAGAATTAATTGTAAATCACGCAACGAGTAAAACTGTAATAATTGCACTTCTGGAGCTATCATTTCGAGCAATCATACTTATCATAATAGAATTACCACAAATGAGACCGGCCCCTATAAAAAACCATTAGAAAAAAGAAAGAGTAAAGAAACAGAGATAACAAGTAAAAACCAAGGAGGAACTTCACTTGAGTAAAAAATACAAGAACTATGAGAAACAAGTAAGGGAAAAGTTTATATTATGGTTACAAGAAAAATATCCTAATTGGTCCATATCTCAGAAGCCGATAAGAATCTCCTTATATGAGAAGAGACGGCCTTTTAACCAAAAACAATACCTCTCCCCAGATATAGATGTTTTAGCCTATTGCAGGTCCACTAATAAATTAGTAAGCTTTGAAGTAAAGGGACCTGTCTATAGCTTTAAAAAATGCTATGAACTATATGATAAAGAAACAGGAAAGAAAGTGGGACACATGGCTTATGCTGATAGAAGCGATCTCAAAGCGCTTTCAGTAGAACATAAGATAAAGCGACCATATCGACCACATAAGGTTAGCCTAAACATTCTTTACAAAGGAATAGGAGAGAGTCTCTTTAATTGTCGGTATGTGGATCAGAGTTATTTAGTTTTGCCTAATTTTTTCTATCTTTTTCACCGCTTTCATGAAACATTTTTTGACATTCTGCTCTCTACAATCCTCCTTTTAGGATTGATTAGATATGAGTTTTCATTTAATTCAAATCAAAACTTAGAAATAAAGGAGTTTGTTGAAATCCGTAAAGCCAAGGACTTATCTCTTTGGCAAAATTATGAGAGAGCTGTAAAGGATAAAGAAAAAATTGATTCCAGGATACAAAAGATCCGGGCCAATTTAATTGAAAGTATTGACAAAACACAGGACTGAAGTTTGATACTATTTAGAACTCTATTTGCGCTGATTTAACAGTTCACCTATTGGGACAGCCAAGAGAAAGCTGCAAGTGTGGAAGATCTGATAACAAAAATGCAAAAACCAATTATGTTAGAAAATGGAACAAAAATCCAAATGTATAACGTTACCTTGAAGCATAGGGATGCAGATATAAATGGAAAGTTATGGACAGAGAAAAGCAAACGGTATCCACCTTTCTATTTGATTATTTCTTTTTGATAGAAGGTGCTTATGATGAGTTTCTTAGCTTAGATCATATCTATCCAGAAGAGTTTTCTAATATGCTTGAGGCATCTGATCATATTCCTGTTGTTTTGGATCTTAAGGAGGAGTATTTAGAAAAATGAGTAGTAGCCCTCGTAAAAAAATAAAAGTCTTTCTTGATACTAATATTATTATTCAAGGAAGAAAGCTTAGCGGGTCAGAGATATTAAAAAAATTGTCCAAGGATGGAAAAATTAAGTTGTTTATTTCTCCAGATGTACTTATGGAACAATACCGCTTATCGTGGAAATTGGATAGACAAAGAGATGAATTCTTAAGTGTTCATAAGGATTATGTGCGAGGACGGATAAAATATATCCTTAGGGGACGGCAACTTTTACGAGCAGGT
>CAZVDS010000085.1:0-3397 GCA_964626315.1 uncultured Desulfurellaceae bacterium
AAAAACAAAATAGTTTTTATGATATCTGTTGATAATCGCCAAAATGCTTACTAAAGATTATTTCAAGCCCCGGCGGGGTTATTGATTTTTATCAACATTTCCCATACATCTGGAAAAAAGAAGGGAGAATGCCATGAAACTAACTGCGATAATAAGAAAAGAGGAAGACATGTATGTTGCCTTATGCCCCGAGCTGGATATAACCAGTCAGGGACACACTATTGAGGAAGCAATATCACTTTTTTTTGAATGTGCATCAAAAGAAGAGATTAAAAGCAGGCTGCCATCTGAAAGCCTATATATAACGCCCATAGAAGTAGCAACGGCATGAAACACCTGTCAGGTGTAGAAGTGTGTAAAATACTTAAAGAACATGGCTTTAAGGAGATAAGGAGAAACTGTATTTTTTAAAAAGCTTATGAAACAAATCATTTCAGTCATTAGAGATAGAAATTGTATTTTGAAATAAAAGGAAAGATAAAAAATATTGAAACCATTGCCGTAGAACACTCAATTCGGGAATTAAAAAGAATAGAAAAATTTTATGCAAAAGGACATTGGCGGAAATTAAAAGGTATTGCTAAAATAAAATTGTTAGATGGGACAATTTGTATAGCTGAGGTTCACTAGTATGAGGCACATGGGATAGGAAAGAAAGAGTTTAAAATTAAAAAGATTTGGGAGGTTTTAAAAAATGATTAAATTTGCAATTTGCGTAAATAATAAAGATTATGAAGCCTCATTGGAAAAATGGAAGATATACCCTGTTTTGAGAGAGAAAGAAATTAACGGATATATACGTATAATAGATGAAAGTGGAGAAGATTACTTATATCCCGCAGAATACTTTTTACCCATAGAATTACCAAATATTGTTTATGAAAAGGTAAAGAAAGAATACATTCCAAATTTCCACATTTGACCCCGATTGCATTCTTAAAAGTGGCTCGAGACAGAAAAAAATAGATCTAATTAACAGCATAAACGAGGAGCGGAAAGATCTGTATGATGAAATGGCATTAGATTGCTTCGCCCCACGAAATACTCCATGATTGAGTTTCTTCATTAGAATATTTCATGGGGCTCGCAATGACGAGAGGAGAGGCATGCCAGTGGATAGTGGATAGCAAAGAACAATAAATAACGCGTAGCTAATAACGCCGAAGGTAAATAACAGCGATCTGATTTGACTCTGTAACTTTGTCAGGCAATATAGCTTTTAAGATCCATTGAAAGTGGCTTTTCTTTTAATGCACTCACTTTTAGAATGGAAAAACCAATAATGTTTCCTTCTTCGTCCACCTTTTCCATTACTGCATCGTTTTCTGTTTCTCTGAAATATCCCATTTTTCTCTCAAAAAGGACTTCAAGATAATCTCCTTCTTTATCATACCAGATTTTTATCTTCTTTTCTTTTCCCATATCACCTCACCTCTCTTTATTGTATCCGTAAAATATGCAGTTACAATAAACCTACCGCTAACTGATATCTTAACTACAACGCATAAATACTTCTCAGAAACGGGCGTAGTAACATAATGCCGATAAAATAATTCAACTTCCGAATCTGTTCTTGACTTAACAATCATATCAGGCTTTAACAAGGTGTCTTGTATTTTTTCAATCTGTCTGAACATCTCTGGATGATCTGCCTCAATATGCTGTTGCCTTTCGTTTGTCAATCGGATCTGCCGATTGTGAATATCCTCTAACCATTTCACCTGTTTGTACCACTTTTGTTAATTATTATACACATATTTAGGAGAATAGCCAATTTGCTTCGAGATTACTATGATTCACCCCCCTTGTATTCCCCCCTGAGGGGGGAAAGTAAGGGGGGTAATCCCGCGGCTAAATTCTTTTTTGTCTCACGATTACAAAAATTGTTATTAATAATTTCTTGAATAGTGTTTCATATCAGCATATAATAAAAAAGCTATACCCTTAAGTCTCAGGAGATGGGTAGTTTTAAAGGAGTTAAATGCCAACTGTTTTGAGGAAAGATGGCTTTAAATTTTTCTTCTACTCAAACGAGCACGAGCCAAAGCATATTCATGTTTTAAAAGGGAGCGGTTTTGCAAAAATAGATTTAGTTACCCTGGAAGTAAAGCAGAATTATTTTTAAAAGTCTGATTTACAAAAGATTTTGGAAATTGTTAAACAAAATAGAGATTACTTTTTAAGGAGATGGGATGAGTATTTTAGTAAAAGGTAAGAGGATAACCTTCAATGATAGATATCTTAATGTAGAATTGGAAGATGGACGGATTATATCGACCCCTTTAGATTGGTATCCTGAGTTAAAGGAAGCTACTTTAGAACAGTTGAAAAATTATCACTTCATTTGCAAAGGGACAGGCATTGAATGGAAAGATTTAGATTACCAGTTGAGCATTGAGTCTATGTTGATAAGTGTCCCTGAACGGCAAGAAAAATCAGCGTAGAAAGAAAGTCAAAAAGAGGGTCTTTTTCATCTTTGTTTGACATATCTTCTGCTTCTAGATTGCTTGGATTACTACGGATTAAAATAAATAATTTTATTTTTCTTTCCCAATCCGTAAAATCCTGTGGTAATCCACCTGTCTGCGTGCAACGCACAGGCAGAGAGGCTAATATTCTTTCTTTTGCTTTAGAATTACTCTTCTTTGTGTCATTCCTTTTTTCTGTCATTCCCGCCTGTCTGCCCTGTCTACGTCGCGGACGCGACAGGCAGGCGTGCGCGGGAATCCAGATTCCGTGTCAGGCACGCAATGACAACCATTAACTTTTTCCCCTTGTCACTTCTTACACTTACACTATTTTTCTATCTCTATCTTCAAAGTCGTTATTTATAGTATATTTAAATAGCGGATAGCGCATCTTCCATCGCTCCATTCTTAAAATCCACAAACTTACCAACTCAAAAAGAGTTTAAGTCTTGATTTTTGAATTTACGGTTTTTTATCTCTTTGATGCATCGAGAACAGTTATACCCACTAAGTCTTTTCCTTTATACCTCACTAAAATCCCATTATCTAACATTTCTGAATCTGTTGCTTTTTGTGGCCGTTTAAAACTTATATAAAGCACATCCGCTGCTTCGTCATAGTCTATCCACATCTTTTTTTGTGGAAATTTAAGAAGATGAGGGGTTGCTTTAAAAACCTCCTGTAACACATCTTCTTTTAATATTGTTTCTGCCATATTATCACCTCCTTCTCCAGGTTTATCTTGGTTGTAAAATAGGCAGTAATAACAAACCCATCACTTTTGCCAATTTCTTTATAAACAACAGCTAAAAATTTTCTTTCTGTTGTTCTTTTCAAAGCAACAATTGCATCTCTATAGCCTTTTATAATATAATCTGGATCCTCTATTACATTAAGCACATCATCATAATGTCCTGCCAAGTCATCGT
>CAZVDS010000086.1:0-3386 GCA_964626315.1 uncultured Desulfurellaceae bacterium
ACTGATGTTCCTCCATACTTTTGCACAACTAAAACCATTATTCCTCCAAGAAGATTTAACTAAAATATAAAAATATATTAAAAAAATCAAGTAAGCGTTTACTTTTATAAAACAATCTGTAAAATGCAATTCATGGATAGACTTTTAAGTATCTCTACCTTTTTATTTTTACTTTCGGTGTGGGGATTTATCATCTTCTTAGTAGCAAAGAAAAGATACATTGACAGTATGTCTCGCATAATATTTATATTAGCCACCGTGGTAGAAATTGCCTATTTCATCTGGAGATGGATAAAAAGCTACCATTTAGGAATTGGACATATACCTTTGAGTAATGCATTTGAATCGTTTGTCTTTTTTACACTATCTATAGCTATTATAGCCTGTATATTTATTAAAAAGATGCACTCTTTAGCCATATTTGTTGTATCTCTGGTAATCCTGGGTATTTTGTCTTATCTTTCTATTTCTCCTTTCAACAAAGAGATAGAACCGCTTATTCCTGCTTTAAGAAGTAATTGGCTAACTGTTCATGCTTTAACTTCTTTTTTGAGTTATGCCGCATTTTTCTTAGCTTTTATTGGCGGAACAATGTTTTTAATAAAATCAAATGAGAAAAAAAGTTCCTTTTTTATTGGAAATATATCTTTTTCTCTATGTGTGGGCTTGATGCTCAGTTTTTTACTCTTAAAAATTTTAGAGATTAAATCTATTATATTCTTAATACTGTTTATTTTATTTTCAGTGATAATATTTTTATTTGTTTATTTCAGTAAAAACGAACTCCAGAATATTATGCCTCAGGAAGAAGCACTTAAAAACTTCACAATTGGCAGTATATATATCGGATTCCCATTTTTATCTATCGGTATTGTTACAGGTTCTGTATGGGCAAAATATGCCTGGGGCGCTTACTGGAGTTGGGACCCCAAAGAAACATGGTCTTTGATTACCTGGTTCATCTATATATTCTTTTTACATTTAAGAATTAGAGGAAAAAGCAACTATACCCTGGCTATTATGTCTATCATAGGTTTTATAGCTGTAATCATTACCTACATTGGCGTGAATTTTATTCTGCCTGGATTACACAGTTATGGTTCAAGTTAAATTGACAAATATAAAAAATTTTTTAAACTTTTAAAAAAGGAGGAAAAATGAGTAAAGCACTTTTAATTATAGATATGCTGAATGATTTTATTCTTCCGGGTGCACCTTTAGAGGTTCCTGAAACAAGAAAAATTATACCAAATATAAAAAAAGAAATAAAGGAGGCAAGAAAAAATAAAGAATATATAATATATGTATGTGATTCTCATACAGAGGATGATAAAGAATTTAAAATCTGGCCTAAACATGCTGTAAGAGGCACAGAAGGTGCAAAAATTGTAAAAGAACTCTCCCCTCAAAAAGAAGATTTTATTATAGAAAAAAACACCTACGATGGTTTTTATGAAACAAGTTTACAGAGTTTATTAAAACAATTGAATGTAGATGAATTAACCATTGTTGGATGTGTTTCCAATATCTGTATTTTATACACCGCATCCAGTGCAGTTTTGAGGGAATATAAGGTAAATATTCCTTTAAATTGCATAGCTTCCATAGATGAAGATGGAAGAAACTATGCTTTAAAACAATTTAGGGAGGTGTTGAAGGTAAATCTCATTTAAGGAGGAAATATGTTTTATACCGCTACAGAGGAAGAAATAAAACAGGGGAAAACAACGGATATTTATTTTGACCGCGCAGTTCAGATAATCAAAGAAAAAAAAGCGGACAAGTGGGTAAAGGCAGAATTCAGGGCAAAAAAATTGCCTAAGAATTATAAATGGGCTGTATTGGGTGGAGTAGAAGAAGCACTTACCTTACTTGAAAATAAAAATGTAAATGTGAGAACATTGAATGAAGGAACTTTATTTACATCGTATGATCCGGTAATAGAAATAGAAGGTATGTATACCGATTTTTCTGTGTATGAAACAGCCTTATTGGGTTTTTTATGTGAAGCCAGCGGTATAACTACAAAATCAGCTCGCATCAGGAAAACAGCAGATGAAAAAACAGTGTTGAGCTTTGGCACAAGGCGTATGCATCCCACCATTGCACCCATGATAGAAAGAGCCGCTTATATAGGAGGATGTGATGGTTTCTCCGTTATCTTAGCTGGAGAAAAAATAGGAAAAAAAGCCTCTGGCACCATGCCCCATGCCTTAATGCTGGTATTTGGAGACACAGTAGAAGCAGTAAAAGCCTTTGATGAAGTGATAGAAAAAGATGTGCCTCGCATCGCATTAATAGACACATATAACGATGAGAAATTTGAAACATTAAGGGTAGCAGAAGCATTGAAAGAAAGACTGAATGGGGTAAGACTGGATACACCCTCTTCCCGTAGAGGAAATATGAGAGAGATACTAAAAGAGACACGATGGGAATTGGATTTGAGAGGATACAATCATGTAAAGTTATATGTTTCAGGTGGATTGGATGAAGAAGAGATAAAAGACATAATGGAATATGCAGATGGTTTTGGAGTAGGAACATCCATAAGTAACGCCCCTACTATTGATTTTGCTATGGATATAATAGAGATAGAAGGAAAACCTATAGCCAAAAAAGGGAAAAAATCCGGCTCAAAAAGCCTCTTAAGATGTGATAGATGTCTCAATTCAAAGGTCGTACCTTTTACAAAACAAAGGGAGACCTGTTTTTGCGGAGGAATGATGGAAGACTTACTAAAACCAGCTATAAAAGAAGGAAAACTAATCAAAACACATCCTCCGGTAGATGAAATAAGAAATTATGTTTCAAAACAATTAAAACACTATGATATAGAATGAAAATCATCGATACCCACTGTCATCTGGACGATGAAAAATTCGATGAAGATTTGCTTTTTGTCCTGCAGAGAGCAAAAGAATCAGAAATAATCTATATACTTACTGCTGCTACAGAACCACAGTTTTTTCAAAAGGTAGTAAACATAGCTCAAAACTATGAACAGGTATATTTCTTCATAGGTGTTCATCCTCACGATGCTAAAAAGGCAAAACAAGAAACATTCTTGGAAGTAGAAAAATTGCTTTCTCATCCCAAATGCATAGGCATAGGAGAGGTAGGACTGGATTATCACTACAACCTTTCATCTCCTGATATACAAAAAAAAGTACTTAAAAGATTGGCGGATATTGCCTATGATTACAAAAGACCATTGTCTGTTCATGTAAGAGAGTCAGAAAATGACATAATAGAAGTATTGGGCAGAAAAGACTACAAAATCATTTTACATTCTTATAACGGCAACAAATATCTTTTAGATTGGGCAAAGGAAAGGGATTGTTACTTTTCTATCTCGGGAATGATTACATTTAAAAATGCCAAAG
>CAZVDS010000087.1:0-3253 GCA_964626315.1 uncultured Desulfurellaceae bacterium
ATCAAGGAAGTTGCTGAAGCCTGTCCTACAGAAGCAATTACGGTAGAAGAGTAAACAAGCAAATAGCATCCCTACTTAAAGTAGGGATGCTATTCTATCCTGAATTTTTGAGGTGTCGGTATGGTGAATATAACCATTGATGAGGATGCGTGCATCGGCTGTGAAGCCTGTGCGGATGTGCTTCCAGAGGTTTTTGAAATGGTTGATGAGAAGGCGAAAGTAAAAAACCCTGATGCTGCACCGATTGATAAGATCAAGGAAGTTGCTGAAGCCTGTCCTACAGAAGCAATTACGGTAGAAGAGTAAATATAAATTGTTTTATGGATGTTGATGTTCCCAGCGTAACATCCATTTTTTTAATGTTGTATTCCACCTATATCCTCCTGAGGAGCCGTCTTTTCTTACTATGCGGTGACAGGGTATAAATAGAGCATGTTTATTTAAAGGAAGCGTTCTTCCTATTCTTCGAGGATTGCAACCCAGTTTTTCAGCTAACTCTTTATAGCTCAAGGTTTCTCCTGCTTTTATTTTTCTTACTTCTTTGTAAAGTTTTATCTGAAATGGTGAATAAGCTTCAGTATTCAATATTTCCCACGAAGGAAGAAACTTACCGTAAGAAGAGAAGAAAGAGATAAGGAGATCTTTTATCTCTCCCTCTACTTCTTTTCCATGTTTATTATCTGAAAAATCAAGTGAAAATATACCATTTTCTATTCTAATTGTTAGCCATCTGTTAAACGGAGTTTCGGAATGGAATATCTCCACTATTTATCACTCATGATCTTTAGATGAAAGAGATTGATTATTGTATATTCTTTAATCTCTTTCATTAGTTTTTCAAACATTTCAAATGATTCTCTTTTATACTCTATCAGCGGGTCTCTTTGGCCATAACCGCGTAAGCCTGTGCTTTCTCTCAAATAATCCATAGTTCTTAAATGTTCTTTCCACAAAACATCTATTATTTGCAACATAATCATTCTTTCGATTTTTCTCATCTGGTCAGTTCCCACAAGTTCTTCCCTTTTTTGATAGATTTCTCGAATTATAGAAGTAATTTTGTTTAGTGTTTCCTCTCTATTTTTTTCACCTTTTATTTCCTCGTCAGATAACGGTAAGTCAGTATTAAACATTCTTTTGAAGATGCGGCGAAATTCTTTGGTGTTCCAATTTTCTGCATCGGTTTCTTCCGAAAAATAAATGTCCATATTGTTTGCAATAATATCGTTTACATCTTCTAATATTGTATCTTTTAGATCCATTCCTTTAAGTATTTCTTTTCTCTGGGTGTAGATTATTTCTCTTTGTTTATTCATCACATCATCATATTCTAACAAATGTTTTCTTATATCAAAGTTATATGCCTCTACCCGTTTCTGGGCGTTACCTATTGCTTTAGTAACAAACCTATTTTGTATTGGTTCTCCGTCCGGAACACCTAATTTATCCATGATTACCTTTAGTCGTTCTGACCCAAATATTCTCAATAGGTCATCTTCTAAAGAGAGATAAAATCGCGATTCGCCAATATCTCCTTGCCTTCCCGATCTTCCTCTAAGTTGATTGTCTATTCTGCGTGATTCATGTCTCTCCGTCCCTAAAATGAATAATCCGCCTAATTCTTGCACTCCTTCACCTAATTTTATATCTACTCCTCTACCTGCCATATTGGTGGCTATAGTCACTGCTTTTTTCTGCCCGGCAAAAGCTATAATTTGTGCTTCTTTTTCGTGGTGTTTAGCATTAAGCACAGTGTGAGGAATATGTTGTTTTATGAGTTTGCGATGCACTACCTCTGATTTTTCTACAGAGGTAGTGCCTACTAAGATAGGTTGCTGTTGTTTGTGTCTTTCTTTTATTTCATTTATGATTGCTTGTAATTTTTCTTTTTCTGTTTTGTATATTACATCATCATAATCTTTTCTTATCATTGGTTTGTTGGTGGGAATTACTGTTACTTCCAAATCATATATTTCTTTAAATTCTTTTTCTTCGGTGATTGCCGTACCTGTCATGCCTGCCAATTTATCATACATACGGAAGTAGTTCTGGAAGGTAATAGTGGCTAAGGTTTGATTTTCTTTTTGAATGCGTAGGTGCTCCTTTGCCTCTAAAGCTTGATGCAATCCATCCGAATATCGTCTATCTGGCATTACTCTACCAGTAAATTCATCCACAATGATTACTTTACCTTTTTTTACAATATAATCTTTGTCTTTTTTAAATAGAGTATGTGCTTTTAGAGATTGATTTACCATGTGCAATATTTCCATGTATTTCACATCAAAAAGATTGTTTATACTCAGTGTTTTTTGTATTTTCTCTACACCGCTGTCGGTAAGAGTAGCTGTTCTCATTTTTTCATCTACTTCACTATCATTTTTGGCAAGATTTCTTACTGCCTTATCTGCTTCATAATATAGGCGAGCGGATTCTGTGGTAGGTCCAGATATAATCAAAGGAGTTCGAGATTCATCAATGAGAAGAAAATCTATTTCGTCTACAATGGCGTAATAAAAATCACGCTGGACATAATTCTCAATAGAATATTGCATATTATCTCTTAGGTAATCAAAACCAAACTCGTTATTTGTGCCATAAGTTATATCTGCTTGATATGCTTCTTTTCTTTCACAGGATAGAAGAGTAGTTTTAAATGTATTTTCATCTTCCCAATCTACTAAGTGAGATTTTCCTTCACCTTGTATGACCCCCACCGAAAGACCTAAAAATTTATATATAGGACCCATCCACAAGGCATCTCTTTTTGCTAAATAATCATTGACTGTTACTAAATGCACTCCTTTTTCTAATAGGGCATTAAGATAAATGGGTAAAGTTGCTACCAATGTTTTTCCTTCCCCTGTTTTCATCTCTGCAATATTTCCCTGATGAAGCACAACACCACCCATTATTTGGACATCAAAGTGTCTTAAACCTATTGTTCTTTTAGATGCTTCTCTCACCACGGCGAATGCCTCAGGAAGGAAGCTATCTAAGGATTCACCCTTGGCGATTCTTTCCTTAAATTCTCTTGTTTTATTTTTAAGGTTATCGTTTGAAAGTTTGGATATGGTTTCTTCTAAACTGTTTACTATTCCTACAATAGGCCATAGATTTTTTAATGTTCGCTCATTTTTTGTTCCCACTACTTTCTGCAAAATTTTAGCAATCATTTTTTCCCTCTTTTATTTGTAAATCTTACTTATAAGATTAGTTGTTCTGAATAAAAAATCAACTATTGTATTTGAAT
>CAZVDS010000088.1:0-3239 GCA_964626315.1 uncultured Desulfurellaceae bacterium
ATTCAATACAGTTGTCCACTTTCTGAAGAAAAAAACATCTGTAGAAGAGGTTCATTTCTGCAATATAGATGAACTTACATCTTCCTTATTTGCAGAGGAAGCAGACAAAAGGAAAAATAGTTGAAGGTGTTATTTTTGGGAACAAGCTCAGCTATTCCCACCTTAAAGCGTAATGTGTCCTCAGTTGCTATCAGTTTTGGAGAAAGTGGTAAATTCTGGTTACTGGATTGTGGGGAGGGCACTCAACACCAAATTAGAAAAACATCCCTAAAGTTACCCAAATTAGAGAAGATATTTATCTCTCATCTTCATGGAGATCATACCTTTGGTCTTCCGGGACTGTTAGCTACACGAGGAATGGAAGGTGCAAAAAATAAAGTAGAGATATACGGACCAGAAGGTATTAATTCCTTCATAAAAGAAGCTCAAGGGATAACACATACCTATGTTCCTTATGAACTTGGAATACACACACTTTCTTCACATGCTTCTTTTAGTATTGTATGCGAAAATGAAAACTATATTGTGAGACAAGCCTTACTTAAGCACAATATTAAGAGTTATGGCTACTCTATTCAAAGAAAAAGTGCAGTTCATTTTTTGGTGGAAAAAGCACGCAGGCTTAATATCCCGGAGGGTCCATTGTATGGAGCACTAAAAAGGGGTGAGACTATTAAGCTAAGTGATGGTCGCATCTTTCATGGAAAGGATTTCTTAAGCGAACCTATCCCTGGGAAAAAGATAGTCTATTGTAGTGATACAACTTACTGTAAAAATTCCGTAATCTTAGCCAAATCAGCAGACCTGTTGATACACGAGGCAACCTTTATTAAACAAGATGAAAAACTTGCTAAAAAGAGCTTTCACTCCACTATAGAAGATGCCTGTGAAGTAGCCAAAAAAGCTAATGTCAAACAATTGATACTAACTCACTTTAGTTCACGTTATAACTCAACGAAAGAGCTACTTGCTCAAGCACAATCTGTATTTCCCAATGTAATGCTGGCTAAAGACTTTATGGAATATAAAGTGTAAAAGATGTTCTTTTTGTAGATAAATTTATCTTTGAGCCTTATTTTTTTCATGGCTTTCAGAAAAAATCTTCGTTAAGTTATACTTAGAAGTTTTAATTATTTATTTTTGTAAATCTTTTTTCATCGCACGCTCTTTCAAGAGGTCTTTTATAAGTTTCCTTTCTTTGAGATATTTTAAAATCTCCTTTTGTTCGTCAGGGGTCATGCCTTCAAGCATTATGACAATTTTTTTTAGTGTGGGTGATGCGATATAATGAGCCGGCTTTTCTCTTATTATGTCGGGTTGTATAAACATTTCACCCTCGCCTCTTTCCAGCCAATTAGGGTTTACACTAAATAATTCCTTGAGAGAAAGAATAAAAGTTTTAGGTAAAGTAATTTTACCTTTTTCGTAATTGATAATTGTTTGCTTGGTAACCCCGAGCATTTTACCAAATGCATTTTGGCTTAAATTCAGCCTCTTCCTTGCTATATTTAATCGCAGTCCCATATCTTTTTTGTTTCCTGTCATTGGGGTAAAAAAATTTTCATCTCCTCTTGACAAAGTCAAATATTTTTACTACACTCTCCTGTATGAAGTATCCCGCTACATGGAATTATACCAAAACATATCCCCTTATTAAAGAAAAACTTGCTGAAAGAGGAATCTTTATTAAAGACCTCTGCCAGGAACTCAATGTTAAAAGACAACATCTTCACAAAGTTATAAGTTTGCAGCGAGAATCTCATCGTATTGCTCGCTATATTTGTCATCGTTTAAACCTTCCAGAAAGTATTTTCCCATATCTTGAGGTAAAAGATAAAAATAAATATATAAATAGAGAAAATAGCAAAAATTCATAATGTTAAAAGTATTGCCGGTAAAAATAGGGTATCTAAAAAATGGCGAAGCTATTTACAAAACTGAAGAGGGGTTTGGAGTAGAGAAAGATTATGACAGACTTGTAGAGCCGACAAAGAAGGAGCTAAAAGAGATTTTTGCTCTTTATAAGAATTGGATGTGTGAGAAAAAGTAAAGGAAACTACAAGTAATATTGCGGCGCTTTTATTGATGTCACTTTAAGTTCAACTTCATTTTTTAATCTCCAAATTTTCAATGCCATATTTTTCAAATTCTTCTTCGTATTTTTCAACAAAAGAATATTCCTTCTCTAATCGTTCTTTCCAGGTCATTTTTTTTATAGCGTTTTCTCCATACTTCCTGATAAAATCGCGTTTTGCTAATCTGTCTGTAATTTCATCCCAGAAGATTTCATCATCATACTCTTCCCTATACTTTTCTATCTCTTCATCCTCTTCAAGCTCTGTCGTGGGAAAAAATTTATTAAATTTACTATCAAACTCAATATATTTGTCTAAACCTGTATCTTTAGCAAAAGAGTAAATATGCTGCTCAACATCGTCATACTCTTTAACTACATCATCGGTGCGAATGGCATTAATCATCCAATTACCCAAATACACCAGCTTAATTAAATTCTCATATTGTGCTTTTGTAAATTCAATCTTTATCATTTTACATTAACCCCCTTTCCTTAAAACTATAAAATTCACTTTTGCCAACAATGATATGGTCAATCACATTAATGCCCATTATTTTGCCTGCATCTGTCAGTTTTTTGGTTATTGAGATATCCTCTTTGCTGGGTTCAACATTGCCTGATGGATGATTATGAACAAAGATTATTCCTGCTGCTCTATCTGTTATGGCATCAGCAAATACTTCTCTCGGATGAACCAGGCTCTGATTTAATGTTCCTATGAATACTGTTCTTTTCTGTATTAAATTATTGGCGCCATCTAAGGTGAAAGTTAAAAAATATTCCTGTTTTTTGTTTTTTAGTTCTTCAACCAGTCTTACAATATCTTCAGCATGTCTGATTTTTATGCCTTCTGTTAATAAAAACCTTTTGCTAAACTCAATAGCAGCAATTATCTGAGATGCCTTGGCAAGTCCAATTCCCTCAACGCTTTTTAATTTATTTAGAGTCAAATTTTCAAAGTCTTTTTCTACTAACTTTAATATATCTTTTGCTATTTCAAATACACCTTTGTCCTTTACGCCACTGCCTAACAAAACAGCCAACAGCTCAAGGTTAGAAAGTGCTTTAACATCCTTTTTCTGCATCTTCTCTCGTGGTCTATCAAATTTTGGTATATTTTTAATCTTTTTCATAATGTTTATCTACAAATTATTATATATCC
>CAZVDS010000089.1:0-3143 GCA_964626315.1 uncultured Desulfurellaceae bacterium
ATATGTCAAAAACGCTGACCACAGGATTATGTTCTTTTCTTTAAATAATGTGAAAGCCCTGTTGATAGAACTTGGTAAACCTAATTTTTTTTTACCCGCATTTTCAATTTATTATTCTACCTCATATTTCATAACACACCAATCACCTTCTTTTTTTAATATCTTATTATCCACTCTCATTATCTTTACTTTTTTGCTACAAAAGTGATTTATAAACTCTTCTATGAGTCCGGGAAAAGGACAGATTGTGCCTTCTAATTCCGCTTCTCCCACACCCTTGGGACAGAATTTACATTTACTATTTCTTATCTTTACAACGATATTGTCATATTCTTTTTCTACATTTATATCGCTGGAAATAGACAATACAGAGTTAAGAGATGCTAACACTTGTTCACATTCTTCCTTAACACCTTTGCTCTCATCAATTTTTAGAGGATTTTTTACCTCCTCAAACATCGCCAAATACTTTCCTGCTCGGCGTGACGCGATGTTCATCACCGCCTGATTCAATATGCCAAATTCATTAAGACCTGCGAGAAAAGAGGCCACAAAAACATCATCTACATTAAGGGCTCTCTCCTCTATGCTTTCCTTGAAACCCATCATATACCTCCTGTTAATATTTACTGTATTGTCAAAAAAACTAACCACAGAGGACACAGAGAATTAAACTTACTCTGCGTCCTCTGTGGTTTTCCATATCCTTTCATATTCTATTTGACATTATTATATTTACTCAATTTACTAATTGCTAAATTTTCCTTTGCCTCTTCAATCTTATTCATAATATGAGTGTCTATCCACCTTCCGTCCCACCATTCTAAGGGATTAACAAACAAACCATTCACCAAAATGGAAAAATGCAAGTGATCTCCAACTGCCAATCCTGTGGTATCTGTGCAAGCGATGCGTTGTCCTTTTTTTACATTTTGTCCTGTTTCTACATACATGTTACCCAGATGTGCATAGAGACTAAACAAACCAAAACCATGATCAACAATTATTGTATTTCCATATATACCCAAAAAACCTGTCCACTTCACAATACCATCATTTGCAACAACAACAGGTGCATTTCTTACAGATGCCAAATCATACCCTAAGTGATATTCTCTATCTATTTTTCTGTCGTTGTAAATATAATCTCTTATTTCAAAGGTAGATGTCACTTTACAACCACCAGAATGAATAAATCTACCATGCCACAACATCTCCGTTACAGAATCCTGACATATCTTCTCAATCTGTTCATCGTTTTCTTCCCGCATGTTCCTGTTTGCCGAAATAAAAGATTGTAAAAGATTCTGAGAATTAAAATTATCCCCCAAAATTTCTTTAATCTTCCCCTCTATAAATGATTTTGTTACCTTAACAGTGCGTCTTCTGGGTCTAAATCCTTGCCAAAAAACAGGCACATGAGCAAAAGATATGTTTCCTGCCTTATCTGTAGCTACTACCTCTGTTTTCCAATTCTTTAATCTGTTTTTAACATCGTATCCAAAAAAACTGATGTAAATATCATCCTCACCAAATAAGGATTTTGCAGGATAGGCATTGAATTTCCTCTCATTTACTGTAAGATAAACAGAACTTAAATTCTTATCCTTTGCCTGAAATATGGTTGAACCTGCCCCACTAATTCTTACTCTGTTTGCTCCACTTAAAACAGCTATGTATGGAGAGATAGTGTCTATAATCATTTCTCTCTTTATATTCAACACATTTCCTCTAAATAGATTCTTTGTGCTATGGTCTCTTACATGGATAAGCAAGTATGCATTCCCCTGTGGTAGTTGTTTTTTTACTGTTAATTCTACATTTACAGTTTTCATATCTTTGGTTTCAAAGTGTTTCTTATACAGCTGTATAGGTGTATCTAATACTATAAGTTTTATCTCAATATCTTTTATTCCTGCTTGGTTGTCTTTTATGTTTAAGATAATAGGTTTCTTATTTGTAAAATACTTTACAGGATACTTAATATTTATAGATATAGGACTTTTCCCTATAGGCACAAATAGATAAACCAAAATACCAATTAGGATTATAATAACAAAAACAAAAATTAGACCCTTTTTCATTTACAATTTTCCTCCATTATTTACGATTTAAATCTCCTTTATAGTGGGTTATAAAACTTAATATTTGTTTTTTGGCGGCATGTGCATTTACCCAGGCATAAATATGAGACTTTTTGATTAAGGAACAAGAAAAGGAACTAGTGAAAGGGAATTGGGAAAGAATTAAAGACACAACAACCAGGAGGATAAATATCTTTGCAAACCCAAAAATTGCTCCTGCTATTTTATCTATAAATCCTAAGTGAATACTTTTCAGCACTATCTGAATGAAGTATGAGGCAATAAAAAACAAGATGTAAACACCGGTAAAGATCAGAATAAAAGCCATAAAAATACCTACAGAGGGAGAAACTTGAAACAGTTCTATTATCTTTCCTGATAGTTGAATATAAAATGCACGGGCTATAAGCAAAGAAAATAAAAGGGAAAATAGTCCACACAGTTCTCTTGCTAATCCTCGCATCATTCCTCTTATGGTGAAAATAAGAAAAATGAAACCGGCTATTATATCAAGAGTTAACATTATTAACCCTTATGGTATAAAAGTGGGTATATACAACCATTCCCTTCTTTGCTCCTTTCGGTTTTCTTACATGCCTCTTTTGTGTATAATCTACATCTACATAAGTATTTCTATTGGCACTATTTTTTGCTACCATCTTTGCTGCTTTCATTATAACTTCTTGTGGTAGTTCTTTCAATCTCTTTTCATTCCTTATGATTATATGAGCACCGGGATAATCTTTAACATGAAACCAAAAATCAGTAGGATTAGCCATACTCATCGTTACCATATCGTTACCAATAGCATTTTTCCCCATCAAAGTGGTAAATTCATCTATCTTTAATTGTTTTACAACCTCATCTATATGTGCTTTTTTTTGTTTTTTTTCTGGCTTAAACAAGTTTTTCAGATAATTCAGCTCTTTTAAAGAATATACATTTTCTATATCAAAACTAACTTGTTGTAAGAACTTTAGTTCTCTTTCTATATTCTCCTTTCTTTTTTTTAAATTGTTTTCTCCCTTGTTTAATCTTTTATATTTTTTGAAATAATAT
>CAZVDS010000090.1:0-506 GCA_964626315.1 uncultured Desulfurellaceae bacterium
ATATTATTTATTATATTAAAATACAATATTTATAGGAGGTATATAATAAATGGAAGAATTGAAGGTAACATGTTGGTCGAAAGATTATCCGGGGGAGAGACCGCCACGATTTTTACGAGCTTTTTTACTTCTTTTTCTTCTTGGTGAGGAAGCACATGGCTACGATTTGATTGAAAGATTAAAGAATATCGGTGTGAAATATGAAAATTATGAGGTAGGTTATGTGTACAAGACACTGAGAAATATGGAAACTGAGGGATTCTTAAAGTCACGATGGAATGTGAAGGAAAAGGGTGCTGCTCGTCGTATATATACTATTACAGAAGAAGGAAAAGAAAACTTGGGAAAGTGGGCAGAGACACTTTCTAACTTGAGAGAAAGTATAGATGCATTTTTAAATACTTATAAAGAGTATAAATCTAAAGACTAATAAAACAACCGAAATTTTACAATCGTCTTTCTGCATCTATCATCATGATAATGATAAAGGTGATTATAACAAAAGC
>CAZVDS010000090.1:516-3075 GCA_964626315.1 uncultured Desulfurellaceae bacterium
TAAATATAATGGGAATACCCAGTAAATTATATTTAAACCCTCCTGCCCAGATAAGAGCAGTGGACAGTAAAACAGCACATAAAATAAAGGTAAGATTTCTCTGACGAGAAATCAAATGTTCTCTTCTTAGAAAATCGCTCATGCCTTTTATTTTTACATTTACATCTATTTCTCCTCTCTCCATTTTTCTTAAGAATTCACTTAAAATATAAGGTATACGGCGCATATTCAGTAAGTAAGCGATATTGAAATGGGCAATCATGGTATTTAAAATTTTGAAGATATTGAGTTTTTTGGTAATAAATTTTTTAAAGAATGGTCGGGCTACCTCTACAAAGTTGAATTGGGGATAGAGTTTTCTCCCTACTCCATCTGCGATAATTACTGCTCTTAAAAGTAGTAAACTACTTCTATTTAGGTATGCTTTGTGCCTACGGGCAAGATTGAATACTTCTCTTAACATATTGCCTGCATTGATTTTCTCTAAGGGCAAAGAATGATAAGTGTCTATGATTTGTGCAATATCTCTTTTTATGGCTTGTATATTGATTTCTTCTTTAAACTCTACAAAATTCTTGATGGCATAAAACATGCGATCCGCATCTTTTTGAATAAATCCCATAAGCATATCTGCAAGATTGAGACGATCTTCTTCAGACAATCTTCCTACCATTCCGTAATCTATGTAACATATTCTGCCATCTTTCATTAGCAGTATATTTGAAGGATGAGGATCGGCATGAAATATACCAAATTCAAAAATTTGCCGCCAGAATATCTTTGCTCCTTCTCGGGATAATTTTTTTATGTCAAATCCCATCTGTTTTATTTTTTCTACATCATCCGCTTTTACTCCATCTATGTATTCCATAGTGAGAATATTTTTTGTTGTATATTGCCAATAAATGGTAGGCACATAAATGTTTGGTGTATTTTTATATTTTTCTCTAAATATATCAGCGAAGTTTGCTTCTATCTCGTAATTCATTTCTCTTTCTATGCTCTCTTCAAATTCTCTTAAAAGGGGCATGAGGTCTGTTTTGAGTATGCGTTTTACATCTCTGCCTACGGCAAGTAGGGTATGTTTCATAATACTTATATCTGCTCTTACTATCTTTTCAATGTGTGGTTTTTTTACCTTGATGATTACCTCTTTCCCATCTTTTAGTTTTGCTTTGTGCACTTGACCGATAGAGGCAGAGGCAAGAGATTTTTCATCTATGGAAAGGAAGACTTTATTTATAGGGGCATGTATCTCTTCTTCTATCCTTGTTTTTATCTGTTCAAAAGGAATAGGGGCTACTTCATCTCTCAATTTTTTTAACTCATCTGTTACAGAGGAAGGGAAAATGTCTTCTCGGGTAGACAAGAGCTGTCCTAATTTAATAAAGGTGGGACCCAAATCTTCCAGAAGCAGCCTCAGTTTTTCTCCTACATTTGTTACCTTTTTCTTAAAGAAGAAACCTTTGGTGCGTTCTGTAAATTCCCCCAATCCATATTTAGCAGCAATGGTAAAGATTTTTTTCAGTCTTTTGATATTTTTAAAGGGCTGTATTGCCATGCCATCTCCGATAGAGGCTGTGTTCTATCTTCAATATATCCAATATTTTGCCCACTACGAAATCTATCATCTTTTTTATATTTTCAGGACGATTGTAAAAGGCAGGAATAGGGGGTGCAATCTTTACACCTATTTTACTTAATTTCAGCATATTTTCTAAGTGGATGGGAGAAAAGGGCATCTCTCTGGGGCTTAAGATCAGCATTTTGTTTTCCTTTATGGCTACATCAGCCATTCTCTCTATTAAGTTTTGGGAAAAGCCGTGTGCAATAGCGGATAGCGTTTTCATAGAACAGGGCATAATTACTGTTTTTTCTATGCCAAAAGAACCACTGGACAGTGGTGAAAACAGGTCATCATCTTCAAAATTATAGGTCTTTCCTTTAAATCCGGCAGTTATCTCTTCCCATTCTTTGTTCATCTCCAACTTTATAATTTTCTTTCCCCATTTTGATATAACCACATAAACTTCATTTTCTGTTTGGGCTAAAAATTCTATTAGTCTTACGGCATAAGGCATGCCGCTGGCTCCTGTTATACCGCAGGCAATCTTCATACTCCCTTACCCCAGGAACCGATGGATTTCAAAGTGAATATGAACCAGATACCTATATTTTTTTTTCTCTCTTTAATTCCTTCTTCATTTTCTTCCATCGTTTCGTTTATATATGTTTGCAGGCTTATACCCCAGCAGTCTTCCATGTAGTTTATGCCGAACTTTTTTTGAGGGAAGTAGCCGTCATTTAGGTCTTTCTTAAATGAGCAATAAATATCCAAATTAGATTTCGGATAAAAATCCACTCTTCCTGTCCATGACTCATCGCTCAACAGGTAACCGGAATCTCTATTCATCACATAGCCGGTGGAGAACTTCAAGATACCCACATTCAGGTGCGCATTTTCGCTGCTTTCTGTAAAAAGACCCCTTCTGGTAGAATAATGAGCTTTCCAGTCAAAGGAAAATGTATCTGTAGGCTTATATACACCTTCTATATAGA
>CAZVDS010000091.1:0-3004 GCA_964626315.1 uncultured Desulfurellaceae bacterium
ATTCCATTCTTAATAGGATATGTAAAAATGTGGAAAAAGATTGCAAAAATGTGGAATAAGAAGAGATAAACTGACTGTGCGCCTATGATGCCTTTTCTGCGATTCTGATAGAAAACGCAGAGTTTGAAGTCATTGGCACTGCGGGGTACGGTATTGCTGTATCTCTGATAGGTTAACTCGATATTAGGTTTGATAGGATATGCGAAATGCTGGAGAGAGTAAGAAGCATGGTTAATGTCATACCTTGCCAGTGAATGTAGACGTGGATACCAGCTATGACAGAGAGCAAAAAAGAGCAAGTTGTTTATTTGCAAGATATATACGAAAATTTTATATTCAATTTTTAGATGTAGAGATGATGATAACGAAATCCATATATCCAGTAACGAGAATTGAAGCAGATGGGAAGTTAGTTCTTCATGTGAATGATGAAGATGTTATAATCAAAGGTTTTTTCTACCCTTTCATGCCAATAAGGGGATTTGAAAGAATGTTAATAGGTAAAACGCTGGAATTTTTGCCCGTAGGTGCGATGAGAATATGCGGTGTATGCCATATAACTCATGGAATAGCCGCTGTTGAGGCTGCTGAAAACGCGCTTGGTGTAATACCTCCTGAGAATGGTCTCATACTAAGGGAAATTGCTGGACTCGGTAACAGGTTACAGAGTCATGCCTTACATATGTTGTTTTTATACAAAGATTTTTTTGAGGGAAATGATAAACTTTTGAGGGATATCTTTAATATGCTTGAGTGTGCAGGTGAGATTGTAAAAATAAGTGGGCATTCACCTGTTCATCCACCTAATGTCTGTGTAGGGGGAATGCGACGAAATATAAGTGAAAAAGGTAAGGAAGAAATAGAAAGAAACGCGATCAAATTACTGGCGACACATCCATATTATGGTGATAGAGAAGAAATAGATCTTCTTGATTTAAATGTTGTTCCGCCCGAGAAATATTATGATGTTAAGGAAATTCGGGGTGAAACGGGTGCAACTGTGGTGTTATATAGAAATGAACTAACAGAAGTTGGGCCAAAGGCACGAATGAAGAAATTTTTCAAATTTTCAAGTAATTTACCATTAATGGTTAATATTACGTATATGGAAGATGCAATAAAAGGTTGTGAGAGGATCATAGAGTTGTGTGATTTGCTTAATGTGAGTTCACCAACAAAAGCAACTGTTTCGTCAAAAAACGGGAGAGGTGTTGGAGTGCATGAAGCACCCCGCGGAACAAATATACATGTTGTCAAATTGCGAGATGATGGGATAATTGTTGATTATCGTATAATTGTTCCAACTATGTTTAATTTGGCGGTAATAGATACAGCGCTTATAGGCGCACCGTATAGTTATGCAGAGGTAATAGTAAGAAGTTATGATCCGTGTTTATCCTGTGCGACTCATGTAACTGTTATCAAAGATGGCGTTGTAAAAAATATTGGGGTGATGCAATGAAAGTTATGTATGTCAAACTATCCGATTGTAGCGGATGTATGATTTCCTTTCTAGAGGCTCTTATGAGCAATTCAAATATAGAACTTATTTACTGTCCAAATATATTAGATCGTAGAGATATAGACGAAGCTGAAGATGCGGATATAGGATTTGTGAGTGGATCGGTGTGTGCGGAGTTTGATGAGCATATGGAATCACTCAAAAAAATGAGAGAGAAATGTGAAAAAATAGTTACTGTTGGCTCCTGTGCCTGCGTTGGGGGGATAACACGTTTTTGTCGGGGTAATCAACCACCACAGCCATATCACCGAACTTTTCTGCCTATTGCTGATGTGGTGAAGGTAGATTATTCCATACCAGGTTGTCCCGCCTCTGCTGAAATTCTTAAGAAATTTTTAAATGCATATATAGCTGGAAACAATAAATATTTAATACCGTTTAAAAATTTAGCTAGAAAGAAGCGTGCAAGCGGTCAGGATCTTCAGGATGAAATTGTTGCCAAGGGATTATGTGTGGGTTGTGGCATGTGTGCTCTCTCATGCCCGGTAGAAGCGATAGAGATGATAAGAGGAAAACCAGAAGTTAGGATGGATAAATGTATAAGGTGTGGCACCTGCTATTTTAGATGTCCTAGAAATTTTCTGAAATTAAGAAAAGAAAATGCGGAGGTGATATGAATGGAAGATGAATATCTGGGGAAGTACATAGATGTATTCAGTGTCAAGCCCCTCAAAGAGGGATTCGGAGCTACAACCGCATATATAGCCTATGCACTGGACAAAAATGAGATTGACGGTGCAATTGTTGTGAAAGCAGATGAAAACTGGGAGCCAAAGGCGATAGTTGCAAGAAATAGTGATGATCTTCGCGCATCCATAGGCACAAAATGGGTGATAACGCCTATGGTAGACGCAATTATAGATGCTCTTAAAGTTGAAAGACTTGAGAGAGTGGCAATCATAGGTACTCCCTGTCAGTGCCGTGTTATACGAGATATAAAAGAATATCCTATGCAACTTGGAGATGTTATTAATAGAATTAAATTGGTTATTGGGCTTTTCTGTATGGGATCATTCACACAGGATGGCTTTAAAACGATGGTGGAAAGAAAATTTGGAATTACCTTACCTGAAATAAAAAATGCAGAGATAAGATCTGATAAATTCATAATAAGACTTATAAATGGCAAAATAATAGAAGAATCCTTAGAAAATGTGAAAAAAGATGTGAAATTCGCATGCTTATTCTGTGATGATTTTACTGCTCGAAGCGCCGATATATCGTTTGGTAATGCAGGATCCGAAAGCGGATGGAGAAGTGTAATCGTTAGGGATGAATATGCATACTCTTTACTTCAATCCGCATCCCGCGCTGGATACCTAAAAATGAAAAAGCTAAATCCTGAGGGAGTGAATGAAATAATAAGACTTTCAAAAGAAAAAATGGAGCGCGCAAAAAGAAATGAGAGTTTGATATGAATACAAATCAATGTGGAAAAAGATTGCAAAAATGTGGATGGGAAGAAAAAGGAAAGAATAAAGA
>CAZVDS010000092.1:0-2918 GCA_964626315.1 uncultured Desulfurellaceae bacterium
CCATAATTTTAAATTATAAAAGTTCCTGCTACTGCCGTCAATTGGTTATATTAACTCACCTTTCTAACTTTAGAAAAATAGGCAATTTCTTTCCATCCTATTTTTATTATCTTCTCTATTTTAAAGCCGCTTAAGTTAAACAGTTTTTCTAATTCTGTCTTGCAATATACACGAACCCAAAATTTCAATAATCTTATGTTGGGAGTAATGCTTAAGAATACGCCCTGTTTTTTCAACAACAAATGAAAGATTCTCAATCCCTCCAGCGGAGAAGGCAAATAATACAAAGAGCCAGCAGAAATTATAGTACTAAAGCTTTCTGGTTTAAATGGAGGATACATAGCATCAGCTAAAGCCAAAGAACCTTTATAATCCTTTTTGGCTTTAAGTAACATTGCCTTTGATATATCTATACCCACCGCATTTTTTAACTCCTTCGTTGTATATCCGGTGCCAACCCCAACATCCAGTATTCTATCTCCCTCAACTTCATCAATTAAGATTTTTTTCATACCCTTTGTATATATAAGAGGATTTACAAAATCATAAATCAAGGATGCAAAACTATAAAAAAACTTCGCTCTTTTTTGGTTATTTAATATTGGAAACATCATTATTTTAATATATATTATAATTATGAATTTCAAAGCAGTGGTTTTTGATTGTGATGGAGTGTTATTTGACTCATTTGAAGCTAATCAAGCATACTATAATGCATTGCTTGAAAAATTAAATTTACCACCTTTATCAAAAGAACAGCTTGACTTTGCTCATTGCCACACCGTATTTGAAGTGATTGATTTCGTTATTCCTGACCCCATATTGCGTAAAAAAGCTCAAGATATGCGAAAAAAGACAAATTACCGCCAATTTCTTAACTACATAAAACCTGAACCATACATGAAAGATTCTTTAGCCGATTTTAAAAATCAATTTAAAGTTGGCATGGCTACCAGTCGTACCACCACTGTTCAACTTCTATTAGATTACTACGGTATTTTAGCCTATTTTGACATTATTATTTCTTCCACCGATGTAAAACAAGTCAAACCACATCCTGAGTCTCTTTATAAAATTATGACACATTTTTCCGTTAAACCAAGGGAGATGATTTATGTTGGTGATGCTATAGTAGATGCAGAGATGGCAAAGAGAGCAAATGTTCCTTTTATAGCTTATAAAAACAGTAATTTATCGGCTGATTTTCATGCAAAAAATTTCCTGCAAATAGCAAAGATTATTAAAGGTTGACAGAAATTTATTTTGATCCTATTACCATTCCTTGTTTTAAGGGAAATCCACGCAGGAAGGAAGAGGAATCCATAATCTTTTTGCCTTCCATTTGAACTTGTTCCACTTTTAAAGCACCATCTTTACAAGAGATATAAAAGGCATCTTTATCTATTTTTATTATTTTTCCATAATCTTTTTCTTTTAATGGAATAGGCGAGGCTTTCAGAATTTTAAGACGTTTTCCATTTAAAAATGTAAATGTGCCCGGTTTAGGGTTCATACCTCTTATCTTTCTTGCAATTGTAGAGGCAGATTCTTCAAAGTTTAATTTCCCATCTTCTTTTTTCAAAGGAGGAGCATAAGTAGTCAGTTCTTCTCGTTGTTTTTTTCTGCTGATTCTTCCATATTTTATGTTTTCCAAACAGCATAAAAGCATTTTTCTTCCTATATTTGAAAGTTTTTCTGACAGTAATATGTAGTTGTCTTTTTCATCTATTTTTACAACCCATTGCATGAAAATATCCCCAGCATCCATTTTGTTGCTGACCTCCGTAATTGTCACTCCTGTTAATTTATCTCCATTGATGATTGCCCAATTCATGGGAGCTGGACCTCTATACAGAGGAAGTAAAGAAGGATGAACATTTATTATTTTATGAGGAAAGATTTTAGTTAGTTGCTCGGGGATAAACTTTCCGTAGGACACTACAATGCCTATCTGCGCATTACATTTTTTTATATTTTCTAAGAATAATGGTGTTTTAAGATTCTCTGGCTGGATTATAGGAATGTTTAAAACTTGTGCTGTTTCTTTTACAGGAGAAGGTGAAATTACTTTCCCTCTTCCTTTTTTTTTATCAGGTGTGGTTATTACACAAACTATCTTGTGCAATGAATTGTTCAAGGTGTAAAGAAAAGGAACTGCCCATTCAGATGTGCCAAAAAATATAATATTCATCCAGTTTTAAAGTGCGTTTTTCTTTGGCGATTATGAAAAAGTTCTTTTCTTAAGGGTGAGATGCGGTCAATGAATAGTATGCCGTTTAAATGGTCAACCTCATGTTGCGCTACAACAGAAAAAAATGTATCTGTTTCTATTATTCTTTCTTTTCCTTTCCTATCTATATATTTTATTTTTATATATTTTTCTCTTGGCACAGGTGAATAAAAATCTGGAACACTCAAGCATCCCTCTTCATGTTCTTCAAAGTTACCTGCACTTTCTAAGATTTCAGGATTTATCATCTCAACCAAACCATAACCGGGGTCATCCTTTTGCAAATCTATAATGGCTATCCTTTTATTTATTCCTACCTGAGGAGCGGCAAGGCCAATACCTCTATATTTATACATAATCTTTTTCATACTATCCAAAAGTTTTATTGTATTATCATCTATTTTTTTTACATCTTCTGATTTAGCTTTTAATATCTTATTGGGGTAAGTTATCAGTTTCACCTTCATCTTTCCATCCCTCATTATATATTCTGTATTGTCAAAAAAACTAACCACAGAGGACACAGAGATTTTTATTAATTAAAGACTTGCAAAAGAGTCTTATGCCTCCCCTCTGTGACCTCTACAAAACTAATCTCTTTATTCCATCCTTCAACCTTTCTACATTGAAATTTATCAATAGTCCCACCATTTTCTCCATTGCTTTCATATATGTCAAGACACAAATC
>CAZVDS010000093.1:0-1726 GCA_964626315.1 uncultured Desulfurellaceae bacterium
CTTTAATGTAAGCCAGGCAATTTTTAACATATAACTTTTATATTATTTTGTTCCCTTAAGGTCAAGTTACAATTGTAGGTTTTTAAGAAACTGGTAGAATGCAAATGTTCCTAAAATACTAAAAAGTCCCATAAAATAAAATACAGCATTTAGATTCAAAGTATCCATCACCGCTCCTGAGATAAATGGTGCAACTATCATTCCTATACCCATTGCCATATTAAATAGTCCCATAACAGAACCCATTCCAGATTCCTTTCCAACCCTCACCGCAATAGCAGTAGCAGCAGGCATAGATATGGAACTGCCTATACCCATTACAATCCCCACCAGAAATAACCCAGAAAAATTAGGAGATATAGGTATTAAAAGTAAAGCCATACAGGCAATCAGATTACCAAAAAATATTAACAATACCTTGTTGTATCTGTCTGCAACTCTGCCGAACGGTTTTTGAAAAATGCCTACCAAAAGCGTGTTAACAGAGATAAGTATACCAATCTCAAATGCGGATAATCCTTTTAAAGCTGCTATTATTGGTAAAAAGGAATAGATACCACCTCTTATAAATGCATTAATAAAACGGTATATTAATATCCCCTGAACAGGTCTAAAAGCTATAAGTTTTCTGTAAGATATCACCTCGCCAATGTGGCGATGTCCTGTCACTTTTTGCTCTGGCAATAGAAACAAAACTAAAACGAGCGATATAGCGCTCAAAATTCCCATTGCATAAAAAACGGATGATGTACCAAAACTGTTTTCCAAAAATCCACCTAAAAGAGGTCCCGAGCCCATCCCCCAAAATATAGAGATGTTAAATGTTCCCATATAAGAACCCTCTCTATCTTTTGGTGATAATTCTCCAATATAGGCCATAGCTAAGGGAATAATCATGGCAGAGGCAATACCCTGAATAAATCTAATTATTGACAATTCATACAGTGTTGATGCTTTTATATAACCGAAAGACAAAAGCACATATAAAAACAAACCCGTAGCTATAAATGCCTTTTTTCTTCCTGTTTTATCGGATATTCTGCCGATTATGGGCAAAGTAATTACTCGGGTTAAAGAGTAACCTCCAAAAATGATTGCTATCCACAGTCCTGTCGCCCCTAAATTTGTGGCGTAACTGGGCAATAAAGGAACAATGAAACCCAACCCTAACATATCCAAAAACACAGCTACAAATAGAACATTGAAACTTGATTTTTCTCTCATAATTTGATAAACAATAAGAAATAGAATAATTTCTGTCAAACAAAAGTGCCGTGATTAGATAATTGAACGTTTAATAATATATAATAAAGGAGGGAATTATGGCTACTATAGCTCTTATTATTGCTATCATTGCTTTAATTATTTCCATTTTAGCTTATCAAAAGGGAGGGGGAACCGCTGATCTACGAAAAAAAACAGCTGATGTTCTATCCAAAATGGAAAAGTTACTTCGCAAGGAAGAAAAGGAAGAAGAAAAGAAAGAATAAAAACTCATAAATAAGTAATTAAAGGCAAAAGGAGAAATATATGTTTATATTGGCATTTATTGCTGTTTTATTATTGTTGGGTATTGTTGTATTAGCTATACAAAATGGAATGCCTTTGGATGTAAAGTTCATCTTCTGGCAATTTAAAACTTCTGTAGCATCTATAGTTCTTGTGTCTGCTGTAGCTGGCGCTATTTTTATAGCTCTTCTCACTCTTCCAGGTTTAATTAAGAAAT
>CAZVDS010000093.1:1736-2900 GCA_964626315.1 uncultured Desulfurellaceae bacterium
GCACACCTCTTTCGGTACAAGATAAGAAAAGTTAAGAAATACTTTAGAGAAAGAAAATTAACCAAGCAAGTTGGGCAATTAGAAAAAGAAAAAGACAATCTAAAATTAAAAACAATGGAGTTAGAAAAGAAATTTGAAGAAAAAGGCAGAGTAAGTGAGGAGACAAGCAAATCAGCAGTAGATAAAGATATACAGTAATAAATAAATTATTCCTCAGATATTAGTAAGGTATGCCCTTCAATGTCTAATCTGGTCGCAGTTATTGAATGCAGTGCGAACCCCGTTAGAAATAACCATAAACAGAGAAAAATTTTTTAACTCTATTATAGATGAAGAATACTTAATAATATATGTTTGTTAAATTTCTAACGGGGCGAACCTATTTTGCCTGCCCCGTAGTTAAATCCAAAAGATTTATACTAATGGGGAGAACTCATTAACAAAAATTTAATCCTTCCGATTCGGCTTGCCCTTAATCTAAAGAAGTAAATACTTTTGTCGGGCAGAGAAGCCGAATCTTCCCTTTTTTGAGCGAAGCAGGAAGAAAAACAAAATTCCTTTCCCCGCCGTCTTTCTTTTTGGGCAAATTTTGCCTGCCTGTCGGCAGACAGGGGTCGGGGCAAAATTCCCCTATCAATTTTAAACTGATATCTGAAAAATCTAAAATTTTCAAAAATCCCCATTTCATATAACGTTCCCAGCATAAAAGAAGCCCAGCACTTATTATCATTTTCAACGACTCTGTTAAACAACTCCTGAGATGTCTTAACACTTGACCGTGATATCTCAACACCTAACCTTAAAAGTGCTGGGTTTGGGTGAGTGCCGTAAGGCACGAACCTTTTATGCTGTGTTATATGAAGTGTCGACATATTCATTGTTCAATTTCCCCTTCTGCTAAGATAATTGTTCCATCTCTACCCGAATACATTCTCTTGTTGTCAGAGTTAAATTCATACTTTACATCCAACGACAGCGATTCTATAGATAATATTTTGTAATGCTTGCACTTATAGATATGTTTGTTTCCTTTCTCTCCAGCCACATAAATTTCAAATGACAATATAAAATGAAGAGCGTTATAGATTACTTTAAATTCATCAGAAGGCGAAAAATAAAAACTTCTTTGTGTAGTATCTATATTTTTTATATTATAGGTTTTAC
>CAZVDS010000094.1:0-2857 GCA_964626315.1 uncultured Desulfurellaceae bacterium
AGCAGAAGCATTGCATATAAAAGGAAGGGATGATATAAAGGTAAAGCATACATTAGAAATAATAGATGAGGCATTAAAATGAAGATAAAAAAAGCCATTTTTCCAGTGGCAGGTTTTGGGACAAGATTTCTTCCTGCGACAAAATCATCGCCTAAGGAGATGCTTCCTTTGGTTGATAAACCATTGATTCATTGCGGTGTAATGGAAGCTGTAGATGCGGATATAAAACAAATTATACTGATTACAGGTCGGGGTAAAAGAGCAATTGCAGATTATTTTGATATTTGTTTTGAGTTAGAATATTACTTAAAAAAACAGGGAAAATTATCAATATTAAAACAAATGCAAAAAATACCTTATATGGCAGATTATATATATGTCAGGCAAAGAGAACCAAGAGGTCTGGGTCATGCTATTTGGCGAACAAAGACCATAGTGGACAGTGAATCATTTGCGGTTATCTTGGCTGATGATGTTATTGATGCTGAAAAGAGTGCTATTCAGCAGATGTTAGATGTGTTTGAAAAATTCAATTGTTCTATTATTGGATTACAAGAGGTGGAGAGAAAAGAAGTGAGTAAATATGGTATAGTGAGTGGAAAGGAAATTGAAAAAAATATAATTAAGATAGGTGAGTTAGTAGAAAAACCAGACCCAAAAGATGCACCCAGTAACTTAGCTATTGTGGGCAGATATATTCTTACTTCAGGAATATTTTCTTGCTTAGAAGAATTAATTAAACAAAGCAATAAAGATAAATTGGAAATCCAACTCACTGATGGTTTAAAAAAACTTGCGCAAAAGGAAACCATTTATGGATATAAAATTAAGGGAAAAAGATATGATTGTGGCGATAAAATGGGATTTTTGCAAGCAACTATAAATTATGCACTAAAAGACAAAAAATTTGCTCCTGAATTTCTCCAATATTTGAAAGATTTATTAAAAGACAAGTGATAGACATAAAAAACTTGAGAGAAAACAAAGAATTCTTAAAAGAAAATATCAAAAAGAGAAAATGTTATTCTGTTGATATAGATAAACTTTATCTTTTAGACAGAAAGATAAGAGAAAATAAAAAGCAAATGGAAATACTATTGCATGAGAAAAAAACAATATCAAAAAAGATAGGAGAAATAAAAAGAAAAGAACAATCAGCACAACAGCTTCAACAAGAATCTAAAAAAATAGATATGGAAATTAAACGGATAAAGGAAGAGATGCAGAATAAAGAAGATATATTTTTAAAAGAATGGTTGTTGGTGCCCAATATTATTGATGATGATGTGCCGCTCGGAGAAAGCGAAGAAGAAAATATAGAAATAAAAAGATGGGGAAAAATACCGGATTTTGATTTTAAGGTGAAAGCTCACTGGGAATTAGGAGAAAAATTAAATATTCTGGATTTTAAAACAGCAGCCAAACTCTCAGGACCCAGATTTGCAGTGTATAAAAAATATGGGGCAAAATTAGAAAGGGCATTGGTCAACTTTATGATTGATGTGCATACTAAAAAATACAATTATACAGAGGTAATTACTCCATTTTTAGTTAATGAAGAAATAATGGTAGGAACCGGTCAATTGCCAAAGTTCAGAGAAGAAGCATACCAAGTAGATGGACAATATCTCATTCCTACTGCAGAAGTCCCTTTAGTAAACCTGCATAGGAATGAGATATTAAAAGAAGAGGAACTGCCTTTAAAATATGTAGCCTGGTCACCCTGTTTCCGTAAAGAAGCAGGTTCTTATGGCAAAGATGTAAGAGGTATAATGAGACAGCATCAGTTTAACAAGATAGAATTGGTGCAATTTACCAAACCAGAAGACTCTTCCAAAGTGCTGAAAGAAATTACAGAAAACGCTCAAGAGATATTAAAACTTTTAAAAATCCCACATCGGGTAATGATTCTATGCTCGGCTGATATAGGTTTTTCCAGTGCAAAAACCTATGATATAGAGGTATGGTTACCTGGAGAAAGTAGATTTAGAGAAGTCTCTTCCTGTTCAAATTGTTTGAATTTTCAAGCCCGAAGAGCAAACATAAGATTCAAAAGAAAAGGTAGCAAAAAAACAGAGTATATTCACACCCTAAATGGTTCAGGACTGGCGGTAGGAAGAACACTGATCGCTATCTTAGAAAATTATCAGCAGGAAGACAGCTCAGTAATTATTCCTGAAATATTGCAGGATTATATGAAAACAAGAGTTATAAGAGCTGAATAATTAAATCTCTTTCTCGTATATCCGATAAATCTTATACAGTTCTGCCTTCATCCTGTCTTCTATGGGTTTATTGATAGCAAAATTGTCCTCCAATGTCCAGGAGAGCTCTCCCCCTGCATAGCCACTTTCTTCTACTACTTTAAAACTCTCTAAATAAAGGAGAAGGTCTATGCCTAAATTGCGATATTTATCAACGATACCTAAAGTAATAAGTCGGGAGTTGTTTATCTTTTTTAAAGCAAATAAAAATTTTAAAAAATTGAAGACAGTTATTTTCCCACTGACTACCTTTAAGGCCTGGTTAAAATCAGGAAAGATAAGTGAATATCCGCATGGTTCTCCTTCTTTTTCAGCAATGATGATAAATTTTTCAGGAACAATACTCTTCATTTTCTCTGCTCCATAAGCAATTTCCTCATCGGTAGGAGGAACAAAACCCCAATTGTCTTTCCAAGCTTGAGAGTAAATATTTTTAATTATATTCATATCCCTTTTAAGATTTTTTTTAGAAAAATAACGCAAAGAAATATTAAATCTCTTCTTTATCTTTTCTCCTATGCGAATAAGCTTCTCATCAGGCTTTGTTAATGTAGAAAGATAGTAGGCATACAAATCTTTTACCTTCTTTAATC
>CAZVDS010000095.1:0-2683 GCA_964626315.1 uncultured Desulfurellaceae bacterium
GAAAAGGATATAAGGATATGTGCCGGAAAGGAAGAAGTCTTGAGAGACCTTCAGTTTTTGATGTTTTTTGCGGGGGCAAACGGAATAATGATGGGAAATTATCTGACAAGGAAAGGAAGGAGTCCAGAAGGTAATTTGAGAATGATAGAAGATCTGGGGTTAGAAATTGATAAAATTTGAAAATGAATTAGAAAACCTAAAAAAGAAAAAACTATTTAGAAGTCTCAAAAGGGTTGGTGAAAAAGGAATATATCTTTCTATTGAAGGGAAGAGGTGCCTCAATCTTTCATCAAATGATTATTTAAACCTGAGTGAGGACGAAAGATTAAGAAGAGCATCTATTAAAGCGGTATCTCTTTATGGAACAAGTTCCTCTTCTTCAAGGCTTGTTTGCGGTAATCTTGAGATATTTGAGGAATTAGAGGAAAAGATTGCAAAATTAAAGGGAACAGAATCCGCACTCATTTTTAATTCTGGTTATCAGGCAAACACAAGCCTGATACCTGCAATTGCAAAAAGGGGAGATGTTATAATTTTTGATAAACTCTGTCATGCCAGCATAGTAGATGGTGTTCTATTATCAAAGGCAGAGTTTAAGCGTTATTCACACAACAATTTGAGTGAGCTTGAGAAAATACTGAAAGAATCAAAGAACAAAAGGAAAATCGTTTTAACGGAGAGCGTTTTCAGTATGGATGGAGATTTAGCGCCATTAAGAGAAATCGTAGAGTTGAAAGAAAGATATGGTGCTATTTTATTCGTAGACGAGGCTCATGCAGCAGGTATATTTGGTAATGGAGCAGGTCTTGTGAGAGAGATGGGATTGGATGAAAGGGTAGAGTTTCAAATGGGAACATTTTCAAAGGCATTCGGAAGTTTCGGAGCGTATGTTTGCTGTTCTAAAAAGATAAGAGATTTTCTCATAAATAGGGCGAGAGGATTTATATACTCTACGGCTTTGCCCCCTAATGTCGTTGCTGCATCAAAAGAGGCGGTAGGTATCATATCCCGAAATCCACAAATGGGCGAAGAATTACTCAAGAAAGCCGCAAGTTTCAGGAACTTATTAAAACAAAGAGGATTAAATACCTTAAATTCATGTAGTCAAATTATCCCTATAATCTGCGGAAGCAAAGAAGATACCCTGCTTTTAAGTGAAAAACTTTTTGAAAATTCTATATTTGTTCCTGCGATAAGACCTCCCACGGTGCCAGAGAATACATCAAGGCTGAGAATAAGTTTAAGCTTGAAAACACCGATGGATTCAATTGAAAAAGTTGTTCAGATGATAGGGGAGTGGTATGAAAAAAATCGTTATATTTCCCGGATGGTCACTTAAATGTTCCATGTTTGAAAAATTTTTAAAAGGAATGGATGTGTATCCTATAGAACTATTCCACTCTAATAGGGATTTTTTCCAGAATATAGATGTGAAAATGCCGAAAGATTGCATCATATTGGGATTTAGTTTGGGGAGTTTAGTTGCATTATCAAAGCATGGAGATGCAGAGAAACTCATTCTTATCTCTCCCTTTGCAAGGTTTTTGGAGGACGAGAATTATCCAGGCATGAAAAGGTCAAATTTAAGAGCTATGACAATTTTAGCAAAAACAGATTTGGGAAAGGCATTGTTAATGTTTTACAGTTTTACAGGATTTGAAGTGGAATTAGAGAAAAAATTTAAAAAAGAATATATCCAAAATTGTATAAAAGGTTTAAATTTTTTACAAAAAGCAGATGAAAGAAAAACATTAAAAGAAGTAGATATGGATGTTCATATATTCTTTGCAAAGGATGATACTTTCATTAAAAAGGAACAGATAAATTATTTTAAAAAGAATCTAAAAAAATGTTATATACACGAGTTTTTCGGTGGACACTTCTTTTTCTTAAAGGATAAAAGGTTTGAAGGTGAACTCAAACATGCCATCCAGGATTAGTATAAGGAAGAGATTTTCCTTAGCGAGTGAGCATTATGATGAGCATGCGGTTGTGCAAAATAATATATCCCATGAGCTATCAGGGTTGGTAGATAATGGACATTATGAAAATGTGCTGGAGATAGGCACAGGAACAGGTTTTCTCACAGGATTCTTAACTTCAAAGATGGATTTTAAAAATTTCTTTTCTCTGGATATATCCTATCGGATGATAGAGATGGCAAGAAAAAAATTTAAACATATTCATTTTTTTACAGCAGATGGGGAAGAGATTCCAATATTTTTTAAGTTTGATTTAATAGCGACATCATCAACATTACAATGGTTTTTGAATCCCAAAGAAAGTATGCCAGACTTGTTTAATCTTTTTAAAAAAGATGGGACATTCTTATTTTCTGTTTTTGTTAAAGGAACATTTAAAGAACTTATAGAAGCTATAGAAAAAACGGGTTTCGGCTCTTACTTTCCGATGAGAGACTCATCATTTTACCTGAGGATAATAGGTAGATTCTTGAATATTGAGTGTTGTTACGAGAAAAGCTACGATGCATATTACAAAACAGCTATGGATTTTTTAAAATCCATAAAGATGACAGGTGCAAACTATACATTGAATAAGAATCCAAAAAAGTCTAATTTTTTCAAATTTCTAAGATTTATTGATGATAACTTTAGAGAAGATGGAAAGATTAAGATAACCTACAAATCCTTGTTTGTCCGTGCAAAAAATCATCAATAAATAA
>CAZVDS010000096.1:0-2456 GCA_964626315.1 uncultured Desulfurellaceae bacterium
AGATTTGTGTCTTGACAAGCACCTCTGGTGTTTGCAAGCTCAAATCTCTTTGAGATTTGTGTCTTGACAAGCACCTCTGGTGTTTGCAAGCTCAAATCTCTTTGAGATTTGTGTCTTGACAAACGCGAAGCGTTTGCAAGGTAAATGATATTTATCATTTATCTTGACAATTCCCTTTTCTTTCTGTATAAATACGGTGTTTTTTAATAAAGAGGTGGGAATAAATGAAGACTTTTTTTGCTAAAAGTGGAGATGTTGAAAGAAATTGGTATCTGATAGATGCAGAAGATAAGATAGTGGGGAAATTGGCGGTGAGAATAGCTGATACTTTAAGAGGAAAGAATAAACCTCAATTTACTCCTCATGTGGACACGGGTGATTTTGTGGTAGTTGTTAATGCAGAGAAGATAAAGTTTACAGGAAATAAATGGCAGGATAAGTATTATTATAGACATAGTGGGTATCTTGGTGGATTAAAAAGCACAAATGCAAAAGAGGTGCTTGAAAAACATCCAGAGAGAATCCTTATGTCTGCTGTTAAAGGAATGTTACCCAAAAATAGGTTGGGAAGAAAGTTGATTAAAAAGTTAAAGATATATAAGGGATGTGACCATCCTCATGAAGCACAAAATCCGCAAGAATTAGAGGTGTAAATGCAGAAATTTTATGCTACCGGAAGAAGAAAGACTTCTGTTGCCAGAGTGTGGATCAACGGAGGAAAGGGCGAGATTAAAGTAAACGGGAAACCAATGTCAGATTATTTTAATGGACTTAAAACAAAGATACTTAAAATATTGTATCCCTTAAAGATTGTTGATTTAGAGAATAAGGTAGATATGTTTATTACCGTAAAAGGTGGAGGGATAACAGGACAAGCAGAAGCAATAAGACATGGTTTGAACAAGGCACTTGTTGAATATGATCCTAATTTGAGAACTAAGCTTAAACCGTTAGGTTTGTTGAGTAGAGATTCGCGCCAAAAAGAGAGAAAAAAGTACGGAAAAAGAAAAGCCCGTGCTTCTTTCCAATGGTCCAAACGGTAAATGTTAGATGCAGCCATTGTTGGTGTTAGCGGATTTACAGGAATAGAACTTCTTAAGATTCTCACTTCTCATAGAGAAGTAAATATATCTTATATTGCTTCTCGCACTTTTGCCGGAAAAAGTATTAGTGATGTTTATTTTTTGTTTAAAAATGTATGCGAGGTGGAATGCGAAGAGATAGATGTAGAGAAGATGGACAGGTGCGATGTTGTGTTTTTGGCCCTTCCTCATTCAGTATCAATGGATATTGCCAGGCAGATTCATATAGCAAAAATTATAGACCTCAGTGCAGATTTTCGCTTGAAAAATGCAAATACCTATAAAAAATGGTATAAAAAAGAGCATGTAGCCAAAGATTTGCTGAAAGAGGCAGTATATGGGCTGCCGGAACTTTATAGGGGAGAGATAAAAACAACCAAAATTGTGGCTAATCCTGGTTGTTATTCTACGGCTTGTATCTTACCTGTTATTCCCTTTATTGAAAAAGATGTTATACAAGGTGACATTATTGCAGATTGCAAATCCGGTGTGAGTGGTGCAGGAAAAACATTAAAAGAAACTTTGCAATTTTCTGAGATAGGGGAGAATTTTTATCCCTATGCTATTTCTGGTCATAGACATGCACCAGAAATGGTGGAAGTTATAGAAGAATATACAAATAAGAGTATAGAACTTACCTTTGTTCCTCATCTTATTCCTGCAATGAGAGGTATTATTGCTACTATTTATGCAATAACAAATAGAGAATTAAAAGATGAAGATGCCTATGAAATATTAAGGGAATTTTATGAAGGTGAACCATTTGTGAGAGTAAGAAGAGATGTGCCGCAAATAAAAGATGTAAAAGGAACAAATTTTTGTGATATAGGAGTTTTTGTAAGAAATGAAAAGATTATCTTTGTATCGGCTATTGACAATCTTATAAAGGGTGCCAGTGGACAGGCTGTTCAAAATATGAATATAATGTTTAATATAGAAGAAACGGAAGGATTGACTCCCTATCCATTTTATCCATGAAAAGAATTGATAAAGGTATAGCTGCGGTTGAAGGGATAAAGACGGCAGTAGCTAAAACAGGCATTAAAAAAAATGGTAAATTAGATTTAGCTGTTTTGTTTTCAGATTATCCCTGCTTGTGGTGTGCAACATTCACTAAAAATAATGTAAAGGCAGCACCTGTTCTGTATGATATTGAACTGTTAAGTAGAAATAAACCGTTGAGAGCAATTGTTATAAACAGTGGCAATGCCAATGCTTGCACCAAAGAGGGAAAAGAGGCGGTGACAAAAGTTGTAGAGGAAACCAGCAAAATATTAAATATAAAAAAAGATGAGGTTGCAGTGAGTTCTACGGGTATTATTGGTGAAAGATTACCTTATGAGAAGATTATTTCTTCTTTAAAAAATCTGGATT
>CAZVDS010000097.1:0-2314 GCA_964626315.1 uncultured Desulfurellaceae bacterium
ACCCATAAGGTTGTATATTCTGCGGGGACACACAGCTTCAATTTCATCACCTATTTCTCTATTTTCTCCAAACAAAAACAAAACCGCATCCTTATTCCAGGAAAGGACCCTTTTAGCCAATGCACTATATTTATTTACTCCCCACATCTTTGTTTTCCACCTGCTATCAGGTGCAAAACCAACTAAAAATTTGTTTTCAAAGTGATTGTTTATCATCTTTGACACATTCTTCTCTGTATCCTTATCTACAAAGAGATGAGGAAAAATCTTTTTTTTCTTAATACCCAACAATGAAAGTTGCCATTCAATTACTCCGCTTGAAGGCTTTTCAGGGGAAAACAGCTTCAAAAACCTATTCTTTTTTATCAAAGAGAGTCTAAATAGTGTATGTTTGCACACATGCAAATATTGTCGCTTTTTTATTAAAAGAGAAAACATTTTGCTCCGTAGGGAACTATGTAAATCAAACACAATATCAAACTTTTCCCTCCCTACCTTATTTACTAAAGAGACCACAGATTCGTTTTCCTTTAAGCATACAACACGATCAATATAGGGGTTATCTTCTATTGCATCTTTGTATTTACATTTTGTTATATAAACCACAAATGATTTAGGATATATCTTCTTTAAAACATAAATGAAAGCCGTAGAAAGTACTATATCACCTAAAGAACTAAACCGAATGACTAAGATTTTCATTTAACATTCTCTTTACCGCCGCAAATACCTCATCTACAGAAATATCCAACATACATTTAAAATGTTTCTCTCTACAACGAAAACTTCCATGTTTTCCACAAGGACGACACTTCAATCCTTTCCTTTCTATCACCATACAATTCTTTCCCCAAGGAGAAAAACCAAACTCAGGCACCGTAGGTCCAAATATAGCCACCGTGGGGATATTGTAAGCACAAGCGATATGCATAGGACCGGAATCATTGGTTATAAACATATTCATTTTAGAAATAACACAAAATAGTTCTTTTAAATTTGTCTTTCCGGCAATATTTATTATGTGTTTATTCTCATCCGCTATAAAATCAGCTTCTTCCTCATCTTTTTCTAATCCAAATATAAATACCCAACCATTCAATTCATTTAATATCTTTTCGGCAAGAATTTTAAATCTTTCTTTAGGCCACCTCTTTGTGGGCCATATAGAAAAAGGATTTATGCCTATTTTTAGCTCATCTCTTATTCCGTAAGCCTCAAATATATTATCACAAAATGCCTTTGCCTGTTCTGAATAATATAAATTTGCCTCGTAACTCCACTTTTCTTTACCAATGTTTAGAGGGGTTAGAAGAGAAAGATTTCTCTCTACTTCGTGAACATGAATATTCCTTTTTACAACTCTATTATACACAAAATGCATAGCAGAATCAGAAAAACCTATCCTCAATGGAATATGTGAAAACAAAACAAGCAATGAGGTGCGCATGGAACGATGAGCAGATATCAAGACATCAAAGTGCTCTTGTTTTATCTGTTTTAGCTTTCTTATAAAACCGCTTACGCCATCTTCTTCACCATGCTTGTCATATGTTATTATCCCAGAAATATCTTTATTTTCTGAAAATACATCACTATTTTGAGGTGTAGTCAAAACCCAGACTTGATTATCAGGAAAGTTTTTTTTAATACTTTTTATTAATGGTAGCGTTAATATTGTATCTCCTAAGAAAGAAGTTTGAATAACAAGAATTTTCTTAAAATTCATTGTTATATATTTTATAGGTTTTTTTATTACTCATCAATATTCTTTCAATACCATCTACATAACAGGAAAGGACATCTTTATAATAATTAAAAAAGTTTTCACATCCTTCACTTCCCTGTTGTAAAAGTTTCTCTATCATTTTTGTTAACTCTTTTTCATTGTGCACACAAAACCCTAATTTCATTTTAGTAATTCTATTCACCTCTTCTTTAAAATTATCCATATAAGGACCAAATATCACTTTTTTTTCAGATAAAAGCCCTTCTATGGGATTATGTCCTCCTATATTAGGGGTTAAACTGCCTCCAATAAATACTGCTTTACTATTTTTATAAAAAGAAACCAATTCCCCGTATGTGTCTAACAATACCACCTTTGCCCAATTTTTTTTAGTTTTTCTTCTATAATCAATATTTTCCTCCTTCAATCTTTTTTCAAATAAAGGTAATTTTTCTAAATGACGAGGAGCTATTACTATCATTCTTTCTTCATTTATTAATCTTTTTACAGCAGGTAATATTATATCAAGTTCTTTAATATGTATACTACCAAATGTAATTATATCACACTTGGTATCTACCTTTTTAA
>CAZVDS010000098.1:0-2274 GCA_964626315.1 uncultured Desulfurellaceae bacterium
TTCCCCACTGCTGCCTCCCGTAGGAGTCTGGCCCGTGTCTCAGTGCCAGTGTGGTTGATCGCGCTCTCACGCCAACTACCCGTCTTAGGCTTGGTAAGCCATTACCTCACCAACTACCTGATAGGCCGCGGGCCCCTCTAAAGGCGGTAGCATAAACAGAGGCCACCTTTCTCTATGCATCTTATGATACATAAACTTATAGGGTATTATCCCCAGTTTCCCGGGGTTATCCCCTTCCTCAAGGTAGGTTACCCACGTGTTACTCACCCATGCGCCACGCTACTTGCTTCCCGAAGGAAACTTTCTCGTACGACTTGCATGTGTTAGACACGCCGCCAGCGTTCGTTCTGAGCCAGGATCAAACTCTCATTGACTTGTTCATTGTTCAATTCATATTTATTATAAACCTTACAGGCTGTATAGCTTTTCAAAGAACACGCCATAACATAAATGGCGAAGAAGAATATAATACACTTTTTTCATCTTGTCAAGTAAAGCTTTAATGTGATTTACACAATCCCTTTATATTTAATATATTCTCTTTTTATACTTTGTCAAATAAAGCTTAAACTATTTTAAGTAAAACTAAGCTCCAAAGCTCCAGTCTTCATGTCTACTTTTCTTTTTATCTTTTGAGTTACTACAACAAAAATTTCTGCAGTAGATAAAACTGTTGCTTCTATAAAATGTCCTCCCCACAGCCTTGATAAGCCATCAGAAACAACAGCATGTAAATGAACAATCACTTCTCTATTCACAGCACTAATATTTCCATTGAGGCTTAGAAGTTCTAATGGACCACAAATTTTTTTAAAACCTCTATCTGCATCTGTGATGGGGAATTGTTCAAAATTCTTCACATTCCTCAAAATTATCTCATCTAAACTGGCAACAGCACTTATAACACATCCCCCTTCTATTTTCTGTTCATGAAATATCTTGCTCAGCGATTCAGCTATCTTTTCTTTAGGCTCTATTCTTATCCCTAAGATATTACCATATCTTTCATACTCCATTTTCTGATTTTATTGTAAACTAATATACATTTCAATAAAAATAACAATAAAATAGACTTGAACTAATAAGAAAAATATAGTAAAAACTCCAAAGATGTTCAGCTTTTCTATTCAAGCAAAAGAAAAAAAAGCCCGAGCAGGAATAATAAATATAGATAAACTGTCTATTCCCACCCCTTTGTTTATGCCTGTAGGCACTCAGGCAACAGTAAAGGCGATGACACCAAAAATGCTTGAAGAACTAAATGTAAAGGCTATTCTATCTAATATCTATCATCTATACTTGAGACCGAGAAAAGAGGTAATCCAAAAAATTGGCGGTTTGCATAAATTTTGTGGATTCAACGATATGATTCTTACAGACAGTGGTGGATTCCAATTATTCAGCTTAAGGAACATGTTCACAAAAGATGAGTTAGGTATAGGTTTCTCTTCACCTTTTGATGGTTCAAAACATTTTCTTACACCGGAGGATATAATACAAATTCAATCAGAAATAAACTCAGATGTGGCTACCTGCCTGGATGTATGCCCTCCTTATACAGACAGATATGAAATAAAAGAATCTGTAGAAAAAACAATTCGTTGGGCAGAGAGAAGTATAGAGACAAGAAAAAAATACCCTCTCAACGCATTGTTTGGTATAATACAAGGTAGTGTATATAAAGACCTGCGGGAAATGTGTATGGAGAAGATGATAAAGATGCCTTTCGAGGGATATGCTATAGGCGGACTAAGTACCGGAGAGTCACCGCAAGAAATGATAAATACAGTAGAATTGTGCTCATCTTATCTACCTTTCAACAAACCACACTACGCTATGGGTATTGGCACACCAGAGGATATATTAGAATGTGTAGAAAGAGGAATAGATATGTTTGATTGTGTTCTACCTACCAGAAACGCAAGAAATGGTATGTTATTTACCCATGAAGGTAACATACATATAAAAAATAAACAATACACCTTTGATAAATATCCTATAGAAGAAAAATGTAACTGCTATACCTGCCGGTACTTTTCTCGTGCTTATTTGAGACATCTATTCAAAACAGATGAACTCCTATATTACACGCTTTCTACCATACACAACTTACATTTCTATATATCTCTTATGAAAGACATAAGAGATGCTATATTAAAAAATCAATTCCGTCAGTTTAAAGAAAACTTTACAAGGAAAAGAAATGAAAGAATTGATTGATAGTTTAAAAAAGAAATTTAAAGAAAAACTTATTTGTGTAGGCTTACATAATAT
>CAZVDS010000099.1:0-2238 GCA_964626315.1 uncultured Desulfurellaceae bacterium
ATTCTATATTCTTTTTTTGTTTGGAAACCTCTTTTTTTTCCTCTTCTTTTTTCTCCATTTCTATTTTGTATAATTTGGCTTTTAATATATGCAAAGCAGTATTTTTATTTTTATATTGTGACCTTTCATTTTGACAGCTAACTACAATACCTGTGGGGATATGTGTTATGCGTACCGCAGAGTCTGTTTTGTTTACATGTTGTCCTCCGTGACCGGATGCCCTGAATGTGTCTATACGCATATCACTCTCTTTTATGTCAATCTTTACACTATCTTCTATCTCTGGAATGATGGATACAGAAGCAAATGATGTATGTCTTTTCTTAGATGCATCAAAAGGAGAAATTCTCACCAATCTATGCACACCACATTCACCTTTTAAATAACCGTAGGCATAGAGTCCTTTTATTATAAATACAATATATTTGAAACCTGCCTCTTCCATTAGTTTATCCACTATATTTATCTTAAAATTGTTTTTTTCTGCCCACATAGAATACATTCTAAAAAGCATGCCAGTCCAATCACAAGCCTCTAATCCACCTGCTCCTGCGTGTATAGTAACTATGGCATTTCTTTTGTCGTCTTTTTCTCCTAACAGAAATTCCTTTGATTTTTTTTCCATGTCTTGTTCTATTTCTTTTAATTCATCTTCTATTTCCTTTATTATGGATTTTTCTTCTTCGTCACAGGCGATCTTATACATCTCTTCTATATTATTTATATCTTTTTCCCATTTTTCTATCATTTTTAATTTCTTGACGATAGGTGCTTTCTCCTTTTCTAATTCCTGGATTTTAGTCCATTCCTTTTCATGAGATAGTGTTTTTTCTATTTCCATTAATCTTTCTTTTTCATTATCTTTTTCAAAGACAACCTCTCAAATAAGTAAGTTTTTTCTTTACACAAGTAAACATACAATTACCTCTTTTTACTAAATAGATTTAGGTTTAACTGATTTTAAACAGCATTTTAAATTTCTTTTTTACTTCAAGAATTTCCTCATCAGTTAAATTACCTATCTTTCTAAATATATCACTTCTTTTTAAAGTGGCAAGCTTTGATAATCGGGCATAAGAGTGTAAAAGGAGACCTTGTTTCGCCCAATTTTTTAATTCCATTTCAAATTCTGTTTCGTGTTCTTGACCCGTTATACGGGCCACTAAAACATCCTCATCACCTATATCTGCAACAATCAGTGCTGGTCTTCTTATTGTTTTGTGTAGATCTGTGAAGGGAAAAGCTACAATAACTATATCACCTAATGTGTAATTCATCGTATATTCCGTCATACATTGAATATCCATCAATGAATCTTGTGAATGTGGCATTTCTCCATTCTATCTCACCATTGTCAATGAATGTAATATTTGTGTAATCTGAATAAGGTAAAGGATAAATTGGTATTGCCCATTGAATAGTTGTGCTTTCATTAAAATGAAACTCAATAGTAATAGTAAAACATGAGCTTTTCATAACTACACCTCACAGCTTTTTTTTGCCTGTATGTAGCGCAACGATACCTAAGGTTAATAACTTACAATAAACGTTCTTAAAACCAACTGCTTCCATCGCTTGTTTTAAGCGTTCCTTGTTAGGGAAAGCCGATATAGAAGTGGGTAAATATAGATATGCATTTTTATGTCTGGAAATTGTTTTTCCAATAAGTGGTAAGATATACTGAGTATAACAGAGGTAAATATCTTTAAATAAAGGAACTGTAGGATGACTGAATTCTAAAATTACGGCTATCCCTTTATCACGCAATATCCTGAGCATCTCAAACAAGGTGCGTATCCTATCCTGGGCGTTTCTTAATCCAAATGCAACAACAACTGAATCAAATGAAGATAAACGAAAGGGTAAGTATTCCATAGAAGCTTGCACAAATTCTATTTGCTTTTCAAGTTTATTATTTCTTACTTTTTTTTGAGCGAGACTTAACATTCCTTCGCTAATATCTAATCCTATTATATGTGAATTTTTGTTTTTCTTGGCTATTTCAATAGCTATGTCTCCCGTACCTGCAGCTAAGTCTAAGATATGTTTGCCTTTTAATTGGTAGATTGTTTTTTTTCTCCATAACTTATCTATATTGAAGCTCAACAAATGATTTAACAGGTCATATTTATATGCAATAGCAGAAAACATATGTTGTATTTTTTTCCTTTTTTCATCTGTTTGCATACCTAAGGTTTTTAACATTCATTGCTATGATGTGTCAAGGCAAATCTGTTT
>CAZVDS010000100.1:0-2178 GCA_964626315.1 uncultured Desulfurellaceae bacterium
CAGAAAATCTGAAAGTAACAAAACTACCTACGGAAAAAGAAGTAAGGTTCATTGAGAAAGTTGATCCCCATAAGGTAAGAAACATCGAATTCCTTAAGAGATGAAATTGTAAACTTACCGTTGATGGTAAATTTTGTTTAATCGCTAAGCATTTTTAATTTCTTCAGAATTTTGTGGATTTTGGATTTAATACTCTTGCTATATTTTTCCAACCCTCGTTTTAATGTTTCCATACCTTTTCCACCAACATGTTCAAGTCCAGCGGATACTTTATCTATAGATATTCCGATATTATACAAGCCAGCAGATACTATTGTTTTCAAAATTATTACCCGGACTATTTCCTCTGTGCTATTGAGATTTTTGAATTCTTCACAATTAAGGCCGATAGGGATTATCAATTGTTTAGGCCCTTTTGAATAATCTACAAATTTCACATGATCAACAGTTAGAATTAGTTTGTCAATCCTTGCTTCTGTTTCCTTCTTTTTTTTGGCTTTTTGGGGAGAACCTGTTTTCTCAGCAATTGACTTTAGCCGATTCAAGTTTATCTCTCCCCTTTTATTCCTGACTATTGTTATCTCGTTGACATTTATCTTCATTTCAGTGCAGTGTATCTTACGGTGAAGTAATGATCCAGGTTCGTAATCCAGGTATATCAATGGCACCTTTGCAAGTGTTTCTCCTTTAAACCCCTCAGGGTTATAGATTGTTAATCCCTTAATCTGGATGGTGCTCTGAAATAATCCAATATTAATTTTGTCAATAGATGTATTTATTCCTGTTGCTTTTTTTATTCCCAGTTGTACTGCGTGTTTTATAAGCACGTTTCTGCCTAATAGTAGAGCAATTATTATGATTACTACTGAAATGCTTATCCATTTAAAGACTTTTTTGGTTTTCATCCATTTGCTCCTTTATTCTAAGTTTCTATGATATAGAAATCTTTAAAGAAATTTCCTATAAGATTGTGTGTCTATTTCACCTCTTTTGTAAGATTCATGCCACCCTTCGGGCACGGGCACCTTTTTATACCATAACCTGCGGTTCGCCTCAAGCAATTTGCGGCGGCGACCCATAAAATCGGCAGCACATATAACCCTTTTTCCTGTAACATAAGATAGACGGTTTAGCCATCTTTCTCCTTCCAGACAGCGCAATAGATGATGGTCAAGTATTAAGGTTTTAACCCCTTGTGCTAATCTTAAAGCCCTCTGCCAGGCAATTTCTCTCATTTTTCTAGTAAGACGAGGCAAATAGATAGGTGGGCCAGATGCCAACACTGTAGTAGCCTTCCATTTTAATATTGTTTCTATGGATTCATCGTTTAGCATCTCTATATCTGAGGCATGAACAAAAACCTCTTTTCCTTTTTCAATGCGTGTCATCATCACATATCCGTTATCTATCTCTCCGTGAGGAACAGAATGAGAAAATGATAGTATTCCATCGTTTAAACCCTCTGCATTAAATAATTCCCTGTTCAGTATCTTTTCTAAGGCTTTTGCTCTTTGGATCTGGTGATGAGAAATATTCTCTTTCCCTTTTGCCCAGATTCTTACAGTTTTAAACTCCTCAGCTACACTTTGCGCAGAAAGCTGATAAGGATTGGCATTTGCCAAAGGTATATGATCACCATGAAAGTGGCTGAGGACAACATCTGTTGCACCTTTGAGTGCTTCTCTGATTTTATCTTTTACAATTTCAGAAGCTGCGACTTGAACTGGATGAGGAAGTAAACCATATCGTCTATAACCCAATGCAACCCCGGGGTCTATGACTATTTTACGGTTCTTTGTTTTTATTAAACAGGAAAGACCCCTGACACCCGATGATTCTGCACCGACTATTTCTATCTGCATATCACTTGAATATAGAGCGAATCATTAAAGGAATAAACCTATAGGGAGGAATAATGTGCAATATTTCATTCCAGGCAGCAGGGTATTTCCACATTTTTTTTGCTATCTTACTCAAATAATCTATATCTGCATTGTCTTCTACCAATTTTTTACAATGAGAAACAAGAGATACAAATCTGTCTCTCTCTTCATCTGAAATCCTGCATCTTATTTTGTGAATGAGCATCCCGAAATAAAGTTCTCTTCCTATCTTCTTTCTCCAATTTCTTTCATAATTTGAAAGCTTTTTTATGTCTTCAGAAAATATTGCTTCTTT
>CAZVDS010000101.1:0-2023 GCA_964626315.1 uncultured Desulfurellaceae bacterium
TTTCTCCTCAATATTAAGTGGTATTTCAGGTTTTATACCTATATCCAGATCAGATTTTCTATCAGACAAACAATTTATTTTCCCTTCAACCATGTTCAGAGCCTCTTTAGCCCTGCTGCCAAAAGCGTAAACTATCTGTAGCTTGTATCTCTCGGCTAACTTTTCAATTTTATCTTTAATTTTACTCATAATATTAAATATCTATGATAAATTGTTGTAATTTGCAAGCAAAATTATATATTTATATACAAAGGAGGATTTATGGATAGGAATTCTCGGTTTTTGACAGGGCTTATCTTAGGTGGAATAACAGGACTTTTGTTTTTTTCTTTGAAAAAGAAGGACAAGATAAAGGATATAATGCAGTCTGCATTGGAGGCAGTAGAAAAGATGAAGGGATTTATAGAAAAAAGCAGGAATATATCGGAGAAGATAGAAAGTACAGTAAAAGAGATTGAGAATGCTATAGATGAGGAGAAAGAGCGCCTGCAGAGGATAAAAAACCTCTTTTCAGAAGGTCCTGAAAAACCTTAAATTTTATCTAAAGCTTCCTGTGTTAATTCATAAGCCGAGCGACTGCAGTCGTTAATTCCTACTCCTTTTAGTGCATTACCTCCAAGATATAAGCCTTTGTGTATATTCTGTAAATTTTCTATATAATCTGTTATTTCTTTATGTTCCATATTGTATTGAGGGATGGCATTGATACAAGTTGTTACATCGGTAAATACAGGAGGTGTCTTTATATGCATGGTTCTTTCTACCTCAGACATTGCTTCTTGAATTACCTGTTCTTTTGTCATATCTTTTACATTTTCTCTCATTGCTCCTCCAATAAACAGTCTTATCAGAGCGTATCCCCCAGGAGCTCGGGGAAAGATGGAGGAATCCCACAGAATGCCTATGGTGCTTCTGATTGAATTTAGTGCATACAAAAATCCAAATCCATCAAATGCAAAGTCCACTTCATCTTTTTTATATCCAACAGCCACAACATGAATGGGAGCATAGGGAATCTTTTTACAGAGATAAGACAGTTTTTTGTCAAATTTTTCTGTTATCTTTGACAATTTATAAGAAGGCAAACAGGAAAATAAAAGCTGTGATTTGTATTCTCCGTCCTTGAAGGAAACCACAAAATCCTTTCCTTCTTTTCTTATCTCTCTTATCTCCGTTTCTCTTTTTATGTTTTCTCCTAAATTTTCTTCCAATTTCTGTATCAAATCACTTAAACCATTTTTAAAGGATAGAAGAGTTCCTTCTGGAGAGCCGGATTTTTTTTTCATAGCGAGCATGCCTTTTATCAATCCTCCATAGTTTTCTTCCAATGCTTTTACTTTAGGAAACGCACTCTTTATGCTCATTTTCCAGGGATTTCCTGCATATATACCGCAGACTAAAGGACCGATAAGTTTTGTCAGTGTTTCTTTGCCCAATCTTCTGGTCACAAATTCTGCTACGGTTTCATCTTCTATGTTTTGTTTTATTAAGGGTTCTGCCATAAATTTTAATCTTCCTAAAGGTGATATAAGATTTCTAAACAGTATCAGAAATTGTTTTTCAGGGAGAAGATGGAGTTTCCCCTTGCTGTATATGTATCTCTTCTTTGCCTTTTCATTGCTTTTGATGGTTTGAATGTTCAGATCTTCACACAGCTTTACGGTGTACGGCTTGTTGTTTAAGAAACCGTTGGCACCCTTTTCAATAATGAATCTATCTATCTTTTTTGTGCCGATTGTTCCTCCCAATGTTTTTTCTTTCTCAAATAATTTTATCTCTGCATCTATACCCCTTTGTTTTAATCTCTTTTTAAGAATAAAAGCCAAAGATAATCCGGAAAGCCCTCCTCCTAAAACCGCGACTTTAATCATTTATCATCTCCTCCATAAAATCTACAAATTCTGAACAGGTAAAATCCGTTTTGATGCGGGAAAAATATTTTACTCCTTGCTTATAAGCTAAATCTTTATACATTATATCTATTTCAAACAATGTTTCTATATGTTCTGAAACAAAACTAATG
>CAZVDS010000102.1:0-2015 GCA_964626315.1 uncultured Desulfurellaceae bacterium
CAAGGAAAAAATAGGCAGACTATTTTCACAGATTCACACTGCATTGGATAGATTATATGCTCTTAAAAACAGCATTTCTAAAATGCATGAGAAAGGTTATTATATAACACGAAAGGTTGTAAAGTTAAATTGTTGAAGAGCGGAGGCAGAAATGAAATGGACAATAAGAATTTTAATTGCTTTAATTTTGATATTGAATTTGGGTATAGTCGGTTTTACAAATGAGGTAAAAAATTCTGAAAATTTAGATAAGGAAACACAAATTACAATTGTGCATATTACAGATAAAAGTAATTTAGGGATTGAACCGCTAATGATACGAGGGTTGGTAATTAAAAAAATACCACAGAAAAATATTAGTTTGATAAGAATTGTGAGTGAAACCTATAGAAATAAAGTTATAGCTATTAAGGGTAATATTAATGCGTCAAATACAGCTTTTTCAGATTCCATCTCAAATCCCTATTGCGTAACCCCGCCATTCATACAGGCAAATCTCCCCTCAAACATTATGCTTGTGTTGGACTATTCAGGGAGTATGAGTTGGGATGCTTATAGTGACAATTACGATGAAAGTAAATCCTATTATGGTTATTTTGATAAAGATAGTGCCTATAGTTATGATAATACTTATGGTTATTATTATAAAGATAGCAGTGGAACTTATTCAGGCAATAAATTAAATCATGATATAATGAAAAGAATAGATATTTTAAGATGGATTTTAACCGGTGGAAAGACACCAGGTGGATGCATAGATATAAAGTCCTGTAGCGAGACATACAGTGATGAAACTTCCTGTGAAGCAAATCCTTTATGCAAATGGAAAAAATTCTTGTTGTGGCATTGGTGCTCAAATAAATATTATTGTCCTTCCCTTGGAAGTGATGAGTGCTCAAGTAATGAACTCTGTTCTCCTGGAGAATCTGTGGTAATTACCCATGATAACACTAAAATTAAGAAAGAGGATGTATCATCATATAATCCCGAAGTGGGAGATGTTGAAGGCATACTTCAACAAATAAGAAAAAGAGAGCAGAGACCGAGAATCGGTGCTGTGTTTTTCAGTGATGATATAAAAGATAGGGTTGGTTTATCCTATGAGTATGTAGATTTAATAAATAAAATAAATGACACTTCCCCTGTAGCATTTGCATCTACATGCACAAAATGTGCATTAGAAGAAATGAAAGACTTATTTAGCGAGAACACTTCAACTATAAATAATTACAATGGAAAAGACCCGTATAAATGGGGTGCTGACAATAAAACTGTATGGTGTGCTAAAAACTTTGTAATTGTTATGTCCGATGGTGAGTGGAACACTGGCGGAGATCCGGTTAGCTGTGTTGATGATATGTGGAAAGGCGGCAGGGCGGATTTAGTTAGTAGTTTAAAGAGTAACCAGAATGTAAAAACATATTCTGTTGCAATGTTTTTAGATTCTGTAAAGGGCAAGAATGCTCTCAAATGGATGGCTGTATATGGGAATTACAACGACTTGAACAATGATGGTTATCCTTGTGATCAGTCTAACTATCCGAATACCAGCTTGACAGAAAACGAAAGCCTTGAGAACTCTGATACTTGCAATGAAGTTAAGAAAAATAAAGATGGCACAGGTCCTTATGGATACTTTCAAGGTGATGACCCGGCTACTTTGAAAAATGCTATAACAAAAGCTTTTACTGAAATATTAAAACAGGTTTCCTCTGGCACTGCAGCTTCTATTTTAGCTTCAAGTGAAAAGAGTGGAGCAAATATTCTGCAGGCTGTTTTCTATCCATCATATTCGACAGAAAACTCTACATCCTCAGTGGACTGGATAGGGAAATTGCAAAATCTGTGGTTTTATTTAGGTCCATTTATGCAGAATATAAGAGAAGATAGCAAAAATATAGACTGTACGCCAAATGATAAGTGCTTCAACCTGAGTCAGGATAAGGTAGTAGAGTTTTATTTTGACAATTCTACCAATGAAACAAAGGTTAATATATGCACAGATACAAATGGTA
>CAZVDS010000103.1:0-2006 GCA_964626315.1 uncultured Desulfurellaceae bacterium
GTCTTATATGGGGGGCTAAATGGAATTTACACATATTGACGAGCAGGGTAAGGCGCAAATGGTGGATGTAAGCGAAAAGAAAAATACCTTGAGGATAGCCGAGGCCCATGGTTGTGTATACTTAAAGAAAGAAACTATTTCTCTGATTAAAGAAAAAAAGATGGAAAAGGGCGATGTGTTTGCAGTAGCCTATGTAGCAGGAGTAGAAGCGGCAAAGAAAACACCGTTTCTCATCCCTCTATGTCATCCCTTGTTAATTTCCCATGTTGATCTCAAATTTTCCATAGACAAAGAAAAAAACAAAATAGATATACACAGTACAGTGAGACTGGTGGGAAAGACAGGAGCAGAAATGGAGGCATTAACCGCAGTTTCTATGGCTGCTTTAACTATTTATGACATGTGTAAAGCAGTGGATAAAGAAATGGAGATTGGAGAAATATATCTTTTACATAAAGAAGGCGGCAAAAGTGGCGTTTATCTCAGAAAAACCCCGTAGTAAATAATCCTATTGCAGTTTAAATTTTTTAAGTAGTAACCACAGATATCTCATTTTTATTGACACATTGCGCCCTCTGTGTTAATAAAAGTGAGACACTTCTCAACCCACAATTTAATGTATATATAGAGGGTGGGAAGAAGAAATAAAATGTTAAAGAACGTATCAATGGCAAACCAGGTTATCAAAGAAACAAAAAACATTCAAGGTATCAAAATTGTGCCAGACGCCGAGTTACAAGAGAAGGCAATCCGTCGCAGATTTACAGCAGAATATAAACTTCGTATTCTTAGAGAAGCGGAGTCCTATACGAAAAGGGGTCAGCTCGGTGCACTGTTACGCAGGGAAGGACTTTATTCGTTCCTGTCTGTGCGTGTGCAAATATATAGACAGGCGCTGGTACACTAAATTATTGCTGGAGGAGATTTTTATGAAAACCAGATGGCGAACATTGTTAGTTATCATTATGTTTGTTTGTCTGTTTCCCATGACTTCCTTTTCTAAAGAAGTGAAGATATTTATGGTTCAGAGTTATTCAGACCAGGATTTATGCGGAAAGCCTCAGCTTGAGGGAGCGGTAAAAGCTTTAAAAAACAACGGTTTTACAGAAGATGATTCAAAAATTTACTATTTTTTCATGGATACGAAAAAACACTATGTTACAAAGGAGCAAATTGCAGAAAGAGGGAATGTTGCATACAAAAAAATTACCACCATAAAACCTGATGTTGTGATTACCTTTGATGACAATGCCTTCAAAACTTTAGCGCCAAAGCTTATTCATACGCAATATAAGTTGATATTCACCGGCATAAACAAACCGCCGGAGGAATACAACAAAAAACTGCATTTTATGGATAAAAATAGAAAACCTACTGCAAATATAACAGGTGTTTATGAAAAGTTGCATATTGAAGATAACCTTAAACTTTTTGAAAAGATAATTCATAAAACAGAAAGGGTGGTCTTTATATACTCGGATGATTCTGTAGGAAGAATTTTAGCAAACCAGGTAAGATTTGAGTTAAAAAACACAGAGCATAATTGGGAAATAATAATGATAAGAACCCTTAGGGAATATAAAAATGTTTTAAGAAAAGTGAATGTGGACAAGAGTATATCCGCTTATTCCCCACATGCCCACTCCTTGATTGATGAGAAAACAGGCAAAAGACTTGGCTTTAATGACACTATAACTTATACATTGAACAATTGTAATAAGCCCGATATAGTAACAAATGCTAATTTTTGCAAGGCAGGATTTTTTGGCGGCGCAGCTGTGGATTTTTATTATATGGGTTATCAGGCAGGGGAGATGGCAGTAAAGGTCTTAAGGGGTGTTGATATAAAGAATATTAAGGTTGAGGATGCTAAGAAGTGTAAAATTGTTTTCAATGCAAAGAGAGTGCAGCAGTTAAAGATAAAAATTCCCCTTGATATACTGAATGCGGCGGATGAAATTTATTGAAACCTTAAAAAAGCATATAATACCCATACTCGGGTTTGT
>CAZVDS010000104.1:0-2001 GCA_964626315.1 uncultured Desulfurellaceae bacterium
TTTCCCATAAATTTCATCTGCTCTAATAAATTCAAAAGTATCACTCCCTTTCTTCTTTACAAAAAGTTGATGTGCAGGAGTAACAGCAAGGTCAATATTTCTTCCTTTTATTTGTATAAGCTTATCTTTGAATCTAAACTTTTGTCTCTTGATAATTCTTTGATATTCTATCTCTCCCTGTTCACTTAATGTTGCAACAATTTCATCATCTTTTATGTTTTTAAACTTTTTCCACCCATCAAGAGTGAGCAATTCTGTTTCTTTATCATAACAGGGCTCTAATGGTGTGATGTTGACTACAATTCCGCATCTGGCATAGGTAGATTTCCCCAAACAAATAGCCAAAACATCTCTTGGTATTCTAAAATATTCCATACTACGAGCTAATGCGAAGGAATTGGGAGGAACAATGCATATCTCTCCCTTAAAATCTACATAGTTTTTATCCGTGAAATTCTTAGGGTCTACTATGGTGCAATTCACATTGGTAAATATCTTAAACTCATCTGCTATTCGCATATCATAGCCATAAGAAGAAACTCCAAAAGAGATAACATTTTTGGATATTTGTTTCTCTTCAAATGATAATATCATTCCTTTCTTCGCCTGTTCTATAATCCAGCTGTCATTTTTTACGCCCATTTACCCCTCTCTTTTAATCATTCTTCCTACAAAATGTAGCATGAACAACTTTTTTCGCTTTTCAATGTCTGGCAAACATTGCATTTTCATCTTTTTAGCATCTTCCTCTGTAAAATCCATATTGTTATCTTCCAGAAACTTTTCTAAAGCAACAATATATTCAGCCATTTTTTCTATTTCTTCTATCACGATCTCTCTTTTTCCCATCTCTAAAACGAGCATAAACTTTTCTATGATACTCTCATAGGTGGGTTCTTTTATCTTCGATCCATAATCAAATATACCATCCATTTTCCCTCCTGTATTATGCTTTTCTTTCACCGATGGTAAAATATATAACATTTTAAGTATTTTTGCAAAATTAAACAATACCCATTTTCTGAAATACCAGAACTACAATAAGCCAAGCAAGTATACTCAGAAGTAGTGATGTGACAAAAGGAATCTTCTTTAATAATACGATAAACAATATAAAAAAGATAACAGTAGGAATTATGCCTATAATCACACCCTTAGAAAATGAAATTATAATATTTGAAGGATTCTTTTCTACTTTTAACCAAATGATAACAAGTAGTGTAGTAAGTGGCATAGCTGCAATTACACCACTCAAAGAGGGTAGCCTCTTGGCTAATTCAGAGAGAATGACGATAATAGATGCAGATACAACAAGCTTTAACCAAAACATTATACTTGAACAATTTGTTGTTCAGGAAGAACGAGACAGGTGAGCTTTCCACCATATACCGCTCCGGTATCAATGCCAATCTTGTTCTTCATAAATAGGGGTTCAGCTAATGGAGTGTGTCCAAAGACAATAATCTTACCAAAATCACAGTCACTATAAATAAATTCATCTCTTATCCATACTAAATCATCAATGGATTGTTCTTCTAACGCTACATTTGGCTTCAGGCCGGCATGAACAAATATATACCTATCTGTCTCATAATATAAAACAAGATTTTTAAAAAACTGTATATGTTCAGGTGGAAAGAGATTAGATGAAACATTATAGGTTTTTATACCATAGCTTAACAGCGTAGTTTCTCCTCCATTAAACAACCATGTCTCTATAGATAAGTTTTTTTGAAGAACATCCAACAGCATTTTTTCGTGATTACCCAAAAGGGTAATGGTGTTATGTTGTGATTTGAGACTTATCACTTTATCCACCACCTTTTTCGAGTTTTCACCTCTATCAATGTAATCTCCCAAAAATAAAAGCACATCATCTTCTTTTATGTGCAGTTTTTTTAACAATATTCCTAGCCTTTCATAGCAACCATGAACATCACCTATAGCAAATATGCGATTCACGGATTTAAGAATATTTTTTTATTTATACTTGTCAAGACA
>CAZVDS010000105.1:0-1940 GCA_964626315.1 uncultured Desulfurellaceae bacterium
AATGTAAACGCCCAGTGCTAAAAGGGGACAGTGGAATTCCGGGGAACAGGATACATATTAAAAATCTCTAAGAGATGTTATAGGGTTAATATAACAAGAACAAGACAAATCGGAGAAATCCCATGTTGACATATTTATCAAGCAGTATCTGGGCATCACCGGCGCAGACGCTGGTTAATACTGTAAATGTAGTGGGGGCGATGGGGAAAGGTATTGCCCTGGAGTTCAAGCGTGGTTATCCTGAAATGTATCGACGATATCGCGAGCTGTGTGAGGCAAAAGAATTTAGGGTTGGAATGCTATGGCTCTATAAGGCCAGGGATCGGTATATCTTGAATTTTCCCACCAAGAATCACTGGCGGCATCCGTCAAAGCCTGAGTATATAGAAGCGGGTTTGAAAAAATTTATTAAATGCTATGAACAAATGGGAATCACAAGTATATCTTTCCCTCAGTTGGGCACCGGACACGGGGGGTTGGATTGGGAAACACAGGTGCGCCCTGTCATGGAAGAATATTTAAAGGCGCTTACTATTCCCGTGTATATACATATTCGCACTCAGAAAGCGGGATTTGTTCCTGAACATCTGCTCCCGATCAATCAGGCTATCCCTTTTGAAGTGTTGCTTGATGACCTGAAAAAATTAGAGGGCAGGCGATTAAACACCTTAGTTAAGAAGAACGAATTCACATTTAAAGGTATGGATAACGGCTTTTTAGTTTTTATCAGGGGCAAGAATACTATTAAAATTCCGATCGAACACTTACGTATGCTCTGGGATGACCTGCATATGTACAAGGTGTTACCCTCAAAGAAAACTCCCGGGCGGATTGCCAAGGAGCACGCCCTGATATTTTCTTTGCTGATCAATGTGCCTTATATCCAAACTGTTGACTCATCCGAAAATTATAGCGATTTTATTCATCAACCATCCACATCCCTGGTTTTGGCTCGCGAGGATTCAGGTGAGAAACCTGCTGAACAACTGAGTTTGCTGCAATGAAAAAACCATGGCACCAAAAAATCAAAGATCACATAGAACACTGGTCGGGATCGCTATCAGGGCATTCCTGGTGGCCCAGGTATGTTTACTTTTTCACGGATCTGAGAAACGCTATTTCTATTCTGGAAAAGGGCTGTTTGTTAAGCCGTGATTGGGCTGAGAGTTTGGATTTTATTGAGGTTAATGGGGCAAGCAGGGAAATCATCGATCAAACGAGAGAAGAATGTCTTAAATTTGTTCGGCTGTATTATCGACCCCGAACACCAACGCAGTACAGATGTGAAGGAATCAGACCGCCAGGGGAACGATGGCAAGATGCGCACTGTCCCGTGCCGGTATTCTTTCTTTTTGATGCTTACGAGGTAATGAGCCGGGATGATGCACAATATTCCGATGGCAGCATGGCTTCTCCTTATGCCGAATACGGACCGGAAGAAAGAGATTTTCAACGCATACCGTTCAAAAAAGTATTCCATTTCGGCCGCTATGATACAAGTATCGAGAGAGATATTAAATTCCATCGACATGCAGAATTACTTATTCCGGAAATGCTTTCACTTAAAGAAAATTTAAAATTGATTGTCTGTCGAAGCTATGCGGAGAGGCAATCACTGCTCTATCTTCTGCCGCGTTCCCTACAAGAACAGTGGCACAATTTAATTCGCACAGGTGACAGCTCGATGTATGAACGTCAATGGGCTTATGTAAATACTGTGGAGACTGATCACCAGGAAATTACATTCCATTTCAATCAGAACAGTCAACATACGGGGCAATTTGAGGCAACGGTCTTTCTGCGCTTTCCTTCCGGGGGAAAACGCCGGATTAAAAAGACTATAGATGCCAAAAGTCCATTTACAATAAAGCTGGGAGAAGATGCTGAAGAAGTTGAAGTTGAGTTCTGGCTTGATGACGCATTGGCCTATCATAATAAGC
>CAZVDS010000106.1:0-1301 GCA_964626315.1 uncultured Desulfurellaceae bacterium
ATTCCAAATAAAAAACTCTTTAATGGGTAATCCAACATCTTGAACAACTTTTCTGTTGATTAACATAGAAACAAAAGAACATCCGCTAATCAGCAGAATTCCGTATTCTTCATATAGATTGAAACATAGCCCATTAATCAAGGGTTTCAACTGAGGCAGATTCATTTTGTGAGGGGAGCTGTCCGTCCACAAAACTTTACTACATATAAAGCCAATTTTTATCCCTAAATTTAAGGTAGTGGTCTCCAACAAAACCTGAAGAGCTGCCTCTTGGGGTATAGTGTCATCATCCATTAGCCACAGCCAATCATATCCTTTTTCATAAGCCCTTTTTACACCCTCATGAAAACCACCAGCTCCGCCTGTGTTTTCATGCATTCGGACATAGTGTAATTTTATAATTTCCCCATCCGTCAAATTTTTAATTTCAAATTCTTTTTCCCAGGGTTCGGTTAATTTTTCAGGAGGTAATTCTTTTATATACCCTTTTTCCAAGAGTAATTTCGGTGTTCCGTCAGTTGAAGCATTATCTATTAAATAGATACCCTGAACAGGTCTTGTTTGTTTACGCAAAGCCTCAAGGCATTCTAACAACAGCTCTTTTCTATTATAAGTGACTACTACTGCACAAACGGTATCCATAAAACTACCTATTTACCACAGGATTGTTTCTGAAAAAATTTGTTTCTATTTTTCCAAAATCAAATACTGGGTACAACCTCTCGTATTGCCCTCCACAAAAGCCTACTCTGAGGACGCACCGTGCCCTCTACTGGATTGTAAAAAAGTACGTTCTCCTCTATCCAAAAAAATAGTTTCTCAAAGTCATCTTCCACTTCATCCTTTAAAACACTTTCAGCTTCTCTAAAAATTGCTAAAAATTTCCATAATCCTTTACCATCCTCTCTCTTCCTGAGTTTCGTTAGTTTTATCCATTCAAGCTTATTCTTCGTATCTTTAAACATTCTCTCAAGTGCCTCCCTCTCCTCATACCCCCTTTTCTTCTCCTCAAATAAACTCACCATATCTCCTATTTTCCCTCCTATGTAATCCCAAACAAGTTCTTTGTCCTCAAAACCAAATGCCTCGTACACTCTAAATGTCTCCTTCTTCTCCAAATCGTCTACAAAGAAATACTTTGCTCTTCCTTCAAGCCGAGCATTGCTATACACATCCTCTATAAACAAACAATCACTTGTAGCACAAAAGCAGTGACATAAATGTGTCTCTTTAGTAAGCCTTACCATAAAATTAAACAACTCATGTATTAGAGGTCTTCCTGTTGCGTTAATCACTTCTTT
>CAZVDS010000106.1:1311-1932 GCA_964626315.1 uncultured Desulfurellaceae bacterium
CTTTTACACTCTGCATCTCATCAAACACAAATATTGGTCTTTTATTGTTTTTTACCAATTCTCTAAATAACTGTTCCAAATATCTAAATACATCCTCGCTTTTCTTTTCGCTCCCAAAAAGATAATCAAAAACTTTTTCTGGAATAGGAATACCCCTAACTTCCTCTATTATTTTCTTTGTTCCTTTTTTCAAAAGTTCCTTTATTATTTCTTTAACTGCTTCTTTTCCCTTTCCATATTCCACCTCAAAAAGCACCTTTATTAGATCATCTACTTTCTGAATGTTAAGACCACGAAAGTTAAAATAAAAAACAAAATACTCATCAGAAAGCTCTTCAAATACCTTCATAAGTAATGCTGTCTTTCCACTGTTTATCGGCCCATACACAAAATATACAAAATTGGGTCTTCCGCTAAGTATTGCTTTAAGTTCTCCTATCTCCTTCTCCCTATTAACAAACTCTGGGATATCCATTGTTATCTCCTGTTAATATTTATTCTTGTAAAACTACCTTCCCCTCTCTTCAAACACCTCAAGCGCCTTCTTTACTGCATCATCCATATCATAATACCTATACTCAGCAAGCCTTCCCACAAGAATTAGATTATCAAATTTTTTAG
>CAZVDS010000107.1:0-1917 GCA_964626315.1 uncultured Desulfurellaceae bacterium
GCCAGAGGCAGTTGTCGTAGACAATTGTTAAGTTGCTATATTAAAGTCAAGTGAAATGTGCACATTTTATCCTCCTATTACAGATAAATATTTTTGCTCATCAAACTTTTGATTTTTAGTAAAAAGCGTATGAGTTATGATAAGAACTTTTTTCATCGGAGTTATTATGACAGCCATTTTTTCCTTTGCCCCTGTCAAGCATTCTGTTGTAAATGATATGGAAAGCTTTTTTTCTGTATGTCATTGAAAGTATTGGCATAAAAAGCATTTTGCGCAAAAGAGGTGATCCTCTTTTAGATATTCTGATTTTCTTTTTTACAGAAGTTCCTGATGTTGTTTCCACGGATCGAGTCCTGCTAAAGCAATGAACTCTTTTTTGTTCATATTGAGATATTTAAGGAAAAAAAGTGTCAGGATTAATACGCTTTTTTAACTATACCTTTTGTAGATTGGCAGCAAATGTCACGATTTGAAAGTTCTTTCAGATAATTTCTGCGAAGCAGAATTGCTTGCGAATGCCTACTAAAATAAATGCCTCTGGAATTCATCAATCCAACTGTCTAAGGTATTCATCAAGCTTATAAATTGACTATAAAGAATTTTTAATATAACATTATTTTATGCAAATAGGAGGGTTTCAAAAAACGAGTCTTATAGACTATCCAGGCAAAATATGTTCCATTATCTTTACCATAGGTTGTAACTTTCGCTGTCAATATTGTTATAATCGTAACTTGGTCTTGCCTGAAGAGTACGCAGAACCCATTCCATTGGAGCAAATATGGAATTACTTAGAAAAAAGGAAAGGAAAGATAGATGCAGTGGAGTTTACGGGAGGCGAACCTACATTACAAAAGGATTTAGTAGAACAGATATTGAAAGTGAAAGAGATGGGGTTTTTGGTAAAGCTGGACACAAATGGCTCTAATCCAGAAATTGTCGACAGTTGCATCAAAAAGAATATCTTGGATTATATTGCCATGGATGTAAAAGCACCGCTTGAAAAATATAAACAAGTAGTGGGAGCCCCTGTGGATGTGAATAAAATAAAAAAATCAATAGATATAATAAAAGGTTTTAAGAAGTATGAATTTCGCACAACCCTTTATCCTGCGCTTACCTATGAGGATTTTTTACAAATTTTTGAATTGGTTAAAGGAGCAAGAAATTATTTCCTGCAGGTATGCTCATTGGAAAATACATTAAGGGATTGTTCTCATTTAAAACAATTTTCGGAAGAAGAGATACAAAATTTAAAAAAGTCAGCAGTTAAGTTTGTAAATAGTTGTGAAATAAGAAGATAGGAGGAAGAGTGATTAGTCGTATTGTAAAAAGAGATGGTAAAATTGTAGATTTTAAATTGGAGAAAATTACAACTGCTATATACAAGGCGTTAAAAGCAACGGATAGAGATGATTATAGATTGGCGGAAAAATTGAGCGGAGAAGTCTTGCTTATATTAGAAAAGAGATATAATGAAGAAAATATCCCTGGTGTGGAGGATATTCAGGATGTTGTAGAGTATGTTTTGGTAGATAACAAACTCTACGAAACGGCGAAAGCATACATACTTTATCGTCAGAAGCATAAAGAATTAAGAGAACTAAAAAAACTTTTAGATCCTGCCGGTCTTATTGAGTCTTACCTTTATCAGTCTGATTGGTTGGTAAGAGAAAATTCAAATATGAGTTTTTCATTACAGGGTCTGAATAGTTACATTGTGAAAAAGGTGGTTTCAGAATATTGGTTGACAAATATTTATCCCAAAGAGATAGCGCAGGCCCACAGAAGCGGAGATTTTCATATTCATGATCTGGATTTTTTAGGTGCATATACATACTTTGGCAAGGAAATAATATTGGCAAAGATAAGCAACGAACTCTTGCTTACTTCGTTTGAACAATTGTATGAATTAAT
>CAZVDS010000108.1:0-1886 GCA_964626315.1 uncultured Desulfurellaceae bacterium
ATGAGATATACCTTATCGTAGCAGAAAATGGTTTATTGGGATAGGCATCCACAAAAATCTGAGCAGGAAGATTTAACCTTACCTTTCCGATTTGCGGTTCTGGCACAAAAGCTTTTAAATAAAGTGAATCTAAATCCACGATGAGAGCAATAAGACCTCCTGGAGATAACACCTCTCCAATGTTTGTAATCTTAGTCACTATTGTTCCACTTATAGGTGCAACAATCCGCGTATCGGACAGTCTTGCTTCTATTTCTTCAAGTTGTGCCCTGGCTCTTTGTAATGCTTTTTGAACAGCTGAAACATTATCAAGAGCCGACCTCTCATCAGAAATTGCTATACTGTAAGCAAGTTGATAATTTTCTAATCGTGTCTTAGAAATCACCTTTTTATTAAACAGATTTTGCATTCTATTTAAATCTTTTTCTTTTTTTATTCTATCTTCGGTTGCTTTTTTAGACTGAGCACGACTTGATTTCAGTTTGTAAGAATATTGCTTAATTAAAGCCGAAGCAGCTTTTCTTTGAGCATTAAGTTCATCCGAGGAAAGCACAGCAAGCAATTGTCCTGTTTTAACACCATCTCCTTCTTTAAAATATATCTTTTCTACTCTACCCGGTATCCTGGTGGCGGCGGTAATAATATCACCTTCTATTCTTCCATTGACCTTAATAAACGATTCCGGTATATGGGTTTTCTCTAAAATGTAGTAGTTGTAACTATAATAACCAAAAACAATCGCAACAATAATGATAATTATATAAAGCAAAAATCTTTTGATTTTAATCTTTTTTTTCATTGACTTTCCCTGTATATATTTGCTGAAAAAAGATGTCCATAATCAAATCCGCATCAAATGGATGCTTGCCCGGATAAGTAAATGTTTCAAACAGAAAGGCATTTGTTATACTGTCAAGAGCAATAGCCAAGAGATATGGGTCAAACTTTCTAAAAATTCCTCGCTTTACTCCCGTCTCAAAGACAAAAGCTAATGTTTGAAGTGTCTCCCTATACCATTTTCTTATGGTTCCAACCAGACTTTCCTTAACACTAAAACCTGAGGTCTGCACCTCCGACATATACAGGCGAACATAATCCACGCTGTTCATAAATGTGTTTATCTTGGCATTTATATATGCCTTTATCCTTGTAGTTTCATCACCTTCCTTCATCGCCTCCATTGCCTTTAGATGAAACTCCTCTGCCTTCTCAAGAAGCAGCGCTTTATAGATTTCCTCTTTATTAGAAAAAAATTTATACAGGGTTCCCACTGCAAATTCAGACCCCTCCGCTATCTCTTTCATGGAAACATTATGAAATCCCTTTTTAGAAAAAAGTCTTAATGCTGTCTGAAGAATTTCTGCACGATGTTTTAAATATTCACGTTCTTTTCTGGAAATCTTATCTTTTCCCACAAAATCTCCTTCTCTGCTGTGAACATAAATTCATTATATGAACAAATCATCATGTGTCAATAGAAAACATTGGTGTGATGGACAGTTTAAATACACTATAAGGTTAGTCCACTACTTTTATCTATTTTCCTGCTTCATGTGCTTTTTTTGTTTATATCTTACATCCAGCCTATACATGAGATCTTTTATATTATCTCCGTCCTCAGGATAAACAACATAGGCATATCTGACAGATAAACCTACCTTCTTCTTTATCAAATCTGAAATACTACGGGCGAAATTCTCCGGCTCCCTTGTATCTTTAACAATAAATGTAAAACTATCTACGCCACTTCTTGCAACATTCTCTCCTATGTTTTCTCTCAATAGATCCGCAATCTGTGGTAAAAAACTATTGGCTTTTTCTCTACCCATCCTATAATTCACATAGGAAAAATTTACTACATCTATTCTATACACAGTAAAATTAAT
>CAZVDS010000109.1:0-1833 GCA_964626315.1 uncultured Desulfurellaceae bacterium
CATTAATGGTTCCCTTATGCATCTCTACAATGTGTTTGGTAATAGGCAATCCTAACCCTGCCTTTCCAGCCTCAGCAACTATAAAAGGTTTAAATACATCTTCCATTATCTCAGGAAGCATTCCTTTACCGGTATCTGATATGGATATGTTTACCATCTTTTTACCCATAAACTCTGTTTTTTCTGTAGATATAGTAAGCTTGCCTCCATCAGGCATAGCCCCAATGGCATTCTCTATTATGTTGTCTATAGCAATGCTAATTTTCTTTTTATCTACTAAAACTCGTGGATTTTTTTCGTCAAAATGAGTAACAATCTCAATATTTTTTTCACTACATCGTGTTTTGAATACTAAAACAGTTTCTCCTAAAATTGTATTTATAGAAAAATCATGTAGTTTTAATCCCTTTTCTGTAAGTTCAAGCACATTTTTTAGCAAGATATCTAAATTTGCACACTCTTCTATAATAGCTTTAATATACCTTCCCACATCTTCCAATCCTTTTCCTTCCCTTAACTTCTTGCGAACAATCCGAGCCATTCCCCCAATAGAGGTAAGAGGATTTCTAATATGATGAGCAACACTTTCTGTAATATCTATCGCTAACTTTCCTCGCTCTGCTTCTATAAGTTCTTTTTCGCTTTTTTTTAACTTCTCAAGGGTAACAGATAGCTCATCACTCTTAGCTTTTAGTTCTTCATTTAAATCTGTAACTCTAGCTGCATATCTCACAAAAGCATCGGCTAAAAGACCCGTTGCTACAGCAATAAAGTATATAGGAACGATACGGTAGCCTATATCCAACCAATAGTGAGATATAATTGCTCCTGATGCAAACGAAACATATAAATAAAAAATACTTGCTGCCGTGGCTACGATTAACGCGCCATAAAATCCTAACACAACAGCAGATAGAACAGTAACTACTAAATATCCCAACGCAAAGGCGGAAGAGTACCCTCCTCCATAATACACGAAAAGACTTACAATGGCTTGATCTATAATAAATCTACATAAACAGAAAACATAATTAGTTTTTTCTCCTGCTCCGGATATAAAAAAATGAACTACATAAACCACAGCAAAATAAACAAAGATAAAAAATATAATAATAAAAAGTGTTGCCTTTTCTTCATAACCGAGGAATTCTTTATATTTTAAAACCCATATAAGCACAGAACCTACAGAGAGCAAAGCAACAGAGAGGATAATCGTATTTAGATATTCTATTTTGATTATTTTAAACATGCTTTCCATTCTTTTCATCATTGAATAAACTCCTCAAAACTGATATAAATAAGGTTAATGTGATTTAAGCACTTTGTCAATTAAAAGGCGGTGTGAAATGAAAGAACATTTTTTAAAAGGAAAAGAGGTGCTGAAAAGGTATAATGTGGATGCTTTTTTTTCTCCGAACAAGGTAAACATACGGTATTTTACAGGATTAGATGCAGAAGGGTTTTTGCTTCTTGCTCTTGATAAGATATATCTCTTTTTACCTCCGCTATATTATATGCTCAAACAAAACTTAGAATTTGTAGAAAAAATCATCTACAAAAGTACCAAAGCTATGAAACAAAAAATTAAAGAAATAGGGGTTGAAAGAATAGCTTATGATAATGGAGAAATAAATATAGCTCTTTATGAAAATCTAAAACAGGATTTTGAAATGATAGGGATAAAAGATGAAATGAGAAAAATAAGAATGATAAAGGATAAAGAGGAGATAAAAAAGATAAAGAGATCTGCCTCCATTGCCAGAAATGCGTTTATAAATGTTTTCCCTTATGTAAAGCCCGGAGTGAGAGAAAAAGAAATTGCAGATGAGCTAT
>CAZVDS010000110.1:0-1828 GCA_964626315.1 uncultured Desulfurellaceae bacterium
TTAAGGCAGAAGATATAACATGGAACAAAATCGTTTAAAGATTAAAATCAAAAATTTGGAGTTTAAAAATCCGGTAATTCTTGCCTCCGGCACCTGTGGATACGGAGAAGAGATGCAGCCATTTATAAATCTGAATAATCTGGGGGGGATTGTAGTCAAAGGGCTTTCTTTAAAAGAAAGGGAAGGGAATCCTTCTCCCCGTATTTCTGAAACACCCTGTGGTATGATTAACGCTATAGGTTTACAAAATGTGGGTGTAGATAATTTTATGAGGGAAAAATTGCCTTCTCTTTCTGGTTTAGATACGCATATCATAGTCAATATATACGGTGAGAGAATTGAAGAATATTTAAAGATTGCAGAAAAATTAAATAAGATAGAAAGGGTTTCCGCCATTGAAGTAAATGTGTCTTGCCCCAATGTGGAGAAAGGAGGTATAGAATTTGGTAAGGATCAAGAGATGGTTTTTATTCTTGTTTCATCTTTAAAGAAGATAACGAATATTCCTATTTTTGTGAAACTTACCCCGGAAAGCAATGTTATATCAGTAGCAAAAGAGGCAGAAAAAGCTGGTGCAGATGCAGTAACGCTTATCAACACTGTTCCTGCCATGATAATAGATACAAGACAAAAAAAGCCGTTTCTGGCGGCTAAAAAAGGAGGACTTTCCGGTTCTTGCATATATCCTATTGCATTAAAAATTGTGTATGATGTTTATGAAAAGATAAATATTCCCATAATTGGCGTAGGAGGTATTTACAACACGGATGTTGCTCTGCAATACATAATGGCAGGAGCATCTCTTATTCAGATAGGCACCGCAAATCTTGTAAATCCTTATGTGTCCTTAAAAATAATAGGAGAAATAAAAAAATATGCTGAAGTTGAGAATATTCGCATCTCTGATGTGGTTGGTATTGCTCATAACTCCTATTAATGCAGGGGATTTGAATTTTTCTGAAGGAAGATTTGTCCAGACTACCTACAATCCTTTTTATGAAGAGAAGACAATAAACAAAGGTTATTTAAAGATAGGCGATTTCATAACCCTCAATTATGGAAAAGAAGAGATAATCATAAAAGACAGGCTCTTGTATTATAAGGTAGGGAAGGAAACGAAAGTATATGAACTTTCAGGATGGGCAGAGGCATTGTATATCTTATGGAAAGAAAAGAAGAATATAGATACATTTTTTCTAAGAAAAGAAAAGAATGGAAAGATTATCTTAAAGCCAAAGAAAAAATGTCCCATATATTCCATCTCTTTAAAAACGAAAGGAAATAAAATCACATTTTTCTCTGTGGAAGATATGTATGGAAATATAAATGCCTTTGAATTTGAGAATGTGAATAAATAAAAAAAATTTAGCCACAGGATTTCCTCAGGATTGGACCCTGTGTAATATTCCAAGACAGAATTTCTTTGTTAGAATATTACACAGGGCAAACAGATTAGTAAGAATACCTCCGAAGAAAAAAGAAAGAAATAAAATTATTTATCTTTATTCATCTTAATCCGTTTACCCCGTCCCGTGTAATACTCCAAGGTTGAGTTTCTTCGTTAGGATATTACACAGGATGGGGTCTTAATCCAAGTAATCCCGAGGCAAAAAATATCTTACTCAGTATCCATACAACAGAGAAACAGAAGCTTCATCGTCTGTGGTTTGATGTTGGGAGACAATCTCTATCGTATAGAGATATGGTATTTTGGGAGGGGTGACAGTAGATGCCCCGGCTTTACCTGTGGTTACTCCTCCCGCACTCAGTCCTTTTGTTCCTCCCATAGCGGTGTTTCCTTTTGCTGTATTTATCAATTTTACATAAA
>CAZVDS010000111.1:0-1813 GCA_964626315.1 uncultured Desulfurellaceae bacterium
GTGCTTTGTGATTTTCTAACCGGCTGACCATTTCTTTTAAGTGGATAACCTGATAATTGTGGGTTTTTAAGTATTCCATCTGTTGTTTAAATCTTTCTAAGCTTACATTTGTGGAAGGAGAAAGGGGCTCTCCAATTTTGTGATAGATAAGAACCACAACATTTCCTGCCAGTGCAGATCTACAGAAAAAGAAAACTATCAATATACAAATAAATCTAATTAAATAAATTGACATACGATGCTGATTTGTCTATAGCATATTGCTTATTAAGTTTTCTGCTTAAGGCTTTGACGAGCCTAATATATAGCTCTCCCTTCTCAGAATATTTTGATAGATAATTTGCAAGTTCCGCTGCATCTTTGGTTTTTGTTCTTGCTTCTCTGAATTCCTTGTAAGCCCAGCCCACATTTAGATTATATAGATAATCACTGACAGAATCTAAAATAGAGGAATATTTTGCCACTCTGTGGTTATCTTTAAGGTTAGATTTTGCAGGTTTAATACCTTTATGTTTGTAAGTCCATATACCAAATAAATTGTTCCCTTCAATAGCAAATCTTGATGTTCCCCAGTTTGATTCTATTGCTCCTTGAGAAAGAATAAGACTCAGCGGGACTTCATCCACCCTTTTTAAAAGTTCTGAAGAATTATTGCTGCGATATTTTTTTACAATGAATTCTATAAAATTCTTTTCTTTTTTTGTCAGGTTGTTCTTGTTGGTATCTATAATCTTTGGATTATCCAGCTTTTTAAGGATATCTTTTAAAGTGGCTCTTTCTTGTTTTACTTTTAACAAGGCAACGGAGGCAGCAGGTATGAGAGTATGAATAAATTTTTCTTCTTTTAGTTGAGTATTTTTAATATTCTTTGGAAATCTTTTGATTATAATAAAAGAGTTTTGTTCACAAGTTTTATTCTGTGGGGCATGTTTGCTCAATGCATTAATTAATTTTTTAGTAGAACAGGCGCTAATAGTTTTAAGTTGAATACTTTTAGTAGATTGAGAACAAACAGTATAATCACATGCCAAACATGTTATAAGTGCAACTGCAATAAATATAACCATTAAAGCACTTTTCTTAAAAGTTGAGAAGATTTTAGTATTTTTCTTTTTCATAAGCTGATACATATATCACAAATATGCTATGTAGTAAAGTATAAACTATAAGTTAATCTTATTTTTTTATAATGAGTTTTTTTAGATTGCATTCTATAGTTCCCATTCCAAACTTGTATTCCATTTTAACTGGTATTTTTAAATCATTTATCCAGGCGTAAACTTCTTCTACTTTTTTGCTTGTATCTATTTTGCCGTTTTTCATTCTGAATATTCTCACTCTTACCTTCGTCTTTCCCTGTTTAACCTTTAAGGGCATCACCTCAACCTTATGAATATCATCACTGATAACAATATGCTTGCAATAGTCTTTATCGAGTTGGAAATCTGTATGTATGAAAAAGACATAAAGAGATATAGGAGAAAATATAGACTCTCTCAAAATCAATGTTTCATTCTTGTTTTTAATCTTAGAAGCTTTTATCTTAGTCATCTTGACCACTGCTTTATGCTCATCAATATATTTTATAGATACAATCTTTGACTTTCTGGGTCTTTTTTCTAAGTAAACACAATTTATTGGTTGCAAAGTATTTATATCAACACTACCACGCACATATCCTTGCACTTCATAAAAAAGACTTATAAATTTGGTGGTTTTGCCTTGAAAATCCATTTTGTATTGGTTTTTGTACTTTTTTCCTTTAAGAACACCGATTGCAACTGTTATTCCATTAGTAAACTTAAATTTATAA
>CAZVDS010000112.1:0-1797 GCA_964626315.1 uncultured Desulfurellaceae bacterium
CATCTCCACTCATATCACCAATACCACATACGGATATTTCTTCTTTTTCTATATTTTTCCCCAATTCTCTAAAGTGCCTCTTTACACATTCCCAGGCACCTCTTGCGGTTATACCAATTTTCTTGTGATCATAGCCGTATGTTCCTCCACTGGCAAATGCATCCCCTAACCAAAAATTATACTCTTTGGAGATATCATTAGCAGTATCAGAAAAGGTAGCGGTGCCTTTATCGGCAGCTACAACTAAATACGGATCTTTTTCATCGTAGCATATAACATTTTCAGGATGAACAACTTCATTTTTAGTATAATTATCTGTTATGTTTAACATTCCCTTAATCAGTGTTTTGTATGCTTCTTCCCCTGAGATTTTACTTGATTTAGTTATAAACCCTCCCTTTGACCCTGTAGGCACAATCACACTGTTTTTTACTATTTGTGTTTTCATCAAATCGTCAATTTCTACTCGAAAATCAGACGGTCGGTCACTCCATCTTATACCACCTCGAGCTATCTTTCCTCCCCGCAGATGTACCCCTTCCATGAATGAAGAGTGAACATATATCTCATAAAAGGGCTTCGGTGATGGCATGGTTGTAATATTTTTACTGTTTATCTTAAAGGACATATAATGTCTTTCTTTATTCAAGAAAAAATCTGTTCTTAAAATATTTTGTATAATATTAAATAGATTATTTACAATACGGTATTCATGCACATCTTCAATATTAGAGAGTATATATTCTATATCTTTACGAATTTTATTTTGTTTTTCTTGGTTTAAGCTTTTAGGATTAAATCTGACATGAAAATATTGTGCAAACAACAAAGAGAGTTTACTATACTTGAGCAAAACATTGTTTATGAGTTCTTTACTTAACCCTTGATTTATTTGCAGAAAATAGTTTCTTAAAGCTCTCAATAAATCAATGTCTTTGTAATTTAGAGAAGCTTTTACAGTCAGTTTGTTTAACACATCATCTTCTACCACCTTTTCCCATGCTTTTTTAAAGTTTTCCTCAATTATAGGAAAGCATTGCTTATCCTGTTTGACTTCACCTGTAGTGATGCTAAATCTTTGTATATAGACAGTTTTTTCTACTTTTATCTCAAGAAAATCCTCATATAAAACAGTTAACCCCAAATTTCTTAAAATAGGTAATATTTCATACAGTGGAATACGTGAAAGGGAATAAATCTTTAAATATGTTTCTTTTTCTTTATATATACTTGCTTCTGTTGTTTTTGTCGAAAATACTTTCTCTACTTTTTCTACATCAAATGCTGCCTCAGCAGGCGTGGTGTGAGATGTATATTCCTCTGTGAATTTCGTTGCATATCTTTTAAGAATAGATGCTGCGTTTTCTCTGGAAAAATAGTTATGTATTTCTCTTCCAAATTCTTCTTGCCAAGAGATGGTAATTTTTTGCACTTCTCTTTCTATCTCTCCAATATCTGGCAGTTCTTCTTCTTTTGATACTATATAATAATGTAATCTTATTATGCGACTACTTTGAGTGATTGTCTTGCATTCTATATTGACAGCATTAACTATTTGCTCTAAGAAATTTGTTATTTTATCTACCGTGGTGCGGCTATACAACCTATAAGGTAAGATAACGACCAAAGAGAATCCTCTTACTGAAGTGGTAGGAACAATAAAGACATGTACCTGTTGCTCAGTTTCAGATGTAAGCAATCTGCGAATTACATTATTTAAGTCTTTCGTTTTTAATACAAACAACTCTTCTTTTGGCAATGTATTAAATATATCCGTTATATGTTGATATTCAAATG
>CAZVDS010000113.1:0-1771 GCA_964626315.1 uncultured Desulfurellaceae bacterium
AATTGTGAATGACAAGAAATTCGTTTATCATCTGAATTTGAATCAGATGAAAATCAAAAGGGCACATTATGCTTTGCTCACTGGGGACCCAGAACGGGTATCAGATATTGCTTTAGTTTTCGATCCTCAGGCAAAAGAGATTGCGTATAGGCGTGAATATAGAACATTCTTAGGTGAAATGAATGCCTGTCCTGTTTTGGTTGTATCCACCGGTATCGGCGGCCCTTCAACCTCTATTGCCATAGATGAGCTGGCTCAAATTGGTATACATACATTTATTAGAGTGGGGACCACAGGGGCTATTCAGCCGAATATAAATGTTGGGGATGTGATAATAACCTCTGGTGCGGTGAGATTGGATGGAGCTTCCACTCATTATGCTCCTATAGAATATCCTGCAGTTTCTCATCATGAGGTGCTTTTTGCGTTGATTAAAGCTGCCCAAAATTTGAACAGTCGTTATTATATAGGAATTACTGCATCTTCCGATACATTCTATCCTGGACAGGAAAGATACAATTCTTATTCAAGGTACATATTAAGAAGGTTTCAAGGAACGACAGAAGAGTTAAAAAAATTACAGGTTTTAAATTATGAGATGGAGTGCTCAACTGTTCTTACACTATGCAGTTGTATGGGTTTAAGAGGAGGATGTGTGACCGGTGTCATTGTAAATCGCACTAAAGACGAAAATATCAAGGTTAAAGATTTTAAAATAAGCGAATTGAATGCTATAAAAATAGCAATAGAAGCTGTGCATTATTTAATAAGCGAAAAAGATTAGATAAAATTGGCAGAATTTCCTATCTTTCATACTTATAGTTAAAGTTTCTCTTGACAAACAGCTTAAGCTATTTGCAAGCAATTCTGCAAAACAGAATTGTCTTAAAAATTGATTTGTAATAATGACAAGAATTTTCACCATAAATACATTAGATAATATTTGCTAAATTTTTAGAAATATGGATTATTGTTATTGGTGGTGAAAGTGATTGAAAATATGTCAAGGAATGGTCAGATAATAAAATTCAGAAGAAGATACGAGACAGCGAGTTTTTTAGAAAAGGTTTAGTGAATATATTTTTTGAAGGTTCTACAATCCCTATCCTTCTGAGTTACTGTCAAATCTTGTGTATGGCATAACATATCCTTCAAGTAAATCATCCTAAGTAGCCTTCTTTTCTAATTCCCCATTAACAAATCTTTTTCCCTCCAATACAAGAAAAATAAGTTTTATGAGGTTCGTTATCCACATAAACGATGCAGGAAATGTGGCTATCTTCTAAAAGATTACGGAGGGAAAAAAGCAGGGTTACATCCATTTGGTCCATTAGTTTCTGATGTCTGGACAGATATTCATCGTATAAAACACAATAAGTATAGAGACGAACATCCCTGCCAATTACCAGTACATTTATTGGAAAGAATTATTTTGATGAGCACAGATGAAAGTGATATTGTGTTAGACCCGTTTGTTGGTACTGGAACAACAGTTATTGCTGCAAAAAGATTGGGTCGCAGATTTATTGGGATAGATATTGATGAGAAGTATGTAGATATTACAAAAGATAAACTTTTAAAAGAATCATCTAATTCTAAAGTTGGCAATATTTGGATTAGCTTTTATTTAGATGAGATAGCAACAATTAGGGATATAGATTGGATAGAATTAGCACAGTTTTTCTCAATTCCAAAAAATATTAAGGATATTGATTCTATGAAAATAAAGTTTAACAAGCAAATGAAACCATTAAAATACAAAAGAGATAAG
>CAZVDS010000114.1:0-1747 GCA_964626315.1 uncultured Desulfurellaceae bacterium
AAAGGATATGGCAAGAAATTTATGATTTCAAAATTGTAAAAGGCTACTGGAATTTAGTTTTGGATAGAAAGAAATTAAAAAATCTACTTTTATCGGATAGGTATAAAATTCTGGCACTTCCTGAAACTCTGGATGTCAAAAGCGAGAGAGACGCCCGACGGGTGGAGGATATGGCGCTTTTAGTTATTAAAAAATATCTGGATTTATTTTATAGAAAATATGCAAAGCGCTTTGAGACAGAAAATGTGCACTATGATAAAGCTACAAGGCAAGATGTTCTACTTCCTTTTGTAAAAGAAAAGAACGAAAATGTGTACTCAGTTCAAATTAAGAAAACAGATGAAAAAGGGAAACCAATTAATAGAAAACTAATTAACGATATTAAGAAATTGAAAAGGAACCTTAAAAAGTTAATAAAAGAAGAGACGGATGAATTGCCGAGAATTTATTTTGATAATCATTTTTATCTCCCTATACTTTTTCAAGGTAAGAAAATAGATAAAATTTCTCCAGAAGGCCTTGTTAAAAGCGAGAAAGATTTCATCTGGGGCTTGAGAGAATATTTGAAAAATAATAAAAGCAAATTTTCAAATGTTGAGGTATATCTTTTAAGGAATTATCCCAAGTCAGGTGTGGGATTTCAACTTCAGTGGTCTGGTTTTTATCCAGATTTTATTATGTGGGTAAAAAATGGCAGAAGGCAGACCATTGTTTTTATCGATCCACATGGATTGATGCATACAAAGGTATTAGATGATGAAAAGATACAATTTGCAGGGTTTGTAGAGAAAAATGACAATGAAATTGTTACCATCAAACAAGTAGAAAAAAATCTTAGTAAAGATAATGTGATTTTAGAGTCTTTTATTCTTTCCCCGACACCCTACGAGAAATTGAAAGAAGGGAGATTAAAGCATCCTTCAAAAGATGAATATATAGAACATCATGTTTTATTTTTAGATGATAGTGACTGGCCTGAAAGATTACTCAAAAAGTTTTTGACAAGAAAGAATACAATATGGACGAAACCTCCTCCGAGTGGAGTCAAATATAACTCAAGTTAGAACGGGTCGATGATACTTTTAGTCTTTCATTTTCATAATAAACTCTGTAGAGTTTATTACGGCAATTCGTAGAATTTTTATATAGGTTTTTGGTGAGGCAATGGTTTACTTGAAAGAAAAAATAATAAATGATAAGTTCTTTGAAAGGGTGGTTTATGAACAGAGAGGAATTGTTTGTAAAGTTGAAGAAAAGGGTAAAAAACAAAAATCTCATAAAGCATATGTTAGCCACAGAAGCAGCGATGAGAAATATGGCAAAAAGGTTGGGAGAAGATGACGAGAAGTGGGCTATTGTTGGTCTTGTGCATGATATTGACTATGAACAGACAAAAAATGATATGGATAGGCATAGTTTAATAGGTGCGGAAATATTGCAAAAGATGGATTTGCCAGAGGATACTGTATATGCGGTAAAGGTGCACAATCCTGTGCATAATCTGCCCAGAAGAAGTAAAATGGATAAGGCACTTTATGCAGTAGATCCTTTGACGGGTTTAATTGTTGCCTGTGCACTGGTAAAACCAGAAAAGAAATTATCAAAAATAGATACAGGATTTGTTATGAAAAAATTCAGGGAAAAGGGATTTGCGGCAGGAGCAAACAGGGAACAGATAAGAACATGTGAAGAACTGGGATTTTCTTTGGAAGAATTTATAGATATTGTTCTAAAAGCAATGCAAGGT
>CAZVDS010000115.1:0-1596 GCA_964626315.1 uncultured Desulfurellaceae bacterium
CAAATCGGACTTTCGGATTTTTGGGGGAAAGAAAAGCGATTTTTTGACTTCTTTTTGGGCAAATTCTAAACTGGTATCAGAAAACTAAAATTTTATTGCAAAATTATTTTAGATTTAGTATTACAATATTAAATGTCAAAGAGCGTTACTCTAATTATGCTATCAAAAGTTGGAAATAATGTCAAGAGTAAATATGATTGGAGATAATGTAAAGAAATTTCGAAAGAAAAAGGGACTTACACAAGATGGTCTCGCAAGAAAAGCTGATATCCCTTATACTACTTTGACAAAATTAGAATCTAATGTTGTCAAAAAACCTTCTGTCCAAACTGTTGCAAAAATTGCTAGAGCATTAGAAGTTAATATTGAGGAGTTAATAAAATAAATTTATGGCAAATATAAAAATTGGCAAAGATTTACAACAAAGGAAAATAGTAGTTTCATTCTCGTATAATCCTAGATTTGTAGCTAAAGTTAAAACAATTGAGGGTCGTAGCTGGCACCCAGATAAAAAACATTGGACTTTTCCTTACTCGGAAAATATTCTAAAAAAGATATTGTCAGCTTTTAATGGTGAAGATGTCCTTTTAGATTCCACGCTTCAATCTTCCTTCAGCCAAAAGACAGATACGCAGCCACCAAATCAGTCTCAAATTACAGAGGAAGTTATGAAAGAACTCAAATTAAGAGGATATAGCCAAAAGACAAGAAAAGCATATCTACACCATATTGAACGATACATTAGTTACTTTGTGAAAGACCCAAAAGAACTTGATGAAAGACACATCAGGGAATATATGCTTCATTTGATTAATAAGGGGAAAGTATCAAGGGCTTATCATGACCAGGCAGTGAGTGCTCTAAAATTTTTATATGACCATGTATTGAATATGCCAAAGACGGTTGGGAACCTACCCAGACCCAGGAAGGAAAAGAAGTTGCCTATTGTCCTCAGCCAGGAAGAGGTAAGTAAGTTGCTTAAAGCAATCAAAAATCTGAAACATAGGGCCATAATGATGTTGGTTTATTCTGCTGGACTTAGGGTAAGCGAAATAGTAAAATTACGGGTGGAAGATATTGATAGTAATAGACATCTGATTCACATAAAAGGAGCTAAAGGGAGAAAAGATAGATACACGATTCTATCCGAAGTTGCCCTAGAGGAATTGAGAGGATATTGGAAAGAATATAAACCCGATAAATGGTTATTTCCAGGGGCAAAACCTGAAAGAGCCATCTCTACAAGAACCGTTGAGGCAATATTAGAGATTGCAGTTAGAGAGGTGGGACTGAAGAAAAAGGCATCGGTACATACCCTTCGTCATAGTTTTGCCACTCACCCTCGAAAGCGGGACGGACTTAAGGTATATTCAAGAATTGTTAGGTCACAAAAGCTCAAAAACTACAGAGATATATACCCATGTGAGCACAAAAGATTTGAGCAAGATTAAAAGCCCTTTGGATAATTTGAAAAAGGGAGGAGGGGGAGAAGGCAAAAAGTAAGTTGGTTTTGACTATAGTAAAAAATATCCGCAATACTGCGGATATGATACCAATATGGACGCATAAACGCAATAGTGCAATTATTAGAAGTTA
>CAZVDS010000116.1:0-1526 GCA_964626315.1 uncultured Desulfurellaceae bacterium
AAGTATGCTCATGAATTCTATATTGATCCAAATAATTCAAAACAAATCTTTCAAAAGTTATATTATTTTCTTTGAAATAATCCCTAAAATACAAATCATCTCTTTGATTTCCGCCATTTAATAAATAACAAAATATAGAAAAAATTCGGTCAAAAGGATTCCTTACGACAGTAAATTTATAATAACTATTAAATTTATAAGGATCATATCGATAATAATCAAACCAAGTAGAATGATCACGATAAATAGTGCCTCCGCCAGATAAAATATATAAAATACTAGTCCCAGCACATCTAGGTATATGAATAAAAATACACTTATATTCATCAAAATATCTTCTATATAGATATGTATTAAATCTAAATTTAAGAGCTTTTAGTTTGTCTATAAATTTTCTCCTATTAATCATTATCCTCCCCTTTGTAAGATAATTCATTGCAAAAATGCCAACTGGATATTACTTATCTTCTGTTTTTCGTTTTTTCATCCATCATATACTACTAGACACTTTTTGCAACGAGGCAAAAAACTAAGTCTTTGACTAATTTCTTTTCATATTACAATAATATATTCCAAACTTCTTGTACCTCCTCAACAAAAATCCTTCTCAAAATCCTCTTCAACTTCCTTAACCCCTTTAAAAAGCACTATTCCTACCTTCATATCCTATTTTTTCTTGAACCCCACCCACTATTTCCGTTAAATATAATATATCGCTATCATATAAAATAGCATTTCCTCTCCGCCTTGCTACTATCTCTAAAATGCATCTTGCTTATCTAAAACCTATTGCTCTCCACATTGAAAAACATCTTCTCTATCCGCCACTATCCTTATACCTCTCTATCACATCCTCCGGCTTGTCTCCATTCCATATCCAATGTCACTAACGCTAAACACTCATAACCTCTAAATTGGAAACCGTAAAATTATCAAATTAACTTACATAGTCAGACAGTCCCTCATGATCTGTTTAACTTTCCTAAATCTCTTCCCGAAAATTTTCTCATAATTGCTTTTCTTAAATTTTAAATTTTTTCCTCCTTTCTTTTCCACCTTATCACAGATAGCCCGTTTGTCCAATTCCAACTGAAGCAGAGCAGTAATACAAAAACTAATCCTTTTGCGAATTGTCTTACGAGTCTAAAAGATGACCAGTACTAAGTGCTTAATAACTTCACATTCTTATATATTTGTTTATATATTTCTTCATATATTACAACAAATTTCAAATCTTTATCCTATGCCCATAGATTACTTAGTCTATGCTTAAAAAAAGCCTTTTATTAAATTTTATCCTAAAATTTTTTCCATACTCACTTTAGATTGAGCTCAAGATTCATTCATCGGCTCTTAATTTTGATATTTTTTTGTAAAAAAAGGACGAAAAATAAAAAGAAACAAAAAAAAGGCAAGCTGATCCATCAGCTTTTTGAAGTTGTAAGCTGCTGCTGCCAACAGTAAATTGATTGTATCTCCTATTGTCCCTTTTAGAAAATTCCTGGCTAAACGAAAATCTGATTTTA